>CAIOBP010000128.1 GCA_903856295.1 uncultured Rhodospirillales bacterium | reverse complement strand
ATCGTCCGGCGCTGGCGGGGCGTCAGATCGCCCAGTCGCGCCATCGCCGCCGTGAAATCAATCTCTCGCATCGCGCCACCCTCCCAACCCTACATATGGGGCGGTGCAGGACGCCAACAATCACCGCTGACAGAGCCAAAATAAACGGCGCCGGCTTGCGGCGCCCGCCGGGCGGCGCGGTGGCGATTCGTTCGCACCTGCAAAAGACCGGTTTGGGCAACTTATTGAAACTAAATAAGAATTATGGTGCTTTGCCACTCTGGCCGGCCTTCGCTGTGTGCCTGATAAGCCACACAATGAGTTGGAGTAAAGCAGGATCACACAATGTCCTTTGAACTTTAGGCCGGGGCTGGTTACCTCTTTATCAGCTTGGACAAAGACACGAGCCAAACATTTCACTGCCAGGATGGAGGCACTAAAAATGAAAAAGTATCTGTTGGCGGGAACGTCCGCCGTAGCTCTCGCTCTCACTGCCGGCGCTGCTAATGCTCAGAGCGCCCCGGGAAAGTTTGACGTCAAGATCAGCGGCGACGCTTACTTCGAAGGCGGCTACATCAAGCAGACCGAGAACCAGAACACTGCCGGCATCACCGGCGCGGGCAGCCAGACCAATGGTGACTTCACCAACCGGTTCCGTCTGACTGTCAATCCGGAAGCCAAGGCCGACAACGGTCTGGTCTATGGCGCCAACGTCCGTATCCGCGCCAACGGCGGCGCCGGCACGGTTGACGGCGACCGGGCCTACATCTACTTCACGGGCGCTTTCGGCTCCCTGCAGGCCGGTGTGACCGCTGGCCCGTCCGACAACACCTACGTTGCCTATCCGATGGATTGGCAGATGCTCGGCATCTATGACGCTTGGCGCGGCTACATGCCGACGACCGGCGCGACCGCGGCGAACGCCACCACCGTCAGCACCACCGGCAGCATGGTTGCCGGCGCCGCCGGCACGGGCGCCATGGCTTGGGGCCAGTTCGGCACCGGTTCCGCCACCACCGTCGGCACCGTCGCGTCGGAAGGCGTGCAGCTCCTGCATTCCCATGACATCGACACCAAGTTGGTCTACTACACCCCGCGCTTCGGCGGCTCCAAGCCGGAGACCGGCCTGCAGGGTGCGATCAGCTACACCCCGCACGTTGGTGCGGCTGCTGCCGGCGACGGCGGCGTCAGCGTCAACACCGGCGTGAGCCGTTCCACCACCACCGGTGTCGCCGCCTGCTCGGCGGACAGCGGCCTGCTCCAGGCTGCGAGCTGCCAGCAGAAGACCGCGTTCCGCGACGTCTACGAGCTGACCGCGAACTACAAAGAGAACTTCGGCGGGCTGATGATCAAGGGCAGCATCGGCTACGAAGGCGGCAAGGCCATGAGCGGCGCCGCTGCTGACAACGTCGGCGCTCTCGGCTTCTACAAGTACCAGGACCTGAAGTCCATCCAGGCCGGCTTGCAGGTTGGCTTCCAGGACCTCGTGGTTGGTGGCGGTTACGTCAACAACTTCAACAGCGGCTATCGTAAGCAGGACTCGGCCCAGGTGAAGGATTATGTCAGCGACATGACCTCCTGGAACGTCGGCGCCCAGTACACCTTCGGCCCCGCGGTTGTCGGTGTGAAGTACATGCAGCAGAACGACCCGGGCGATCTGACCATCGCTGGTGGCCGTCGTCTCGACACCTACGGCGTTGGTGGCATGTACACCGTGGCCCCCGGTCTCCGGACCGGCCTGGAGTACACCTACTTCAAGGCGAAGAGCGACATCAGCATGAACCAGTCCAACACGGTTGATGGTTCCAAGAAGCAGTCCGGCAACGTGATCCTGCTGCGTGGCGTCGTTAGCTTCTAATGCCTCTGGGGTTCCCCGCTCGCGCGGAGAACACCATGTCTAAAGGGAAACGGCAGCGGCTTCGGTCGCTGCCGTTTTTCTTTTGTGGGGAGAGGGAGAGAGGCCATGGCGAAGACGGACCGGGGCAAGCTCGATAAACTGCTGAACGCCGCGCTGTCTCACCATCGTGCGGGAGAGCTTGCGCAAGCGGCGCAGCTCTATCGCAAAATTCTTCGGGTGGCGCCGCGCCATGACGCCGCCTTGCACCTGCTGGGGGCGATCGCGCTTCAGGAGGGCAAAAGTGACGAGGCCGGGGATTTTGCCGCCCGGGCGCTGGCGGTGCGACCGGAGTTTCCCGAGGCGCTGGTCAATCTCGGCATGGCGCGCCGGGCGCAGGGGCGGTTGAACGAGGCGCTCGGCAGTTTCGAACAGGCGCTGCGGCTTCAGCCCGGCTATCCCGACGCGCTCAACAGTCTGGGGTTGACCCTGCACGCCCTGGGCCGGGTGGCCGAGGCGGTGGGCCGTTATCGCGAGGCGCTGCGCTTTCGCCCGGCTTATCCCGAGGCGCTCAACAATCTCGGCAACGCTCTTCAGGCCCAGGGCGATCTTGAGGCGGCGGTCGGGGCTTACCGTCAGGCCTTGCGGCTGCGGCCCGGATTCGCCGATGCGCTGACCAATCTGGGCAACGCCCTCAAGGACCAGGGGCGGATCGCCGAGGCGGTGACCTGTTATCAGGAGGCGTTGCGCGCCGATCCGGGCTCGGCCTCGGCGCACAACAATCTCGGCGGGGTGTTCAAGGACCAGGGGCGGCTCGAGGAGACTCTGGCCCACTATCGGCGCAGCCTGGACCTGCGGCCCGATTACGGCGACGCGCTCAGCAACCTCCTGTTCACCCTGAATGGCAGCGACAGCCTGTCGCCCGCGGAGTTGTTCGCCGAACACCTCCGGCTGGGCGGTCATCTCGAAGCGCGGGCGACCGCCGGGCTGACGCTGCCGGCGCGCACCGAAAAAAACGGCATGGCGGCGCAGCCGGAGCCGGCGCGGCGCCTGCGGGTCGGCTATGTTTCGCCGGATTTCCGCTGTCACGCGGTCAGTCAGTTCTTTTTGCCGTTGCTGGCCGCCCATGACCCGGCGGTGGTCGAGAGCTTCTGCTACGCCGAGGTGATGGTGCCCGACGCCATGACCGGGCGGCTGCGCGCCCATGCCGGTCATTGGCTGAGCACGGTCGGCATCGGCGACGCCGATTTCGCCGGGCGCATCCGCGCCGACGGCATCGACATTCTGGTCGATCTCGCCGGTCACACCGCCCACAACCGGCTGCGGGTGTTCGCGCGCCGGCCGGCGCCGGTCCAGGTGACGTGGCTCGGCTATCCCAACACTACCGGCTTGCGCGCGCTGGATTACCGGTTGGTCGACGCGATCACCGATCCCGAGGGCGAGGCCGACGCGCTGGCCACCGAGAGGTTGGTCCGGCTCGAGGGCGGATTTTTGTGCTTCGGCCCGCCCGGGGACGCGCCCGAGCCGGGGCCGCCGCCCGGTCTTGACAGCGGCGCCGTCACCTTCGGTTCGTTCAACAACCCAGCCAAGCTCTCCGAAAGCACCGTCGAGCTGTGGGCGGCGCTGCTGCTGCGGCTGCCGGGGGCGCGGTTGCTGCTCAAGGGGCAGGCGTTTGGCGATGCCGGGGCCTGCGCCCATACCCGCGAGCGCTTCACCCGGCGCGGCGTTGCCGGCGAGCGGCTCGAGCTGCTGGCCCGGATCGACGACCCCGCCGGCCATCTGGCGGCGTATCGCCGGGTCGATATCGGGCTCGATCCCTGTCCCTATAACGGCACCACCACCACCTGCGAGGCGTTGTGGATGGGCGTGCCGGTGGTGACGCTGCTCGGCGACCGTCACGCCGGCCGGGTCGGCGCCAGCCTGCTCGCCGGAGCGGGACTCGAGGAGCTGGTTGCCCGCGACCGCCAGGGCTATCTCGACATCGCCACGGCTTTGGCCGGCGATCCGGCGCGGCTGGCCGGTTTGCGCGCCGGTCTCCGGGCGCGGCTGTCGGCGTCCCGCCTGTGCGATGCCGCCGCGTTCGCCCGGAGCGTCGAGGCGGCTTACCGGGAGATGTGGCGGCAGCTCGGGTGAGGCGCCAATCCTGTTGCGGGGTCGCGGCTTTTATGGTTTGTTCGGTCGCGATGAGACCGTTTCTTTCCGTCGTCGCGGTCCCCCGTTTGAACAACGCGAAGCTCCTGCCATGTTCCGGCTGACATCGATCGTCCCGCACGTCATTCTACTGGCCTCGACTCTCGCGCTGGGGGCCTGCGACAGCTATGTCGGCGGCGGTGGCCCGTCGCAGGAGGAAGTCCAGCGACGCGAGATGTACAAGTATGGCAGCGTCCTGGGCGGCGATGGCGGACTCGATTTGCTGGCCTCGGGCAAGCGGGTCGAAGGCGAGCAGGGCGGTGGCGGCGGTCTCGGCGTCAACAGCTTCCTGTGGCGGGGGACGCTGGATACGCTGTCGTTCATGCCGATCATGTCGGCCGATCCCTTCGGCGGCGTCATCCTCACCGACTGGTATTCGCCCCCCGAGGCTCCGGACAGCCGCTTCAAGGTCAACGTCTACATTCTCGACAAGCAGTTGCGCGCCGACGCCCTGCGGGCCACGGTGTTTCGTCAGTCCCGTCAGAAGGGCGGGGCCTGGCAGGATACCAAGGTCGGCTCCGACACCGCCGGTCAGCTTGAGGACACCATCCTGACCAGGGCGCGGCAGCTGCGCATGGCCCAGGCGAAGAAAGACTAGACCGGCCGCCCTGCGGCGTCGAGTCGTCCCCAGGAACGGGGCCGCGGCCGTGCCGGAAGGCCGTCGCGGCCTGTTTCGTTTAAGTCAGGGGTTCCGTTTAATCCGGGACCCGTTTCAACCGTTCAGAGACATCAGAGTTCGACCGACATGGCCCGCTATAATTTCAGGGAAACCGAGGCGAAGTGGCAGGCGGAATGGCAGCGGCGCGGCAGTTTCGTCGCCGTCGAACGCGCCGACCGGCCGAAATATTATGTGCTGGAGATGTTCCCCTATCCGTCGGGGCGTCTGCACATCGGCCATGTCCGCAATTACACGCTGGGCGACGTGGTGGCGCGCTTCAAGCGGGCGCAGGGCTTCAACGTGCTGCATCCCATGGGCTGGGACGCCTTTGGCCTGCCGGCGGAAAACGCCGCCATCGCCAACAAGGTTCATCCCGCCGCCTGGACCTACGAGAACATCAAGGTGATGGGCGAGCAGCTGCGGGTCATGGGGCTGGCCTATGACTGGAGCCGCGAGGTCGCGACCTGCGCGCCCGGCTACTATCGCCATGAACAGAAGATGTTCCTGGATTTCCTCAAGGCCGGGCTGGCCTACCGCAAGGAAAGCTGGGTCAACTGGGATCCGGTGGAAAACACCGTGCTGGCCAACGAGCAGGTGATCGAGGGCCGGGGCTGGCGTTCCGGGGCGCTGGTCGAGAAGCGCCAGCTCTCCCAATGGTTCCTGCGCATCACCGACTTCGCCGAAGACCTGCTGGACGGGCTCAAGACCCTGGAGCGCTGGCCCGACAAGGTGCGGGTGATGCAGGAAAACTGGATCGGCCGTTCCAGCGGCGCCCGCCTGACTTTCAACCTCACCAGCTCCGGCGAGGGGCTCGAGGTCTTCACCACCCGGCCCGACACCCTGTTCGGCGCCGCCTTCGTGGCCATTTCGCCCAATCATCCGCTGGCGACCGGGCTGGCCGGGGAGCGGGCGGAACTGGCGGCGTTCATCGCCGAGTGCAACCGCACCGGCACCAGCGAAGCCGCGATCGAGACCGCCGAGAAGCTGGGCTTCGACACGGGCCTGACGGTCGGCCATCCCTTCGTCGAGGGCGCGACGCTGCCGGTCTACGTGGCCAACTTCGTGCTGATGGAATACGGCACCGGCGCCATTTTCGGCTGCCCGGCCCACGACCAGCGCGATCTGGATTTCGCGCGGAAATACCATCTGCCGGTTAGAGAGGTGGTGATTCCCGACGGGGAAGACCCGAACGCCTTCAAGGTCGGCACCGAGGCTTACACCGGCCCCGGCACGCTCCGCCATTCCGGTTTTCTCGACGGGCTGGCGGTGGAAGCGGCCAAGCAGGCGGCGGGCGAGCGGCTGGAGCGGATGGGCATCGGCCGGCGCACCATCCAGTACCGGCTGCGCGACTGGGGCGTGTCGCGCCAGCGTTATTGGGGCTGTCCGATTCCGGTGGTCCACTGCAAGGGCTGCGGCATCGTGCCGGTGCCCGACGATCAGTTGCCGGTGCGCCTGCCCGAGGATGTCAGCTTCGACAAGCCGGGCAATCCGCTGGAGCATCATCCGAGCTGGAAGCACACCGACTGCCCGGTCTGTGGCAAGCCGGCGTTGCGCGAGACCGACACCTTCGACACCTTCTTCGAGTCGTCCTGGTATTTCGCCCGCTTCACCTCGCCGGGCGAGACCACGCGCGGCTTCGACCCCAAGGCCGCCGACTACTGGCTGCCGGTCGACCAATATATCGGCGGCATCGAGCACGCGGTGCTGCACCTGCTCTATTCCCGCTTCTTCACCCGGGCCTTGCAGCGCTGCGGTTATCTCAGCGTCGCCGAGCCGTTCGCCGGGTTGATGACCCAGGGCATGGTCACCCACCAGACCTACAAGGACGAGTCCGGCAGCTGGCTCTACCCGGAAGAGGTCGAGGAACGGGCGGGCGGGCCGGTGCGGATGAGCGACGGCGCGCCGGTGACGGTGGGCCGGCTCGAGAAGATGAGCAAGTCCAAGAAGAACGTCGTCGGGCTGGAAAAGGTCGTCGATGCCTATGGCGCCGACACCGCCCGCCTGCTGCTGATGTCCGACAGTCCGCCCGAGCGCGATCTCGAATGGACCGAGTCCGGCATCGACGGCGCTTGGCGTTTTCTCAGCCGGCTGTGGCGGATCGCCACCGAGCCGGCGGTGGCGCTGCCCGCGGCTGGCACGCCGCTGCCCGCCACCCTCTCGGCCAAGGCCGGGGCGGCGCGCCGGGCCACCCACAAGACCGTGGCCGCGATCACCGACGATCTGGCGAAATTCCATTTCAACAAGGCGGTGGCGCGGATTCGCGAGCTGGCCAACACCCTGGCCGATCTTGGCGCCGGCGAGGGCGAAGCCTGGGCGCTGCGCGAGGGGCTGGAGACGCTGGTCGGCCTGATCAACCCGATCACGCCTCATTTGGCCGAGGAAGTGTGGAGTCAGCTCGGTCACGCCGAGCCGCTGACCGACCGGCCGTGGCCCGGCTTCGATCCGGCGCTGGTCGCCGACGACGTGGTGACGGTGGCGGTGCAGGTCAACGGCAAGCTGCGCGCCACCCTGACCCTGGCCAAGGATTTGCCGGCGGCCGAGGCGGAAAAGGCGGCGCTGGCCGATCCCGGCGTGGTGCGGGCGCTCGACGGCAAAGCGGTGCGCAAGGTGATCGTGGTGCCGAACCGGATCGTCAACATCGTGGCGTGACACTGAACGGGAGGGGGACGGCGGATGCGCGGCTTATCCTGCGGGGCGCTGGGTCTGGTGCTGCTGCTCGGAGCCTGCGGCTTCCGGCCGATGATGGGCGGCGATAGCACCGATGGGGCCGTCGCCGGCAAAATGGCCACGGTCGAGGTCGCCGAGATCAAGGATCGGTCGGGCCAGAAGATGCGCAATCTGCTGATCGACCGCTTCTACCAGGACCGCCGGCCGTCCTCGGCCGAATACCGGCTCGATGTGGTTTTGACCACCGGCGAGCAGTCGCTGGCCATCGAGAAGGACGCCAGCGCCTCCCGCGTGCAGTGGACCGCCACCGCCACCTATCGTCTGGTCCATATTCCCACCGGTAAGGTGGTGCTTCAGGGCAATTCACGGGCGGTGCCGGGTTATAACGTCTCCTATTATCAGTGGGCGTCGTTCGTGTCCCAGGAGAATGCGCTTGATCGCGGCATCGACTATATCAGCGATGAGATCAGGACCCGGGTCGCGCTCTACTTCGCCCGCGATCCCGACCAGCGGCCGGCGCTGACCGGCGGCCCGGCCAAAGCGTCGCGGCCGTGAAGCTCCAGGGCAAGGCGATCGAGGGGTTTCTCGCCCGGCCCGATGCCAAGGTCCGGGCGGTGCTGGTCTATGGTCCGGACGCCGGCTTGGTGCGCGACCGTGCCGACACGCTATCCCGGACGGTGATCGCTGACCTGACCGATCCGTTCCGGGTTGCCGAATTGACGGCGAAGGGCGTGGCCGGCGATCCCGCCCGGCTGGCCGACGAGGTGGCGGCGCAATCGCTGATCGGCGGGCGCCGGCTGATCCGGCTGCGCGAGGCCGACGACGGGGTGACGGCGGCCTTCGCGGCGCTGTTTGCCGCCACGCCGGGCGGCGACAGTCTGGTGGTGGTCGAGGCCGGTGATCTCGGGTCGCGCTCCAAGCTGCGTCTCGCGTTCGAGGCGGCGGCGACCGGCGCCGCGCTGCCCTGTTACACCGAGGACGAATCGTCGTTGCGCCGGGTGATGGTCGAATTGGCGGCGGCGTCCGGGCTGGTGCTCGATCCCGACGCCCAGGTCTTTCTTGCCGCCAATCTGGTCGGCGACCGGATGATGGCGCGCAGCGAGATCGAGAAGCTCGCGCTCTACATGGATGCCGGACCCGGCAAGGCCGGCGAACGCCGGGTCGGGCTTGAGGACGTGCAGGCGGCGATCGGCGACAGCGCCTCGCTGCTCTCCCTTGATGATCCCGCCTGGGCGGCGGCGTCCGGCGATTTCTCGACCCTCGACCGGGCGCTGGGCCGGTTGTTCGCCGAGGGCATGGCGGCGGTGGCGATCCTGCGTGCCACCCAGCGCCATTTTCAGCGTCTGCACTGGGTTCAGGCGGAAATCGCGGCCGGGGCCAACACCGAGTCGGCGGTCAAGGCGCTCAAGCCGCCGGTGTTCTTCAAGATGCAGACGGTATTTACCGGCCAAATCCGCCAGTGGCCGCCGGCTCAATTGCGTCAGGCGCTGGAGCGGTTGGTCGAGGCCGAGGCCGAATGCAAGCGGACCGGCATGCCCGACGAAACCCTGACCGCGCGGGTTCTGTTTCAATTGGCGGCCATGGCGCGGGTGCGCCGGGCGTAGCGGCGGCCGGGGCCATCGGCCCCGGGGCGCAGCAGGCCGTTCGCCGATGACCGTTCAGTGCGGCGCGGGCGGGTGGGTCAGCAGGAACTCGGCGGCGGCGTAGCCGAGCACTTCGCCATGGCGCGCCACCTTCACCCATTTGCCATCGATCAGCGGGCCGATGACCTCCAGCGTCTTGCCCTCGTCGATGATGTCGATGCGGCGGGCGTTGATGTCGGGACGCAGGCGGATGTTGACCTCGGTGCTGGCATAGCGGATGACCCGCTCGCCCTTGCCTTGTTGCGCCGGAACCGGCGGCTTCGCCGTCGTCTGCGGCGGCGGGACGACCCGCTGGGCGGGGGTGTGCGGGGGCGGCGGTGAATCGGCCTTGGCCGGCGGCGTCCTGGCCGCCGTCACCGTGGGGGCCGCCGCCTTGGCGGGCGCGGTTGCCGCGGGCGCCGCCGTTTTGGCGGGCGTCGGCGCGGGAGCCGTTGCCACGGACGGTGCCGGCATCACAGGCGCCGCCGTCTTGGCGGGTGCAATCACGGGTGCGGTTGCCACGGGCGGTGCCGGCGTCACCACCGGAGCCACCACCACCACCGGAGCCACCATCACGGGCGCCGTCGGCACGGTGAGCATTGGTGCGGTTGCCGTGCGCGGCGCGGGCAGCGTGGTGTCGGCCTTGGCCGGCGGCGTCTTGCCCTTGGCGTTTACCGCCGTGGGCACGATGGTGTCGGCCGGAGTCGCTCTCTGGGACGGTGGCGAGAAGGGCGGCGCCGGTTGGGGCGGCGGCACGGCGATGACCGGCATCCGCGCCGGCGGCGGCTTTTCATCGGTCTTGGGCGCGGACAGCGTGGCCCAGCTCTGGAGGAGCGGCGTCGGCGGCGGGCGGGGCGTCAGCTTCTCGGGCGCTTCGGCGGCACCGGCCCCGGCGGCGACGGCCAGCAGGACGAAAACGGCGAGGGGGCTGATCAGATTGGGAGCCATGGGCTGACTTTCCGGACGGAGGCTCTCAATCGAGGGTGATGCGGGCGATCAGGGGCGGCAGAGTCTGGCAGCGGAAGACGCCGTCGAGGGTCTCGACCTCCGAAAGCCTCAATTGCAGCGAGCAGCCATAGCTGTTGATGGTCAGTTCGGTCTGGGCGAGATAGCCGAACGCGCTGCCCGGCAGGGCGATGGAATAGCCCGGCGCGCCCATCTTGCCTTCGAGAGTGCCGGTGGTGGTGTCGAAGCGGTCGATGGTCAGGGTCAGCGGGCCGAGATTGTTGACCACGGTCTCGCTGTCCTTGCTTTCCCGGGTGGCGAACAGCTGCACCGGCAGGCTTTTCTTGCCGGCGAGAAAGGTGCGCAGCGCCAGATTGGCCACCACGGCATCGCGGCCGACCAGCGCGGTCGACAGCGCCATCACCCGCTGCGAGACATCGTCGGACTTGAGCGCGGCCTCGAAGGCGGCGATGCGGGTCGGCCGCTCGCCCTCCATCAGCTGGCGCCTGACCTGGGCCAGGAAGGCGGCGCGCTGGTCGATCAGCGCGTGATCGGCGGCGATGCGCTGGGCCTCGGCCTTGACCACCGAGAGCTGGGTGTCGAGTTGCTCCTGCTGGCGGCGCTGGCGCTGGGCCTCGGCTTCGTTCTGCTGCTTGGCGGTCTGATCGAGTTCGGTCAGCAGCTTGGTCGCCTCGGGCGAGCCGATGATGGCGGTGCGGCCCTGGAAGCGGTCGGCGGGCTGGCCGATGTTGTCGAGAATATAAATGTTCTGCACGCCGACCCGCACCGTCCAGCCACCGGTATCGCGGCGGGTCGATTTGATCAGGCCCGAGAGGGTCTTGCGCGTGCCCTGCTCGGCGACCGGGCGCAGCAGGGTGTAGGGGCCGCGCTGGGAATCGGCGGTGAAGGTCGAGGCGGTGAGACTGACCACGGCGGTAAAGGTTTGCACCACCGGGCGTTCGGCGGCGTCCCGGGCGGCGGGGTCGGTGGGCTGGGCCGGTCCCGGAGAGAAGGCCTCGAGCTTCCAGAGCGCCGGCAGATCGCGGGTCATCTGATCGCGCAGGACGTCGAGCGGCGGCGTGGCCTGGGCCAGAGCCGGACTCCCAAGGAAAGCGGCGATCACCCACAGCGTCAGCGACGCAATGCCAACTCTCAGCCACCCGTTCATCGATCCGCCCATAAACCCGTATCTCCTCAGCCTGCCTGCGACGCAATTAATAAACTGTGGCGCGTGGTTGGTAAATGGCCGGAACGTCGCGGGGGACGGCTCAGGGGCCAGTGGCGCCATTTTCCGGGTCCCAGACCGGCCGATCCATCGGCCGGGTGCGCAAAGTGCCTGCGCGAAGGGCAGCCAGCCGCTGTCGCGCCACCTCGACATACTCGGGAACCACCTCGCAGCCGAGTCCGAGTCGGCGGTGTTTGGCCGCCGCGACCACCGAACTGCCGACGCCCATATAGGGGTCGAGCACGGTGTCGCCGGGATCGGTGAGGGCGAGCACCAGCCGTTCCACCAGCTCGACCGGGAACTGGCAGGGGTGGCAGGTCTTCTCGACATGGTTGCTCTTGACGTTGGGAAAAATCCAGAGATCGCCGGGGTTCTTGCCCAGGGGATTGCCGGACAGCTTCCCGAGGTTGGGGCCTTTGTAATGCCGCTTGCCCGGATATTTCTGGGGCACCCGAATCGGATCGAGATGAAAGGTGTAGTCGTCGCCGGGGGTGAACCAGCTGATGGTCTCGTAGCGCCCCGACAGCCGGTTGGAACAGTGCAGCCCGTGTTCGAAATGCCAGACGATGCGGTTGCGCAGCCGCAAGCCCAGCGCCTTGAAGATCGGGTAGAGCACGGTGTCGAGGGGCACGATCTCGCCCTCGGCGACGTGATTGCCGACCTGCCAGCACAGCGAGCCCCGGGGATGGAGCAGCCGCGCGCATTCGGCGATTACCTTCGCCTGCTCGTCCAGATAACTCTCGAGGGAGGCCCGGCGCTCATAGGACTTGCCGATATTGTAGGGCGGCGAGGTTACCACCAGTTTGACGCCGCCCGTCGGCAGCCGGGCGAGAAAGCGCCGGTTGTCCTCGCAGGCGAGCACCGGCTCCGGGAACGGCGGCTCCGGGGCGGGTGGCTCAGGGTTCGAGAACGATGGCAGACAGGCCGCGTCCATAGACCGGTTCTCCGCGCAGGGTGGCTCGGCGGTAGCTGAAGAAGCGCGCTTCCTCGCTGGCGGTGTCGTTGGCGCAGCGCTGGATGGTGCCGATGTTCTGCTCCACCAGCCGGTTGGTCACCAGCCCGCCGATGTCGAACATGAAGTGGCCGGGTTTGACCGAGGGCGTGAAGAAAGCGGAATCTCCGGCCTCGAACTGGCCGGGGAACTCGGGGCCGACCTCGTAGGAGCCCTGGGCGATGCACGGGCCGATCGCCGCGACCATCCGCGCCGGGTTCGCCCCGAGCTTGACCATCGCCGCGACGGTGGCCGCGACCACGCCGCCGAGCGCGCCCTTCCAACCGGCATGGGCGGCGCCGATCACCCTGGCCGCCGGGTCCGCGAACAGCACCGGCACGCAATCGGCGGTGAGAATGCCCAGCGCGATGCCGGGCCGGTTGGTGACCATGGCGTCGGCCTGGGGGGCGTCGCCGGGCTGCCAGGGCTGCTTGGCCACCACCACGTCGGGACTGTGAATCTGATAGACCGTGACCAGCTGCCCGGCGGGCACCGCGAGCCGCGCCGCGATGCGCGCCCGGTTCTCGGCCACCCGCGCCGGTTCGTCGCCCGAGCCGAAGCCGCAGTTGAGCGAGGTGTACAGCCCGCCGCTCACCCCGCCCTCGCGGGTGAAGAAGCCGTGGCGGATGCCGGACAGGTCTTTGAAAGCGTCGAGAGTGATCACGGGGCGATCAGCTCTGGCGCTGGGGCGGTTGCTGATAGGCGTGGGCGGTCGGCAGGAGCCGGCTGATCTCCTCGACCCGGCCGCGCAGCTCGTAAAAATCCGCAGGACGAGGCTGGTGGGCGAGGCTGGTGGGCGACGCGCCCTTCAACCCGCGCTTGCCCTTCGGCGAGCCGAATCAACAGCGGCATCATCTGGGCCAGGGTGCCCTTGATGTCGGAGACTGTACCCTTGATCTCGGCGACGGAGCCCCTGAGCTCGGCGACGGAGCCTTTGAGCTCGGCGATGTCCTGTTCCATCCGCCCGAGCCGCGCGTCGGTTTCGCTGTTCATGATCGCTCCTGCGTCCTCGCGCACCGATCATAGCTCACTTGGCGTTGGACGGCGAGTCTCGCGTGTCGGCGAATCCCGCCGGCACCGGCCCGTCCGGCCCGGTCATCGCCAGGGCTTTGAACAGGGTGCCCATGTCCTCGGGGGTGGTCAGACGGTTGAGGGCGGCGTCGATATCCTGGGACTGTTCGGGGGTGGCGGCACGGCGCAGGGTGGCGGCGCGGGTTTCGATGCCGAGGGCGCGCAGCAGGTCGCCCTGGCCCACCGGGCCGTGGGCCAGGGCGCCGCCGCGCCGGGCGGCTTCGGCGAGGGCGGTGAAATCGACGTGGGTGGTCAGGTCGGCCTCGCCCGGATTGTCGAGCACCGGCACTGGCTTGTGGCGCCGCACCGCCTGGAGGGTGTCGGTGGGCACCAGGGCGGTGTGGCCATAATCGATGATCAGTGCCGCGCCGCGATCGGCTTTCAGGCGCCGTCCCAGCTCCAGGGCGACCGACTGGCCGGCGGCGGCGAGGTCGATCACCGTGCCGGGGGCGATGGCGGCGGCCCGCAGGCGCGGCGGCAGCATCAGGGAGGTCAGGCCGCCGGGGCTGCCGAGGGCGAACCGCAGCGCCTTGCCATCGGGCGCGAGGCCGACCATGCGCTCGGCCCAGCCCTGTTCGGTCAGCTGGAACTGGCGCACCGGCAGGGCGTCGAAGAACTCGTTGGCCACCAGCAGCAGCGGCAGCCCTTCGGGCACCCCGGCGAGATGATCGTGCCAGAGCGGCTGCCAGCGGGTCAGCGCCTCGTGCTGGCGGCGGCGCAGCACCGGGCTGGTCTCGACCAGATGGAGGCGGGCGGCGGCGGTGAAGTCCGGCAGGAGCCCCGACATCGCGCGCAGGGCGTCGGCCATCAGGGTGCCGCGTCCGGGGCCGAGTTCGACCAGGGCGAACGGCGCCGGACGGCCGAGCCGGTCCCAGCAATCGGCGCACCACAGCCCGATCAGCTCGCCGAACATCTGGCTGATTTCCGGAGCGGTGACGAAATCGCCGGCGGCGCCGAAGCGGTCGGCGGTCATGTAATAGCCGTGTTTGGGGTTGCCCAGCGCCTCGGCCATGAAGTCGGCGACGGTGAGCGGCCCCTGATGCTGGATGCGCCGCGCGAGATGGCGGAACAGCGGCGTCACGGTGCCGTCTGGGCCGTGCGGCGGGCGTAGAGAATCAGGCCGGCGCCGATGGCGATCATCGGCAGGGAGAGCAACTGGCCCATGGTGAAGCCGCCGATCAGGAAGCCGAGCTGGGCGTCGGGCTCGCGGAACAGCTCGACGATGCTGCGGGCCAGCCCGTAGCCGATGAAGAAGGCCCCGAGCAGCGTTCCCGGCTTGCCGCGCACGCCGGGCATTCGCCACAAAACATGCAGCGTCAGGCCGAGCACCAGCCCCTCGAGCGCCGCTTCGTAAAGCTGGCTCGGGTGGCGGGGCAGCGGCCCGCCGCGCGGAAAGACCATGGTGAAATAGGCGTCGCTGACCCGGCCATACAACTCGCCATTGATGAAGTTGGCGATGCGGCCGAAAAACAGGCCGATCGGCGCGCAGCAGGCGATCAGGTCGCCGAAGGCCAGCGGCGAGAAGCCCCGCGCCCGCGAAAACAGAATGCCGGCCAGGACGACACCGAGAAAGCCGCCATGGAACGACATGCCGCCGTGCCAGAGTTTGAAGATTTCCGTGGGGTCGCTGAGGTAGAGATCGAACTGGTAGAACAGCACGTAGCCGGTGCGGCCGCCCAGCACCACGCCCAGCACCGCCCAGACCAGGAAGTCGTCGTAATCGGCGGGCTGGGGCGGCCCGGGATTGCGCTTGGCCATGGCCATGGCATAGCGGATGCCGAGCAGCAAGCCGGCGAGATAGGCCAGGGCGTACCAACGGATCACCAGCGGCCCGACGGCCAGGGCCACCGGATCGATACCGGGGAAGGGCAGGACATAAAACATCGGGAGCGGCCTTAGAGATAAGGGTCGGGGGTGCCGAGATGGCCCTGGACGTAGGCCCTGACGCCCTCCTCGAGGGAGGTGAACGGCGCGGTGTAGCCGGCGTTGCGCAGCCGGTCCATGTGCGCCTGGGTGAAGTACTGGTAGCGGTCGCGCAGCCCCTCGGGCATGTCGAAATAGTCCAGCTTCGCCTCGATCCCGGCGGCGGCGAAGGTGGCCAGCGCCAGATCCTTGAAGCTGCGGGCGACCCCGGTGCCGACATTGAACAGGCCGCTGACCCTGGGCTGGCTGCCCAGCCACAGCATCACCGACACGCAGTCGCCGACCCAGATGAAATCGCGGCTCTGGCCGCCGTCGGCATAGTCGGGGCGGTGGGACTTGAACAGCCGCGCCGGTTCGCCGGCGACGATCCGGGGGTGGAGCTTCGAGATCACCGAGGCCATGTCGCCCTTGTGATACTCGTTGGGGCCGTAAACGTTGAAGAATTTCAGCCCGGCCCACTGGGGCGGCGTGCGTTCGCCGCCGGTCAGCGAGCGGGCGACGAAGCGGTCGAAGGCGTGCTTGCTCCAGCCATAGGGGTTGAGCGGGCGCAAGGTGGCGAGGTGGGCGAGCGCGCCGTCATCGTCGAAGCCCTGGGCGCCGTCGCCGTAGGTCGCGGCCGAGGAGGCGTAGACGAACCGGATGCTCCGCCGGGCGCACCACTGCCAGAGCGACACCGAAAGATTGAAGTTGGTTTCGACGATCAGGTCGACATCGCGCTCGGTGGTCGCCGAGATGGCGCCGAGATGGTAGATCATCTCGATCTTGCCGGCGTTGGTGTCGAGAAATTCGAACAGGCGCTCGGGCGGCACCAGCGCCCGCAACTCGCGTTTGGCCAGATTGCGCCACTTGTCGTCGGTGCCGAAGCGGTCGCAGACGGCGATCGAGGTTTCGCCCCGCCGCTCCAGCCCCGCGACCAGATTGGAGCCGATGAACCCGGCCCCGCCGGTAACCACGATCATGGCCCGTTCGCCCCCTGGATAGATGGAACCCGCTGGCCCTTCTTATAGGCCGGGGCGGGCGGGCGGCGCAAGCCGGGGGAGGTACCCGCAGCGCAATCGGAGCCCGCAACGCAATCGGGGCGGGAACGTCATCGCGCTCCCGCCCCGAGATGGTGGCCGCCGGTTTCGGCGGGCCGGTTACCGTGCGGCACCGGGGGCCATCAGCCAGATGCCCATTTCCACCTGGACCATATCGGAGGCGCCGTTCAGGCATTGCTGCCAGGAAGAGGCGCCGTTGCGGCGGGCCCGGATCGCCCGGCGATAGACTTCAGCGCGGACCGCGTCGTCTGAAAGTTCGAAGATGGACATGGTACCCTCCTGGTGTTTGGTTCGGTGTTGCTCAGTTCGTTAAGCCAACGTTAACACAGCGCCGGTGGGGGGCAAGACAAATTGTCGCACCCTGCGCCGGGCGCCCGCTCGCTGTGACCGTGAAATCACAGTAAGTTAGCTTGCATTTCTCATATTTTATCTTAATTCCGCGGCGCTCCGGACGGCCGGGCGCGGCGGGTGCGGCGTGGGAAGTCCTTAATTTTTTTAAGACTTCCAGGGAGCGCGGCCGGGCTGGCCGGTGGCGGTGGAACCCCCCTTTTTCGTGGCTGCGAAATCAGCTATGGTGCGAGGCGTCGGACGGTGCGTTAGGCGCTGTCCGTCTGTTTTTCCGGGTGAGGCTTGAAGCATGAGACGGCTCGTGACCGCGTTTGGTGTGGTGGTGGTGCTGGCGATGACGGCTGGACAAGCCTGCGCGGGCCAGAGACAGGCGGCCCAGAGCGTCCAGGTGCCGCCGCTCACCCCCGAACAGATCGTGATGGACTGCACGGTCAGCGGCGTCCTGTTTTCGGCGGCCGCGGCCACCGGTGTTTTGAAGCCGGTGACGGTGGCGTTGACCACCATGACCACCTTCGCGCTGCTGCACGAGGCGATCTACGGCTGCGGCATCGGTGTGATCAGCAGTTATGTCGGGCAGAACCTGATGTCCATGCTGCCCATGCCGCCGCCGCCCAGCCCGTTCGACGGCCAGACCAACGCCATGCTGATGAACGGTTCGCTCAGGCACTGAGGCCCAGGTATAACGGCGGCCGGGGGCGGCATTCTGCGCCCCCGGCCGCCGCGACGAAGACCGGATCAAGCCGCCTGACCCATTTGCTGGGCCGAGAACAGCAGGTTGGAGCCGCTTAGCCAGCCCCCTTGAGACGAATTACCCTGGCCGCCAGTCCGGGTGCCGGACGGCGACTGCATTCCCGCCGCGTTCCGCGGCTGGTGAAGCTGCTTGAGGGCATTCTGCGCCTCTGATTGGTCGATGGTCCCGTCGCCATTCTTGTCGAGCTTGGCGAAGATTTTATCCGCCCCGCTGGTGTCGGCACCGTTGGCGAAGGCTTGTTCGAAAGCCGATTGGGTGATCGTGCCGTCGCTGGTGCTGGCGGTGGTTCCGAGCAACTGTTCCGCCGGGTCGGCTGGCGGCGGATTCGAGCCGCTGCCGTCGGTGGCGGCGGTGGACTGGGAGTCGGATTGGTGGTGGTGGTGACGATGGCGGGGCTGCGTCGGAGCGGTCTGGGCCGCCGCCGTTTGGGCCGCCGTCGTTTGGCTGGTGTCGCTGGCGGCATCGGTCGAGGTTGCGCCGATGCCCGAGCCGGTGGCGCCGTCCTGACCGTTGGGGTCTTGCCCCATCTGACCGAGCACCTGCTGGAACTCCATGAGCAGGTTGGACAGCTGGCTGGTCAGGGAGGCGCCGGAGCCGGGCTTGGCGGTTGCCGCTCCGCTCTGAGTGCCGCTCTGGCTGGTGGTGCTCGCCGCGGTCTGCGCGGCCGCAGTCTGGGAGGCCGAGGTCAGGGACGAGGCGGTGGTCGACGCCCCTTGGCTGAAATTGGCCCAGGGCGGTTGCCCGCTGGCGGCGCTGGCTTGCTGACCGGCCATGGCCTGCCGATATCTGAGCATCTCGTAGAGGTTCGATCCTCCCGAGATGCCGGACGAATAACTCATGCGCTGTCTCCTGCTGGAGGGATTGCGAGGACTTGGTGTGAAAGTCCTCCACCTCGCTCTCAGCAAGAGACAAGCCAGACGCCGGGCCGGACAGGCCTTTGTGATTCCACGAAATACCCATGTGATTCCACGAGGGCTCCGTAGTTATCCGTATGGGGACCCGGCAAATTCTGCCGGTCGGTCGATTTCGCGCTGAAAATTGTGCCGGTGCGTTATCCGGGTCAGACCGGCGGCTCGGAAAAGCGGATCGACTGGATCTTGCGTCCGAGAATTTCGCTGCGCAGCCGCAGCAGCACCACGGTGACGAAATAGGCGGTGAAGCCGAGCGCCATCACCAGCAGCGGCCAGAGCATCGAGCCGGCGAGTGCCGGGCCGCCGAGCCGGACGACGCTGGCCGGCTGATGCAGGGTGTTCCACCAGTCGACCGAGAATTTGATGACCGGAATATTGACCGCGCCGACCAGCAGCAGCACGTTGCCCGCGGCGCTGCCGCGATTGGGATCGTCGAAGGCGTTCACCAGGGCGATGTAGCCGAGGTAAAGGAAAAACAGGATCAGCACGCTGGTCAGCCGGGCATCCCACACCCACCAGGTGCCCCACATCGGCGCGCCCCACAGGCTGCCGGTGATCAGGCAGACGGCGGTGAAGCCGGCCCCGACCGGCGCCGCCGCCCGGGAAAACAGATCGGCCAGCGGATGCTTCCACACCAGCCCGGACACGGCGGCCAGGGCCATGTTGCCGTAGACGAACATGGCCATCCAGGCCGCCGGCACGTGGACATACATGATGCGCACCGCTTCGCCCTGCTGATAATCGGGCGGCGACACCAGCAGCGCCAGCACGAAGCCGGCCCCGAGCGAGAGCACGGTCAGGCCGGCGCTCCAGGGCATGATGGCGCTCGCCAGACGCAAAAAACGGGTGGGGTTCGCGAAGCGGTCCATCAGCGGTCCTTGGGCGGGACGGGGGGGCAGGTCTTGACCAGATGCGCGAGCGCGGTCAGCAGTTCGGCGATATCCAGGGGTTTGGTCAGCCATTTATGAAACCCGGCGGCCAGTCCGCGCGCCATGTCGGCGGGCAGGGCCGAGGCGCTGAGCGCCAGCACCGGAATGCTCCGGGTCCTCTCGTCGGCCCGCAGGCGGGCGAACACCTCGAAGCCGTTGAAGCCGGGCAGGAAGATGTCCATCAGGATGATGTCGGGCCGGCGCTCGCGGGCCAGCCGCACCCCCTCCTCGCCATTGCGGGCGGTGAGCAGCCGCACCGCCGGCATGGGGGCGAACAGCGCCTCGACCAGCCGCAAATCCACCGGGTTATCTTCGACATAGAGAATCGAGAGCGGCGGCAGCACCGGCAGGGCGGAACTGGCCTCCTCCTCACCCGGAGCGTCGGAATCGCCGAGCGTCTCCCCGGCGCCGGGCATGTCGACCCAGAACACCGAGCCTTCGTTGGGCCGGCTGCGAAAACCGACGACGCCGCCCATCAGCTCGGCGAGCTTGCGCGACAGGGCAAGGCCGATGCCGGCGCCCTCGATTTCGCCGAACTCGGCGCCCAGGCGGTTGAAGCTCTGGAACAGCTCGCCCTGGCGCTCCAGGGGAATGCCCGGGCCGGTGTCGGCCACCGAGACCCGCACCCAGCCCGGCGCCGGCGTTTCCAGCCCGACCGTGACGCTGCCCTTGGCGCGGTTGTATTTGATGGCGTTGGACAGCAGGTTCATCACGATTTGGGCCAGCCGGGTGCGATCGGCCCGGATGCTCAGGCCGCGCTGTTCACCGGGCTCGTGGCGCACCGAGATCGACCGGGCATGGGAGAGGCCGCGCACGCCCTTGATGGCGTCGAGCACGAAGCGCTCGGCATCGATTTCCTCGGTGCCCAGGGTCAGGCGCTTGGCCTCGATCTTGGACAGATCGAGGATGTCGGTGATCATCTTCAGCAGATGGTCGCCGGCCTTGTGGATGTAGGTGACGAACTCGTGCTGCTCTTCCGCCAGTTTGCCGACCTGATCCCGCTCCAGCAATTGTGAAAAGCCGATGATGGCGTTGAGCGGTGAGCGCAGTTCGTGGCTCATGTCGGTGAGGAATTCCGACTTGGCGACGTTGGCGCGGGTGGCGAGGTCTTTGGCGGTCTGCAACTCCTCGACGGCGCGCGACAGCTCGTTGGTCTGCTGGCGCAGGAAGCGTTCGCGCCGGGTGGCCGAGGTGACGTCGCTGATCTGGATCAGGCAATGCCGCTCGCCATTGACGCCGGAAATCGGCTTGAGGGTGACGCTCTGGTCGATGCCGCCGCCGCCGCCCGCGCCCGGCGTTTCCTCCAGCGCGACCAGCGGAAACGGCCGGCGGTTGAGGGAGTGCGAGAGGATGTGGGCGCGGCAGTTGGCCAGACAATCCTCAATCGCCTTGACCACCCGCAGCGCCAGCGAGTCGCCGAACAGCTCCCGCGGCGTCCGCCCCACGGCCCGCACGGCCGGAACCCCCGAGTGCCGGACCATCCAGGCGTTCCAGCACACCACGGCGCCGCTCCGGTCGAGAACGACGATGCCATTGTCGGCGAGGTCGACCCCCGCCAGCAACCAAGCGCCGATCCCGCCTTTGGACGTGCCGGCCGGAGGCGGCAGTGAGGTCATGGCTCCGACTCGAAATGATCCACCAGCTTTTCCACCGCCGCGCTGAAGGCGTCCGCCGCCGGAACGTCGAGCACGAACAGGATGTTGCCGCGCATGTTGTGACGTTTGACCGTGAAATCGATGCGGATGAAGATCACATACCAGTCGGGGTCGGCGATCAGCGAATTGACCAGGCTGCCGGGATCCGATTCGAGATACAGCGGCAGGGCGTTGGTGATTTCCTGTTCCAGCAGATCGGCGATGCAGGACAGGCAGGCATTGAGGATGATGTTGCCGACCTCGAGCAGGGCTTCCCGCTCCAGCTCGGTCATCGACTCGATGGGTGTCGGCTCGGCCAGCAGAATCCGCACCAGCTCCAGGCTCTCGCGGGCGGGAAAGATCAGTAGCGCATCGCCCCGGAACGGCCCCTGAAAGGACTGGCGGACGATGCTCGCCGGCTCGTGCCACAGCTTGCCGGCGATGGCGGCGAAGTCGGTGTGCCGGGTCAGGCCGAGTTCCGGAACGGTCAGCAGGATTTCATCGTTGACCAGTTCGCTGAGGACGCCGGCGGCATGGCCGATTCCGATGTTGAAAATCTCGGTCAGCGCGTCGCGGACCTCGGGGCGCAGGTGGAAGACGCCGCTCATGGGATCGTGGCCGTCTGGGTGACGAAGGCGGCGATCTTGGCCTCGTTGATCGGCTTGTCGATGAAGCCGACCGCGATGTCGGCCGCCCGCTTGCGCAGGGGCGCCTGGACATTGGCGGTCAGCAGGGCGATCCGGGCCGTCGGGCAGCGCTCCTTGACGATCTTCGCAAGGTCGATGCCGTTCATGCCGGGCATGTTGTAGTCGATGGTGGCGTAATGAAGCTCCTTGATTCCACTCAAAACCTTCAGCGCCTCCTCGCCATCCCCCGCCTCGAAGATCGTGAGGTCGGGACGCGCCTTGGCCACAAATGATCGCACCATCTTGCGCGCGAGCCGCGCGTCGTCGACGATCAGAAAAGTCTCGTCGCCATTCATCGTCCTGTCCTCGACACCAAATACGGGGCGCCGACGGCCCCGCTCCATTAACATCCGCTTAACATCTTAAAGGACGCCACCGTGTTGTCAAGGCGGGCGGTTGGTCGGGAAAGGCCATAAAACTTGTTGGTTTGCGCGCCCGCTTGTGGAGTTATGCCACTGGCCGGGAGCGCCGGCATGCGGACGGGAGCACAGGATATGGGAAGCCTTGTCAGGCTCGGGGTCGCCGGGTTGGTTCTGCCGCTGGTCATGCAGGCGGCCGCCTTCGCCGGGACCGCCGACGCGTCGCTGGACGGACGGATTCAGCGCTTCGACTGCGGCGACAATTGCTGGCTGACGATCAAGGACGCCAAGGGCGCGGAGCATTCCGCCCTGTGCGCCAGCGATATTTGCCGCCCCTGGGCCGAACATCAGGCGATGCCAGCGCAATTCGTCGGCGTCAAGGTCAGCGTCCGGGTCCGGAAGAGCAAGGCCGTCGACGGCGAGGGCAATGTGATGGGCGACGCCGACGAATTCTACAAGGTCACGGTCGTCAAGTAGCCGCCGCGTCCGGCGGTGGGGGGCTATCGCTTGCCGGCGACCTGTTTGGGGGCGGCTTTGGGCTTGGTCTTGGCCTTCGCCAGGGCCACGGCCTGCCGCCTTTGAAAGATGAAGGATGCCAGGCTGGTATCCTCGGTTTTGATATGGTTGACGATCCAGTCGGTTACCAGCGCCAGCGTGTCCAGCACGGAACTGTCGTGCTCGGAGTTTTGCAGGCACATATCGAACTGGGTCATCATCGTGCAATGCATCAGCAGATGCTTGTCGACCTTCGGATATTCAACCCGGAACATCAAATCCTCTTCCTGCTCGAAATGCTGGCGGAAGAGTTCGCGCAGATCGGACAACAAATTCATCGTGGCAAGCCGCTGGCTGCGGCCTTTAGGCAGTCTTGCAACCAGATTGGCGAATTCGATTAAATGTCTGTGCTCGGCATCGATTGCCGAGACGCCAATTTCCATCGTATCGCGCCATTCGATCATGTGCGGGTTTCTTCAATGAGCAGAGGTGATCAGAACACCGACTCCGCGACCTTGCGCACCAGGAAGTCGCGGAAGACGGCGATGCGTTTGGATTGGCGGAGTTCCTCGGCATAGACGAAGAACGACTCAAGTTTGGGCGTTTCGACCTCGGGCAGAATCTTGACGATTTCCGGCAGGCCCTCGACCATGTAGTCGGGCAGCACGGCGATGCCGAGGCCGCTTTCGACGGCGCGGAAGATCGCGTGCATGTTGTTGACCCGCAGCACCGGCTTGCGTGCCGTCTGGCCGCCGCTGCCGGATTCCATCAGCAGGTTGATGCCGGTGATCAGCGGCCGGTTGTCGTCGGTGAAGGTGATGATGTCGTGCTGGTCCAGTTCGGCGGCGGTTTTGGGCGTGCCGCGCCGCTTGAGGTAGTTGATGTGCGCGAAGACGTGGAAGCGCAGGGTCATCAGGTGGCGCTGGATCAGGTCGGGCTGGCGCGGGGTGTTCATGCGGATGGCGATGTCGGCCTCGCGCATGGCCAGATCCAGTTCGTTGTCGTCGACCAGCAGGGTCAGCTGGATGTCGGGATAGAGTTCCAGGAACTCGCGGATGCGCGGCGCCAGCCACGTGGTGCCGAAGGCGACGGTGGTGGTGACCTTCAGCGGTCCCTTGGGCTGTTCGCGGCTGTCCGAGAGCATGGCCTCGGTCATCGACAGCTTGGCGAAGACGTCGCGGGCGGTGCGGAACAGCAGTTCACCCTGCTCGGTCAGGATCAGGCCGCGGGCGTGCCGGTGGAAGAGCGGCACGCTCAGGCTCTCCTCAAGGGCGCTGATCTGGCGGCTGACCGCCGATTGGCTGAGGTTGAGGGATTCGCCGGCGTGGGTGAAGCTTCCCGCTTCGGCCACCGCGTGGAAGACCCGCAGTTTGTCCCAGTCCATCGCGTCCTCGTTCTCGAAGTCTCAGTTTGGCGGATTTGCAGTTTGATCAAGAATATACCGCAGGGCAACAGGAAAGCACAGGGCTCATCGGGGGATTGTGACGGAGTGCCCCTTGTCTCCGTTCGCGGGGTTTGCGAGACTGGCCGATCGCGTGGTGTGGCAGGGGGGCGGACGGTGGTGGTTTCGACGGAGATCGGGCGGGTCGGGGTGGTCGGCGGCGGTGCTTGGGGCACCGCCTTGGCGCAGGCGGCGGCGCGGGCCGGCCGGCCGGTGGTGCTGTGGGCGCGCGAGTCCGACGTCGTGGACACCGTCAATCAGCGGCATGAGAACTGCCGGTTTCTGGCCGGCGTGCCGCTGGATCCGGCCATCCGCGCCACCGGCCGGCTGGCGGAGGTGGCCGGGACCGACGCCGTGCTGCTGGTGGCGCCGGCCCAGCATCTCCAGGCGGTCGGGCGGGCGCTGGCGCCGTTTCTCGCCGCCGGCACGCCGCTGGTGATTTGCGCCAAGGGCATCGAACTCGGGACCTCGGCCTTGATGAGCGAGGTCGTGGGCGCGGTGCTGCCCGACGCGCCGCTGGCCGTGCTCTCGGGGCCGACCTTCGCGGCGGAGGTGGCGCAGGGGCTGCCGACGGCGGTGACGCTGGCTTGTGCCGACACCGCGCTCGGCGGGCGGCTGGTCGCGGCGCTGGGCGGGCGGATGTTCCGGCCCTATCTCTCCGACGACACCGTCGGCGCCCAGATCGGCGGCGCGGTCAAGAACGTGCTGGCCATCGCCTGCGGCGTGGTCGAGGGGCGGCGCTTCGGCGACAATGCCCGCGCCGCCCTGATCACCCGCGGTCTGGCCGAGATGGTGCGGCTCGGGGTGGCGCTGGGCGGCCGGGCCGAGACCCTGATGGGCCTTTCGGGGCTGGGCGATCTGACCCTCACCTGCACCAGCCGGCAATCGCGCAACAATTCCCTGGGGGTGGCGCTGGGCGAGGGCCGGCCGCTGGCTGATATTCTCGGCGAGCGCCAGACCGTCGCCGAAGGGGTTCACAGCGCCGCGGCGGTGGTGGCGCTGGCCGAGCGGATCGGAGTCGATATGCCGATCTGCGCCGCGGTCGATGCCATCCTGAACCGGGGCGCGCAGATCGGCGAGGTCATCGAGGGATTGCTCGCCCGGCCGTTCCGGGGCGAATAGAGCGGGTCGCGAAGGGGGCATCCCGCAGCGTGAAGCCGCTCTGTGGTGAAGGTGGCGCGATTCTTGAATGGCCATCGGGCAGAGCGGAACACTGGCGCTGATGGGAGCACGTGCGATGGCGATGCGACGGCTGATCGGGTTGATGGCGCTGCTGGCTCCGGTGCTGGCCGGGTGCGTGCCCGCCTCCGAACGTGGCGAACACGTGACCATCGAGCCGGCCTACATCTTTTCCCTCGGCGTTCATCAGGACGACGTGGTGGCGATGCTCGGCTGGCCGGCGATCGGACCGCGATTCGACATGCTGACCCAGACCTACGAGCTGGTTTATTCCTACCCCATCCCGGTGATTCAAGCCGAGACCCGGTTTCCCAACGGCACCACCCGCGCCGAGATGGTCGATACCATTCATTTGTTCTTCTCGCGGGCCGGGCAGCTCGCCAGCATGGGCAGCCGCACCAACCGCTGGTACTCCTCGGTGATCGAACAGCCGGTGCAGCGGGTCACCGTGATGCCGCGGGTGGTCCACTCCTCGGGCATCATCACCGCGCCGAGGCCGAAGCCGCCCGAGCCGCCGGCGCCGCCCGCGCCATCCAAGTCGGAGCCGTCGTTCAGCGACCGGCCCCATGAACCGGGAGGGCCCGACCATTGACCGATACTCCTTCTTGCTTGAAGCGGCTGCCTTGCTTGAAGCGGCTGCTGGCGCTGGTCTTGGCGACGGGCGGGCTGGGCGGCTGCGAATATCCGGCCTCGGCCAAGGTCGCGCCCAATCCGGTGGCCTATGTCCGGCCGGCACCGGCACCGCCTTTCGCCAGCGGCGAGGGGCGTGGCGGCGGCCGGGGGCTTTCCCCCTATGTCGCGGTGACGATTCCGCCGCCCCAGGCTCCGACGCCGGGGATGCCGCTCGGTCAGCTCACCGGTCTGGGGGCGCCGCCGGGTGGCGGCACCGCTCCTCCGGCGCCGTGGTCGTTCTTTCCGGTGACGCCGCCGGTGGTGACGGTGCCGGCCTATACCGCGCCGGTCTATGGCCCGGCCGGGGCGCGCTCCGGGGGCTGAGCGGCCGGGGCGGCCCCCAAGAAGACCCGGCGGCGCAGATTGAGCAGCCATTGGGTGCCGATGGCGGTGGCGCCGGCCCCGGCGCCGATCACGCAGCCGAAGAGGCCGGTCCCGAGCAGCGCGGTGGCGCCCAGCGGCGCGCCGATGCCCGTGGCGAGGGCGGCCAGGGCGGGCAGGCTGTGGGCGACCACGCCGGAAGCCGCCCCGGCGCTGCACGCGATGATCAGGGTATCGCCGCTCATGAACTTGTCTTCGCGCTTCTTCAGCAGCAGCACCGACGGGCCGTCGCTGACCGGCCCGGCCATCATGCCGATGATGTAGGGGTCGAAGAGCTGCGCCCGGGCGCCGTCCGCGGACGGGGCGGCGCTCGTGGCCACAAACAGCGCGAGGGCAAGGGCGGTCCGGACGGCGGCGGGTTTGCTCATGAGTGCACCGGGTCTTCGGCCGCGCCCTTGCCAGCGGCCAGCCGGTCGATCACCCAGCCCTGGTACTTGTTCATATGGAAGGCCTGACCGACGGTCAGCGCCGAGTCCTTCTCGCAGCGGCAGAGAATGATCTTTTCCCGGGGCAGTTTTTTCAGCGACGCCACGCAATCGCCGTCCTTGAGCAGCCACATGGTCGAGGGGGTGATGGCGATCTTGATATAATCGAAGTCGACCCGGTGCAGATTGGTCAGCGCCAGCAAGTCCAGCGTGATGCCGTCGAGGGCGATGCCGAAGCTGGCCTCGCGCATCGCCCGCAGCGCCTTGACGGTGTCGCGCGGGTGGTGCAGCAGATCGGAGCGGTTGATCTCGAGAATCATGGTCTCGCGCTCGTACTCCGGGGTGTCCTTGATATACTTGGTGAAGATGGGGCTGCTGAAGGCGCTGAGCGAGAGGTTGAGGCTGATCCGGTCGACCGGCCTGCCACGATGGCGGCGGATGATCTCGGGGACGCTGCGGCGGTCGAGCACCCGGCACAGCTCCATGAACATCCGGTCGCCGGGGCGCAGGACCATCCTGGGAAACTTGTCGCGCTGAAGCTCGGCGATGCTGGTGTAATACTCCTCGAACAGCGGCTGCCACTGGTTCTGGGCATCCAGCTCGTAGATGGTCTGGGAGCGGATGTAGGGCGTGATGTCGGTCTCCGCGAGCCCGGTCTCGATGCGATGGAGCGCCTCCGCCGTCAGGGGACCCTCGAGGTCGGGCTGCGGCGCCCGGATCTCGGGGCCGGCGGCGGGAGCGGGGGCGAGCATGGTCGGTGCGCCGGTGGCGTCGAGATAGACGCTGGCGGCCCGCCGCAGGTCCAGATAGTCCTGCGGGATGTGGAACACCCGGGCCAGTATCTTGTCGGCATCGGCGTCGCCGGCCTTGCGGTCGGGAAAGGCGGCGGCGGTGATGTTGTCGGCCATGGTCGCGACCTTCGAGCCGGCCGACTCGTTGAACACCACGAATTGATCGCCCCGGCGCATCTGATAAATCGCGCCGCCATGGGGCTGAACCGTGTCTTCAGTGGTATTTTGCAGGAGCTGTAACAAGTCCGGGTTGTTGCGCAGGAAGCCGAAGGCGCTATAGGCGACGTGGAGCACGTAATAGGTGCTCGATGTTCTCAGCATGCGCCGGATCGCGAGATTGAAGCCTTCCTCGGATTCCATGTCTGTCTACCCCCGAGGGCACATTCTGTGCCGGGGCCGGCGGCGACCGCAGGCCGGTTTGCTTGGCGACAGCAAGATTATACCCTGGGGACGCCGGGCGCAACTGCCAGCCCGTGCGGACCTCCATGCCGGCATTGAAGACCGGAGCCGGTCGGCTCTACCATGGCCCGGTGGTCAGACGGGAGGGCAGGGCGGTGTACCGAGAGAATCCGGTGAAAAAGCGGCTGGCGGCGGGCGGCAGCGCCCTTGGGTGCTGGCTGACCATGGCGTCGCCGATCGCTGCCGAGGTGGTTGGCCTTGCCGGCTACGATTGCGTGATGATCGACCATGAGCACGGGCCGGGCTCGCTGCTCGACGCGGTCGGGATCATGCAGGCGGTGGCGGCCAGCGGCGCCTCGCCCTTGATGCGGGTGCCCTGGAACGACGCGGTTTACATCAAGCGGGCGCTCGATGCCGGGGTCGAGGGGCTGATGGTGCCGTCGGTGAGTTCGGCCGCCGAGGCGCGGGCGGCGGTGGCGGCCTGCCGCTATCCGCCGGTCGGCATCCGGGGCTCGGCCTATGGCTCGGTGCGCGCCTCCGATTATGGCCTGCGCGGCGAGCACTACCGCGACACCGCCGCCGGCAATCTGCTGGTGATCTGTCAGATCGAGAGCGCGGCCGGGGTAGAGGCGGTGCCCGAGATCGCGGCGGTGCCGGGGATCGACGTGCTGTTTCTCGGCCCCTACGATCTCTCGGGCAGCATCGGCAAGCTCGGCCGTTTCGACGACCCCGAGGTGCGGGCGCTGACCGACCGCGCCGAACGGGCGATCCTCGACAGCGGCCTGATCTACGGCACCGTGCCCAGTCCGTTGCGCACCACCGCCCAGTTGCTGGAAGCCGGCTGCCGCTTCGTGCTCGCCGGCTGCGACACCAGCTTCGTGCGCCGGGGCGCCCAGGCCGAGGTCGCGGCGTTCCGCGCCCTGGCCTTCGGCGACCAAGGGGCCTTGCCCCTGGGCCCCAGACCCCTCTGACTTGGTGTTCACGCCATGACCGTTGGTTTTTCCCATGCCTTGCTCACGGTGGCCGAGATGGGGCGCGCGGATGCTTTGGCCATTGCCTGCGGTGTGCCGGGCATCGCGCTGATGGAGGCGGCGGGGGCGGCGGTGGCGGTGGCGATCCGGACACGCTGGCAAACGCGGCCGCTGCTGGTGCTCTGCGGTCCCGGCAACAATGGCGGCGACGGCTTCGTGGCCGCGCGCCTGCTTGCCGACGCCGGCTGGCCGGTGCGGCTGTTTCTGCTCGGCGAGGGCGCGGCGCTCAAGGGTGACGCGGCGCTGGCGGCGGCGCGCTGGACCGGGCCGGTCGAGCCGCTGGTCGCCGTGCTGGATGGCGAGGGACTCGAAGGCGAGCCGTTGGTGGTCGACGCGCTGTTCGGCGCCGGCCTGTCCCGGCCGCTGGACGGCGTGGCGCTGGCGGTGGTCAGGGCGGTGACGGCGCGGCGGCTGACCGTGGTGGCGGTCGATGTCCCGAGCGGCGTCGATGGCGATACCGGGGCGGTGCTGGGCGGGGCGTTCCGGGCGGCGTTGACCGTCACCTTCTTCCGCCGCAAGCCGGGGCATCTGCTGCTGCCGGGGCGCGCTCAGTGCGGCCGGGTCGAGTCGGTGGAGATCGGCCTTCCGGCGACGGTGCTTGACGAAATCCAGCCGGCGGCGGCGGCGAATCATCCGGCGCTCTGGCTGTCCCACTGGCCGGAGCCCCGCCTCGATGGTCACAAATACCAGCGCGGCCATGTGCTGATCGGCGGCGGCGGCCACATGACCGGGGCGGCGCGGCTGGCGGCGCTGGCGGCGTTGCGGGTCGGGGCCGGGATGGTCACCATCGCCTGTCCGCCCGAGGCCCGGCTGGTTTACGCTCTGGCGGCGGCGGCGCTGCTGGTCGAGCCGGTGGAGGGCGCCGACGCGTTCGCGGCTCTGCTCGGCGGCGGCCGGCGCAACGCCGTGCTGCTCGGCCCCGGCAACGGCGTCTCGCCCGAGCTGCGGCAGCGGGTGCTGACGGTGCTGAAAGCGGGACTGCCGGCGGTGCTCGACGCCGACGCCCTGACCGCCTTCGCCACTGACCCCGAGCCGCTGTTCCAGGCTCTGAACGGCGGCTGCCTGCTGACTCCCCATGATGGTGAAGTCGCGCGGCTGTTTCCGGACGAGGCGGCGCTGACGGGAAAGCCGGCGCGGGCGCGGGCGGCGGCGGCGCGTTCGGGGGCCGTGGTGCTGCTGAAGGGCGCCGACACCGTGATCGCCGCGCCCGACGGTCGGTTGGTGATCAACCACAACGCCCCGCCCGAGCTGGCCACCGCCGGCTCCGGCGATGTCCTGGCCGGGCTGGCGGCCGGGCTGATCGCCCAGGGCCTGCCGGCCTTCGAGGCGGCGGCGGCGGCGGCCTGGCTGCACGGCGCGGCGGCGCGCTCGCTGGGGCCGGGCCTGATCGCCGACGATCTGCCCGGGGCGCTGCCGCCGTTGCTCAAGTGGCTGCGCGGGCCCGGCCGGCTCGAGCGTGACCAATATGACCAAGCCGCCGGCCCATGACCGGATCGCGACGTTTCGACGCATGGGTGAAGTGGGGGCCGGGCGCTAAGTCTCTGGCAGCGGGCGGGTGGTCAACCTGCGGACGCGGGGCGTTGCGGCGTGTTATGGCGAAGGATGAGTGGTGATGTTGTTCGGGTCCGCGAGGGCGAGCAAGAGTGCCGAGGTGGTTGCCGGCGAGGTTTATCAGCGGATGGCCAATGGCCTGCTGATGGAAACCGTCGAGGTGCTGGCGCTGTACCGGGATTCCGCCGGCATTCCCCATGTCCGCTATCTGGTCCACCACGAGCGCACCGGCTCGCCGGATGCCCAGCGGACCCTGGCGCTGCTGGCGTTCCGGGAGATGTTCACGCCGCGGCCGGCGAGCTGAGCCGTCGGCGCGCGCGTTTTTCCGAATTAACCTGTTTGCGGCAGAATCGATATGCTATAGACACTGCCGCGCCGGGCGGCCGGCGGGTGACCGGCGTTGTGCACTGGCTGCCAGCGCCGGGCGGGGACGCGGGCGTGGCGGAATTGGTAGACGCGCTGGATTTAGGTTCCAGTGACGCGAGTCGTGGGGGTTCGAGTCCCTTCGCCCGCACCAACCTCGGCTCCGAAGATGGCCGCTTTCCGGCTCCTCCTCGCGGGAGGGGGCGGGACTGGCTTGGAATGGACTTCTCTTCGAATAGGTTTTCACCGACATGCAGATTACCGAGACCAGCGCCGACGGCCTCAAGCGCGAATTCAAGATCGTCATCGCCGCCCAGGAGATCGACGCCAAGGTCCAGGTCAAGCTCGACGAGCTTTGCCGCACCATGAAGCTGCCGGGGTTCCGTCCGGGCAAGGTGCCGGCCAAGGTCGTGGCCCAGCGCTACCGCGCCTCCGTCCTCCAGGACGTGGTCGAGCACGAGATCAACGAGAGCGCGCGCCGGGCCACCGCCGAGCGCGGTTTGCGTCCGGCGGTGCAGCCGGATTTCGAGGTTCCGCCCTTCGTCGACGGCAAGGACCTGGAATTCACCCTCAGCGTCGAGGTTATGCCCGACATCGAGCCCGGCGATTTCAGCGCCATCGAGCTGGAGCGGCCGGTGACCGAGGTTGACGAGGCCGCCATCGCGGCCATGCTCTCCGGGCTGGCGAACTACGCCAAGTCCAGCGAGCCGCTGACCGAGGATCGCGGCGCCGCCGAGGGCGACATTCTGGTGATCGATTTCGACGGCACCGTCGACGGTGTCGCCCATGAGGGCATGAAGGCCGAGGGCCACGAGCTGGAGCTGGGCAGCAAGACCTTCCTGCCCGACTTCGAGACTGGCCTGGTCGGCGCCAAGGCCGGCGAGCATCGCCGGCTCGAGGTCGGCTTCCCCGGGAATTATCAGGCGGCGGAGCTGGCCGGCAAGGTCGCGGTGTTCGAGATCGACGTCAAGGAGCTGCGGCGTCCGGTGCCGGCGGCGATCGACGATGCCTTGGCCCAGCGCTTCGGGCTTGAGAATTTGGCGGGGCTTCAGGATTCGGCGCGCACCCGCCTGACCGCCGAGTACACCACCATGAGCCGGCGCCGGGTCAAGCGCGCGCTGCTCGATAAGCTGGCCGATCTTTACAGCTTTCCGGTGCCGGCCGCGATGGTCGACATCGAGTTCGAGGCGGTGTGGACTCAGTGGCAGTCGGAAAAGCAGGCGGGCCGAATCGGCGAGAAGGAAGCCTCCCGTCCCGAGGAGGAGGTCAAGGCCGAATACCGCAGCATCGCCGAGCGGCGGGTGCGGCTGGGGCTGCTGCTCTCCGAGGTCGGCCGGCGCAACAACATCAAGGTGACCCAGGAAGAGCTCAACCGGGCGCTGGTCGCCGAGGCGAAGCGCTATCCGGGTCACGAGCGCGAGGTCCTGGATCTCTTCCGGAAGAACGAAGATGCGGTGGAGCGGCTGCGCGCCCCGATCTATGAGGAAAAGACCATCGACTTCATTCTCGAACTGGTCCGGATCACCGACCGCGTCGTTTCGATCGAGGAGCTGCGCAAGGATCCGGATGATGAAGATGAAGTCGTCTAAGCGCGAGATGCCGACACGGGCGGGAGTGTAGACAGGTATGTATTCCCTTGAGACACAGATGAACGCCCTCGTCCCGATGGTCATCGAGCAGACCACCCGGGGCGAGCGGGCTTTCGATATCTATTCCCGCCTGCTGAAGGAACGGATCATCTTCCTGATCGGCGGCGTCAACGACGCCGTCGCCAGCCTGATCTGCGCCCAGCTGCTGTATCTCGAGTCCGAGAACCCCAACAAGGACATCGCCTTCTATATCAATTCGCCGGGGGGCATCGTCACGTCGGGGTTGGCGATCTACGACACCATGCAGTACATCCGCCCCGAGGTCTCGACCGTGTGCGTTGGTCAGGCCGCTTCGATGGGGGCGCTGCTGCTGGCCGCCGGGGCTCCGGGCAAGCGCTTCAGCCTGCCCAACGCCCGAATCATGGTTCATCAGCCCTCGGGCGGCACCCAGGGACAGGCGGCGGACATCGAGATCCAGGCCCGGGAAATCCTCACCCTGCGCTCCCGCCTCAACGACATCTATGCCGCCCACACCGGGCAAAGCCTTGATGTCATTGAGGAGACCATGGAGCGTGACCGCTACATGTCGCCTGAAGAGGCCAAGACCTTCGGCATCATCGATGAGGTCGTGGCCAAAAGGCCCAATCCTTCGAACGATGTCTGACCGACTCCTTCTGCGCCCCATGCGAACTAGATATTGAATGGGGTTGTGAAATTGGTGTTGAATGGCTGAGCGCCACGACACCTGGGGCACATCGGCATGCGCCGGCCCGGGATGGTGGTTCGTGGTGTTTGATGGCCCTGCGCCAGGCGGGGGGTTACGGAGTCGAGATGAGCAAATCAAGCAGCAGCGATTCGAAGAATACGCTTTACTGCTCCTTCTGCGGCAAGAGCCAGCACGAAGTGCGCAAGCTCATCGCCGGTCCGACCGTGTTCATCTGTGATGAATGCGTCGAGCTGTGCATGGACATTATCCGCGAGGAAAACAAGACCACCCTTGTGAAGTCGCGCGATGGCGTGCCGACCCCCAAGGACATCAACGCGGTTCTCGACGATTACGTGATCGGGCAGTTCCACGCCAAGCGCGTGCTTTCGGTCGCGGTCCATAACCACTACAAGCGTCTGGCCAACGGCAACAAGCACAGCGACGTCGAGCTGGCCAAGTCGAACATTCTGCTGGTCGGGCCGACCGGTTGCGGCAAGACGCTGCTGGCCCAGACCCTGGCGCGGATCATCGACGTGCCCTTCACCATGGCCGACGCCACGACCCTGACCGAGGCCGGCTATGTCGGCGAGGATGTCGAGAACATCATTCTCAAGCTGCTCCAGGCCGCCGACTACAATGTCGAGCGGGCGCAGCGCGGCATCGTCTACATCGACGAGGTCGACAAGATCAGCCGCAAGTCCGACAATCCCTCGATCACCCGCGACGTCTCGGGCGAGGGCGTGCAGCAGGCGCTGCTCAAGATCATGGAAGGCACGGTGGCCTCGGTGCCGCCCCAGGGCGGGCGCAAGCACCCCCAGCAGGAATTCCTCCAGGTCGACACCACCAACATTCTGTTCATTTGCGGCGGCGCTTTCGCCGGACTCGAGAAGATCATCGCCCAGCGCGGCCGGGGCACCTCGATCGGCTTCGGCGCCGACGTCCGCGGCCCCGACGAGCGCCAGACCGGCGAGATTCTGCGCGATTGCGAGCCGGAAGACCTGCTGAAGTTCGGCCTGATTCCCGAGTTCGTCGGCCGGTTGCCGGTGGTGGCCACCCTGACCGATCTCGACGAGGCGGCGCTGATCGAGATTCTGACCAAGCCGAAGAACGCCCTGGTCAAGCAATACCAGCGCCTGTTCGAGATGGAAGACGTTCGACTCGAGTTCGCCGAGGATGCCATGAAGGGCATCGCCCACAGGGCGATCGCCCGCAAGACCGGCGCGCGTGGCTTGCGCTCGATCATGGAGGCGATCCTGCTCGAGCCGATGTTCGAATTGCCCGGCCTGCAGGGCGTCGATCAGATCGTGATCAACAAGGATGTCGTCGAGGGGCGGACCCAGCCGCTCTACATTTATTCGGACCGGCGCGGCGAGGCTTCCTCGGGCGCCTGACCGCAGAGGGCGGTTGCCCTGGAGACGAGGACGGCGGCGTCCGGATTTGTGCCCGGGTCGCCCTTGAAGACCCCGGGGGGGTGTGCCACTTTAGAGTGGATCGCGCGGGAGCGGTATCGGTTCGCAGCGTGAATCAGCTCTAAAGTCAAGAGTTGGAGCGTATTTCGATCAGTCCCGGTCGGAACATTCTTCCAGGTTTGACCCTGCCGGCGGCATTTCACCCAAGAGGCGTGTGCTCATGTTCGAAGTTTCTCGTGGCGTTCTTTATCCGGTCCTGCCGCTTCGCGACATCGTCGTGTTTCCGCACATGATTGTGCCGCTGTTCGTCGGGCGGGAAAAGTCGGTGCGGGCGCTCGAAGACGTGATGAAGGACGACAAGCAGATTCTGCTGGTCACCCAGAAGAACGCGTCGCAGGACGATCCTCAGCCCGCCGACATTTTCAGTGTCGGCACCGTGGGCACGGTGTTGCAGCTGCTGAAGCTGCCCGATGGCACGGTCAAGGTGCTGGTCGAGGGCGGCCAGCGCGCGGTGATCACCCGCTACACCGAAAACGAGGATTTCTTCCAGGCCACCGCCGACCTGATCGAGGAAAAGGCCGGTGAGCCCCAGGAGCTGGAGGCGCTGTCGCGCGCCGTGGTCTCCCAGTTCGAGCAGTACATCAAGCTCAACAAAAAGATTCCGCCCGAGGTGCTGGTCTCGATCAATCAGATCGAGGAGGCGGGCAAGCTCGCCGACACCGTGGCCTCCCATCTCGCCCTCAAGATTCCGGAAAAGCAGCAGCTGCTCGAGACCGCGGTGGTCTCGGAGCGGCTGGAGCGGGTCTACGCCTTCATGGAAGGCGAGATCGGCGTGCTTCAGGTGGAAAAGCGCATCCGCAACCGCGTCAAGCGGCAGATGGAAAAGACCCAGCGCGAGTACTACCTCAACGAACAGATGAAGGCGATTCAGAAGGAGCTGGGCGAATCGGAGGACGGCCGCGACGAATCGGCGGAGATCGAGGAAAAGATCAACAAGACCCGCTTCTCGAAGGAGGCGCGCGAGAAGGCGCTGGCCGAACTCAAGAAGCTGCGGACCATGAGCCCGATGTCGGCCGAAGCGACGGTGGTTCGCAATTATCTCGACTGGATGCTCAACATCCCGTGGAAAAAACGCACCAAGGTCAAGAAGGACATCAAGGAAGCCGAGACGATTCTCAATGCCGATCATTTCGGTTTGGAGAAGGTCAAGGAGCGTATTCTTGAATATCTCGCGGTTCAGCACCGCATGGCCAAGGTCAAGGGGCCGATCCTCTGTCTGGTCGGGCCGCCGGGTGTCGGCAAGACCTCGCTGGGCAAGTCGATCGCCCGGGCCACCGGACGCAACTTCGTGCGCATGTCGCTGGGCGGCGTGCGCGACGAGGCCGAGATTCGCGGCCATCGCCGGACCTATATCGGCTCGATGCCGGGCAAGGTCGTCCAGGGCATGAAGAAGGCCAAGGCCTCGAATCCGCTGTTCCTGCTCGACGAGGTCGACAAGCTGGGCGCCGACTGGCGCGGCGACCCCTCTTCGGCGCTGCTGGAGGTGCTGGATCCGGAGCAGAACGCGACCTTCAACGACCATTATCTCGAGGTCGACTACGACCTGTCCGACGTGATGTTCGTGTGCACCGCCAACACCCTGCGCATGCCCCAGCCGCTGCTCGACCGGATGGAAATCATCCGAGTCGCGGGCTACACCGAGGACGAGAAGATCGAGATCGCCCGCCGGCATCTGCTGGACAAGCAGGTCAAGCAGCACGGTCTCAAGAAGAACGAATTCGCCATTTCGGACGACGCCCTGCGCGATATCATCCGCTACTATACGCGGGAAGCCGGCGTGCGCAATCTGGAACGCGAAATCGCTAATCTGGCCCGCAAGGCGATCAAGGATATCCTGATGAAGGGCCTGGATAAGGTCCACATCACCCGGCGCAACCTTGACAAGTATGCCGGCGTGCGCCGGTTCCACTTCGGCGAGGCCGAGTTGCAGGATCTGGTCGGGGTCACCACCGGCTTGGCCTGGACCGAGGTCGGCGGCGAGATTCTGTCGATCGAGGCGGTCTCCCTGCGCGGCAAGGGGCGAATCACCACCACCGGCAAGCTCGGCGAGGTGATGAAGGAATCGGTCCAGGCGGCGGAAAGCTACGTCAAATCGCGGGCCACCGAGTTCGGCATCAAGCCGACGGTGTTCGAAAAGAAGGACATCCACGTCCACGTGCCCGAGGGCGCGACGCCCAAGGACGGGCCGTCGGCGGGCGTGGCCATGTGCACCTCGATCGTTTCGGTGCTCACCGGCATTCCGGTGCGTAAGGATGTGGCAATGACCGGTGAGATCACCTTGCGCGGCCGGGTGTTGCCGATCGGCGGTCTCAAGGAGAAGTTGCTGGCGGCGCTGCGCGGCGGTCTCAAGACCGTGCTGATTCCCAAGGATAATGAGAAAGACCTTGCGGAGATTCCGGACAACGTCAAGCGCGGCATGACCATCGTCCCGGTCAATACTGTCGACGACGTGCTGCGCAACGCCCTGGCCCGGCCGCTGGTTCCGATCGAATGGTCGGAGCCGGTTGAACTGGATGCCGTGGCGGCCAAGACCGTCGAGGCGGATCACGAGGAGGTGATCCGGCACTGAGGGCGGGCGCAAAAGGCCGCGATATGTCGCGCCTGCGGCCGCTTCCGTGGGAATTGACGGCTGATCCGGTCTGTGCTTAGTCTCTCAGCCAATGCTGGTGGGGGGGCGCGTTAACCGAACCGCCGCGTATGAATATTGGATGGGGGCTATAGTGAACAAGAATGATCTTGTCGCTCACGTGGCGGACGTGGCGGGTTTGTCGAAAAATGATGCCGCCAAGGCGGTCGATGCGGTCTTTGACGGCATCACCATCTCTCTTCAGAAGGGCGATGAGGTTCGTCTGGTCGGTTTTGGCACCTTCGCGGTCGCGGCGCGGGCGGCGTCCAAGGGCCGGAATCCCCGGACCGGTGCGGAAATTGATATTCCGGCTTCCAAGCAGCCGAAGTTCAAGCCCGGCAAGACCCTGCGCGACTCCCTGAACTGAGCGGGTTCGGCGGCAGGCGGCATGGCGCGCCACTCCGGTGTCTGGGATCGTAGCGCGTGGTCGCGCGATCCCTGGCCGGCGGAGCGGCCACCCAGTACGGGCGATTAGCTCAGCGGTAGAGCGTCTCGTTTACACCGAGAATGTCGGCGGTTCGATCCCGTCATCGCCCACCACGCTTGGCCGGGGCGGACCGGGGGCCGGTTGCTTCACCGGAGATCCGTCGGCCCGTCGGACTCGACAAACCAGCAAATCAAGAAATCAAGAAATCAAGAAAGTGGGAGGCGCGGGTGACGGACGGCTGGCGGCTGGATGATCAGGCCCTGCTGGTGTTGCTGGCGGCGATTCGCCGTGGCGATGCCGAGGTGATCGCGGGGGTGCGGCAGGCGGTCGAGCGGGCGGCGGCGCTGGCCGACGACTCGGATATCAGCACGGACTCGGCGTCGGGGGACGAACTGGCGGCCCTGGTGTGCATGCTCGCCGATGAGCGGCGACTGGGCGACCGCATCCTCACGGCGCTCCATCTCGCCCTCGATCAGGGCAATCTCGAGGTCGCGGAGCTGCTCGAGCGGGCGTTCGAGTCCGCGATGACCAGCTTCGGCGGCCCCGGGGCCACGGAATTGCGCGATGTTCCGGCGGGCATGACCCGCGCCTATGAGCGGCTTGACGAGCTGCGCCATCAGCGCCGTTAGGGCCGCGCCATCAGCACCGTCGGGAATGATCGGGAGGGCTGCGTTTTTTTCGTGAACTCCGCATTGACAGGGGGCGGTGCGTCAGATAGAACCCCCCTCGCCTCCACACGGCGCTGCGAGCCGGTTGGTGGGGGCGACTTAAAGGCCCGGTCATGGACCGGGACATTAATGCGGGTGTAGCTCAGTTGGTTAGAGCGCCGGCCTGTCACGCCGGAGGCCGCGGGTTCAAGTCCCGTCACTCGCGCCATTCTTTTCAATATTCAGATCGATACGGTATTGTACTGTGGCCGCTGAAATATTTCGGTTGCAGAGGCGAAACCGCTTTGCTCGTGATCAGCGGTTGATTATAATCGACTGGCTTGTGTGGGAGAGTGCAGCGGAAGCCTTCCTGGCCGGGCACCCTGTGAAGGTTGATAGGTTGATCGAGTGACGGGCAGGGGTTCAGGGTAAGTCTGGTGAGATTGTGGGTGGGCGAAGGCATGTTGCCACAGCCGTACGAGGGACGTGATGGACAACCCCCTGGTTTACAAATACTTCCCAATTCTCGTTTTTCTGGGCATCGCCGCGGTTGTCTCCGCAGGAATGCTGGTGGCCTCGTATCTGGCCGCGCGGCACAAGCCGGATAGTGAAAAGCTTTCGCCCTACGAGTGCGGGTTCGAGCCGTTTTCCGACTCCCGCAACAAGTTCGACGTCCGCTATTATCTCGTCTCCATCCTGTTCATCATCTTCGATCTTGAAGTAACCTTCCTGTTTCCCTGGGCGGTCTCACTGGGCGACATCGGAATGTTCGGCTTCTGGTCGATGATGATCTTCCTGGCCGTTCTGACCATCGGCTTCATCTACGAGTGGAAGAAGGGAGCGCTGGAATGGGAGTGAGTCCGGCAAATACGGTGCCCGCCTCGCCGATCGGCGGCGGCGCCACGCCAGCCCAGGAAGCGTTGTTCCGCGCGGTGTCCGACGAGGTGGAGCAGAAGGGGTTCCTGTTGACCCAGCTCGACTCGGTGCTTAACTGGGCGCGGGCCGGGTCGATGTGGCCGATGACCTTTGGTCTGGCCTGCTGCGCGGTGGAGATGATCCACGCCTACATGGCGCGCTACGATCTCGATCGCATGGGCATGATCCCGCGTCCGAGTCCCCGCCAGTCCGACGTCATGATCGTTGCCGGTACCCTGACCAACAAGATGGCCCCGGCTCTGCGCAAGGTCTATGACCAGATGCCCGAGCCGCGCTGGGTGATCTCGATGGGCAGCTGCGCCAATGGCGGCGGCTATTATCACTATTCCTACTCGGTGGTGCGGGGCTGCGACCGAATCGTTCCGGTCGATATCTATGTTCCGGGCTGTCCGCCGACCGCCGAGGCGCTGGTTTACGCGCTGTTGCAGCTCCAGACCAAAATCAGGAACGGCGGCAGGCGCATCGACCGCTAAGCGACCCGACTTCAAGAGCAGGCTAGGCCACCTCACCCGCCCAACGGCAGCAGAAGACCATGACCGATCAAGCGCTCAAGGACCTGGGGGACGCCGTCGCGGCGACGCTCGGCGACGATGTTCTGGACACCGTGATCAAGAACGGCGAGCTGGCGGTGCGCGTGCGCCGGGACGGCATTCTCAAGGTGCTGGCGGTGCTGCGCGATGATCCGCGCTTCCTGTTCAAGCTGCTGGTCGATGTCTGCGGCGTCGACTGGCCGAGCCGGGAAGAGCGGCTGGAGGTGGTCTACAATCTGCTGAGCCTCAAGCACAACGTCCGCATCCGGCTGAAGCTGACCACCCGCGAGGGGATCGTGGTTCCTTCGGCGACCGGGCTGTTCAGCTCGGCCAACTGGTACGAGCGGGAGGTTTGGGACATGTACGGCGTGCGCTTCGACGGTCATCCGGACCTGCGCCGCATCCTGACCGATTACGGCTTCGACGGCCATCCGCTGCGCAAGGATTTCCCGCTCACCGGCTATACCGAAGTGCGCTACGACGACGAGCTGAAGCGCGTGGTCTATGAACCGGTGAAGCTGCCCCAGGATTTCCGCACCTTCGATTTTCTCAGCCCGTGGGAGGGGCTGACCAACGTCATGCTGCCCGGCGATGAGAAGGCCGGGGCCGCCAAGACGGGGAGCAAAGCCTGATGGTCGCTCAGCTCGAGGCTATTGAAGACAAGCCCAACACCTACACCATCAATCTCGGGCCGCAGCATCCGGCCGCCCACGGCGTGTTGCGCCTGGTGGTCGAGATGAGTGGCGAGGTGGTGCAGCGCTGCGATCCGCACATCGGCCTGCTGCATCGCGGCACCGAGAAGCTGATCGAGTACAAGACCTATCTCCAGGCCATGCCCTACATGGACCGGCTCGACTATGTGTCGCCGATGGCCCAGGAGCATTGCTTCGTGCTGGCGGTGGAAAAGCTGCTGGGGATCAAGCCGCCGCCGCGCGGCCAGTACGTCCGGGTGCTGTTCGCGGAAATCACCCGCCTGCTCAACCATCTCTTCACGGTCACCACCGGCATTCTCGACGTCGGCGCGACCACGCCCGCCCTGTGGGCCTTCGAAGAGCGCGAAAAGCTGATGGAGTTCCATGAGCGCGCCTGCGGCGCCCGACTCCACGCCAACTACTACCGGGTCGGCGGCGTCGCGATGGATCTGCCCGCCGGGCTGGCCGAGGACATCTTCGAGTATATGGAGACCCTGCCCGCGTTCCTGGACGATATGGAAGGGTTGGTCACCGGCAACCGGGTCTTCAAGCAGCGCACCGTCGATGTCGGCGTGCTGACGATGGAGCAGGCGCTGGACTGGGGCTGCTCCGGGCCGATGCTGCGCGCGTCCGGTGTCGCGTGGGATTTGCGCAAGGCTCAGCCCTACGAAATCTACGACCAGCTCGAGTTCGACATTCCGGTTGGCAAGACCGGCGACTGCTACGCCCGCTATCTGGTGCGCGTGGCGGAGATGCGCCAGACCATCCGGCTGATCAAGCAGTGCCTGGAGAAGATGCCCCAGGGGCCGGTGCGGCTCCAGGACCACAAGGTCACACCGCCGCCGCGCGCCGAGATGAAGCGCTCGATGGAAGCGCTGATTCACCACTTCAAGCTCTACACCGAGGGCTTCCACGTTCCGGCCGGCGAGACCTACACGGCGATCGAGGGACCCAAGGGCGAGTTCGCCCTATATATCGTGTCCGATGGCACCAGCCGTCCGTATCGCTGCCGGATCCGGGCGCCGGGCTTCTCCCATCTGGCGCTTCTCGATACGCTGTCACGGCATCACATGCTCGCCGACGCCGTGGCGAACATCGCCTCTCTCGACATCGTTTTCGGAGAAATCGATCGATGAGCACGCCCGCCTCGGTCGCGGCCCAGCCCGATAGTTTCGCCTTCACGCCGGAGTCCCTGGCCAAGGCGGAGAAAATCCTCGCCCGCTATCCGGCGGACCGGAAAGCCAGCGCCGTGATTCCGCTGTTGCATCTGGCGCAGCGCCAGAACGACAACTGGCTGCCGCGGGTGGCGATGGATGTCGTCGCCGACATGCTGGGCATGGCGCGCATTCGGGTGTACGAGGTCGCGACCTTCTACACCATGTATAATCACAAGCCGGTGGGCAAGCACCTGATCGAGGTCTGCACCACCACCCCCTGCTGGCTGCGCGGCTCCGACGAGGTGCTGGGGGCGTGCAAGCGCCGACTCGGCATCGAGGTCGGCGAGACGACTCCGGACGGCACCTTCACGCTGGTCGAGGTCGAGTGCGCCGGGGCCTGCGTCAACGCGCCGGTGGTCGCCATCGGCGACGATTATTACGAGGACCTGGACGGGCCGGCGATCGTGGCGGTCATCGATCAGCTGGAGCGCGGCGAGACGCCGACTCCGGGCTCGCAGATCGGCCGTCGCGGTTCCTGCCCGGCCACCGGGCCGACCTCTCTCACCACCAAGTCGGGGACCGGCGCTGCCCCCGGTTCCGACGATTGATCGCCTAAGGGGAAGGTCGAAATGCTGCGCGACGAAGACCGCATTTACACCAATCTCTACGGCTTTGAGGGCACGGACCTGAAGTCCGCGCGCGCGCGCGGCGATTGGGACGGCGCGCGGGAGATCATCCTCAAGGGGCGGGACTGGATCGTCAACGAGATCAAGGACGCCGGCCTGCGCGGTCGTGGCGGCGCCGGGTTCTCGACCGGTCTCAAATGGTCGTTCATGCCCAAGAATGTCCAGGGGCCGGTGTATCTGGTGGTCAACGCCGACGAAGGCGAACCGGGTACCTGCAAGGACCGCGATATTCTACGCCACGAGTCGCACAAGCTGGTGGAGGGCATTCTCTACGCCTCGGTCGGCATCGGCGCCACCGCCGCCTATGTTTATGTGCGCGGCGAGTTCAAGCGCGAAATCCAGGCCCTGGAACGGGCGGTCGCCGAGGCCTATGAGGCCGGGCTGATCGGCAAGAACGCCTGCGGCACCGACCATTCCATCGAGGTTTATGTCCACACCGGCGCCGGCGCCTACATCTGCGGCGAGGAATCGGCGCTGATCGAGAGCCTGGAGGGCAAGAAGGGCCAGCCGCGCGCCAAGCCGCCGTTCCCGGCCCAGATCGGCCTGTATTCGCGGCCGACCACGGTCAACAATGTCGAGAGCATCGCCGACGTCGCGACGATTTTGCGGCGGGGCGCCAGTTGGTTCTCCGGCATCGGCCGCCCGAAGAATGCCGGTCCCAAGATTTTCTGCATCTCGGGCCACGTCAACACGCCGTGCAATGTCGAAGAGGAACTCGGCATTTCGATGCGCGAGATGATCGAAAAGCATGCCGGCGGGGTGCGCGGCGGCTGGGACAATCTGCTGGCGGTGATCCCCGGCGGGTCGTCGACGCCGATGCTGCCCAAGGACGTCTGTGAAAAGGTGCTGATGGACTATGACAGTCTGGCGGCCGTGAAGTCCGGTCTGGGCAGTGGCGCCCTGATCGTGATGGACAAGAGCACGGATCTGGTCCGGGCGATCGGCCGCCTCGCGCACTTCTATGCGCATGAGAGCTGCGGCCAGTGCACGCCCTGCCGCGAGGGCACGCCCTGGATGGCCAAAATCATGGACCGGATTGTCGACGGCACCGCCCGCGTCGAGGAAATCGACATGTTGCTGGATGTCAGCCGGCAGATCGAGGGGCGCACCATCTGCGCGCTCGCCGACGCCGCGGCTTGGCCGATCCAGGGTTTGTTCCGCCACTTCCGCCCGGACGTCGAGCGCCGCCTGATGGCGGCTCGCAAGACCGCCGCCGCGTAACCGAATCGCCGCTCCTGAAAGGCAAGAGGGTCGAATGCCGAAGCTGACCATCGACGGTTTGGAAGTCGTAGTCGATCATGGGACGTCGGTGCTCCAGGCTTGTGAGAAGCTCGGCATCGAGATACCCCGATTCTGCTATCATGAGCGCCTGTCGGTGGCGGCCAACTGCCGGATGTGCCTGGTCGAGATGGAGCGTTCGCCCAAGCCGATCGCCAGCTGCGCCATGCCCTGCGCCGATGGCATGGTGATCCGGACCAATTCCGACACCGTCAAGAACGCCCGCAAGGGGGTGATGGAGCTGATTCTGCTCAATCATCCGCTCGATTGCCCGATCTGCGACCAGGGCGGCGAATGCGATCTCCAGGATCAGGCGGTGGCCTACGGCGGCGAGCACACCCGCTCGGTCGAAGAGCGCCGGGCGGTGACCAACAAGGATCTGGGGCCGCTGGTCAAGACCGAGATGACCCGCTGCATCCTCTGCACCCGCTGCGTCCGTTTCTGCGAGGAGATCGCCGGGGTTTCGGTGCTGGGCGCGGTTGGCCGCGGCATGCATTCCGAGGTCACGACCTATGTCGGGGCGGCGATCGAGTCGGAGCTATCGGGCAACCTGCCCGACGTTTGCCCGGTGGGCGCGCTGACCTCGAAGCCCTACGCCTTCACGGCCCGGCCCTGGGAGCTGCGCAAGACCGAGAGCGTCGACGTGCTCGACGCCGTCGGCTCCAATATTCGGGTTGATGTCCGGGGCTCCGAGGTGCTGCGGGTGTTGCCGCGTCTCAACGAGGACGTCAACGAGGAGTGGATCGGCGACAAGACCCGCTATGCCATCGACGGCTTGAAGCGTCAGCGCGTCGACCGTCCCTATGTGCGGCGCGATGGCAGGTTGCAGCCGGCGAGCTGGGACGAGGCGTTCGGGGCGATCGTCGCCAAGCTCAAGAGCGTGCCGGCCTCGCGGGTCGCGGCGCTGGCTGGCGATCTGGTCGATGTCGAGGCGATGACGGCGCTGAAGGAGCTGATGGCGTCGCTGGGCTCGCCCAATCTCGATTGCCGCCAGGACGGCGCGCGTTTCGATACGACGGAGCGCGCCGGCTACCTGTTCAACACCACCATCGCCGGGCTGGAGCAGGCCGACGCGCTGCTGCTGGTCGGCACCAATCCCCGGATCGAGGCGCCGATCGTCAACGCCCGTATCCGCAAGCGCTATCGCGAGAGCAATCTGCAGGTGGCGTTGATCGGCCAGCCGGTCGATCTCACCTATTCCTACCAGCATCTGGGCGAGGGGCCGGAGGCGCTGTCCGGTCTGGCCGACGGCAGCCATCCTTTCGCGGCGGTGCTCAAGGCGGCCAAGCATCCGGTGCTGATTTTGGGGGCCGGGGCGCTGGCGCGGGGCGATGGCGCGGCGTTGCAGGCGCTGGCGCGGCGGGTCGCGGAGGTCAACGGCCTGATCCGCGAAGGCTGGAACGGCTTCAATGTTCTGCAGTTGGCGGCGGCGCGGGTCGGCGGCCTCGACATCGGGTTTCTGCCCGGCGCGGGCGGGCGCGACACCCGGGCGATCCTCGAGGGGGCGCAGAAGGGTGAGATCGAGGTGGTCTACCTGCTGGGCGCCGACGAAATCGATGCCAGCCGGCTGGGCAAGGCCTTCGTGATCTATCAGGGCCATCATGGCGACCGGGGCGCCCATCGCGCCGACGTCGTGCTGCCCGGGGCGGCCTATACCGAGAAGAACGCCACCTATGTCAACACCGAGGGCCGGGTTCAGCGCGGCCGGCAGGCGGTGTTCCCGGTGGGCGAGGCGCGCGAGGATTGGAAGATCGTGCGGGCGCTCTCCGAGCGGCTGGGTCACACGCTGCCCTTCGACAATCTGGCCCGGCTGCGCGAGCGCATGGCCGCGCTCAGCCCGGTGTTTGCCGGGGGCGAGGGGCTGAAGGCGGCGGCGTGGCGTTCGTTTGGCGTGACCGGCGAGGTGACGGCCGCGCCGTTCGCGCCAGTGATCGAGAATTTCTACATGACGGACCCAATCAGCCGGGCGTCGGTGACGATGGCGAAGTGCACCGAAGCTTTTGTGCTGAGCCGCGAGGGGAAGACCGGAACCCATGGCTGATATCATCACCTATCTGTGGCCGCTGATCTGGATCCTGCTCGGTGTCGTGGCGATCATCGTCCCGGTTCTGCTTGGCGTCGCCTATCTCACCTATTATGAACGCAAGGTGATGAGCGCGATGCAGCGGCGGCAAGGACCGGCGCTGGTCGGCCCGTTCGGATTGCTGCAACCGATCGCCGACGGGCTCAAGCTGCTCGGCAAGGAGTGGATCATTCCTTCGGGCGCCAACCCGGTGGTGTTCATTTTCGCGCCGTTCCTGACCTTTTTCCTCAGTCTGGTCGCCTGGGCGGTGATTCCGTTCAGCGCCAAGCTGGTGCTCGCGGACATCAATGTCGGCCTGCTCTATCTCTACGCGATTTCCTCGCTGGGTGTTTATGGCCTGATCATGTCGGGCTGGGCCTCGAACTCGCGCTACGCTTTTCTGGGCGGCTTGCGCTCGGCGGCGCAGATGGTGTCCTACGAGGTCTCGATGGGACTGATCATGGTCTCCGTGCTGCTGTGCGTGGGCTCGTTCAACCTCTCGAAGATCATCGATGCCCAGCGGACGGTGTGGTTCGCGGTGCCGCTGTTCCCGATGTTCATCACCTACTTCATCTCGATCTTGGCCGAGACCAACCGGCATCCGTTCGATTTGCCCGAAGGCGAGTCGGAAATCGTCGCCGGCTTCTTCACCGAATATTCCTCGATGAACTTCGCGTGCTTCATGCTCGGCGAGTACGCCAACATGATCATGATGAGCGGTGTCGCCTGCATCCTGTTCCTCGGTGGCTGGCTGCCGCCGTTCAACTTCTGGATTTTCGCGCCGTATGTTCAGATGGTCCCAGGGCCGATCTGGTTTGGCATCAAGATCGCCGCGCTGCTCTTCGTCTTCATTTGGGCACGCGCGACGCTGCCGCGCTATCGCTACGATCAGCTGATGCGGCTGGGCTGGAAGGTGTTTCTGCCGTTGACCCTGTTCTGGCTGATCCTGACCGCGAGTGTGCTGGAGATTTTTGGCTGGCTGCCCAAGACCGGGCTGTGAGGCCGGGGCGTCGGGCGTGGGTGTGAAAGCTGTGTGTGTGACGGGGCGAGTGGAAAAGGAGACTTGACGTCATGGCGTTTATCGACCGCTGGGCACGCGCGCTGTTGCTGGGCGAAATCGCCTGCGGCATGGCGTCGACCTTACGGGCCATGTTCAAGCCCAAGGTGACGATCAACTATCCGCATGAAAAAGGGCCGCTGAGCCCCCGGTTTCGGGGTGAGCACGCCTTGCGCCGCTATCCCTCGGGGGAAGAGCGCTGCATCGCCTGCAAGCTCTGCGAGGCGGTGTGTCCGGCGATGGCCATCACCATCGAGGTGGCGCCGCGGGAGAGCGACGGCAGTCGCCGCACCACCCGCTACGACCTTGATATGACCAAGTGCATCTTCTGCGGCCTGTGTCAGGAGGCTTGCCCGGTCGACGCCATCGTCGAAGGGCCGAACTTCGAGTACTCGACCGAGACGCGGGAAGAGCTTTACTATAACAAGGAAAAGCTGCTGGCCAACGGAGATCGCTGGGAAGCCCGGATCGCCGCGAACCTGGCAGAGGTCGCGCCCTACCGGTGATGGGAGCGAGGGGTCCGATGTTGCACGAGGCGCCAGAACAGGCGGTCTTCAACCCTCGGCTGGGGAGGTGGGGAACACGATGATAGTCGAAAGCCTGGTGTTTTATATGCTCGCCGCCGTCCTGCTGGCTTCAGCCGTGATGGTGATTTCCGCCCGCAACCCGGTCCATTCCGTGTTGTTCCTGATCTTTGCCTTCTTTGTCGCCGCCGGGCTGTTCGTGCTGCTGGGCGCCGAGTTCCTGGCGATGACCCTGGTCATCGTCTATGTCGGCGCGGTGGCGGTGCTGTTCATGTTCGTGGTCATGATGCTCGACGTCACCGCCGCGGAGTTGCGCCGGGGCGTCTCGCGCTACCTGCCGCTCGGCGCGATGATCGGGCTGGCGCTGCTGGCGGAACTGGTGATGGTGATGAGCCGCTGGGGCAAGCCGGTGGCGCTGGCCAAGCCGGATTCGCCGATTCCGCCGGTGGATCAGGTGACCAATGCGCATGCCATCGGCCATGTCCTCTACACCCAATATGTCTATCTCTTCCAGGCCGCGGGGGTGGTGCTGCTGATCGCGATGATCGGAGCCATCGTCTTGACGCTGCGCGGTCATTCGTCCACGCGCCGTCAGAACATCTCGGATCAGGTCAATCGCAAGACTGAAGATGTCGTGGCGTTGCGGCAGGTGAAGACGGGGGAGGGCATCTAATGCATATCGGCATCGAGCATTATCTGACGCTGGCCGCGACCCTGTTCATTCTTGGGGTGTTTGGCATCTTCATCAATCGAAAGAACGTCATCACCATCCTGATGTCGATCGAGTTGATGCTGCTGGCGGTCAATATCAACCTCGTCGCGTTCTCGGTCTACTTGCACGATCTGGTCGGGCAGATCTTTGCCATGTTCATCCTGACCGTGGCGGCGGCCGAGGCGGCGATCGGACTGGCGATCCTGGTCGTCTATCACCGTAATCGGGGCACGATCGCGGTTGAAGACATCAACATGATGAAGGGCTGAGGGGGCGCTGGGTGGCCGGCGTCGTTCCGGCCACGGCGGGCTCCACTCGGGGTTTGACGGCGAAACCGGCTGCGGGGGGCGGCTGTCATGGTGGACGGTCGGGCATCTTTGAGAATTACCGAAGCGCTCTTGCGGAAGCTGGCGGCCCTGTCGCCGCGACGCGGTGACGCCGGTCAGGAGAGAACACGATGAACCAGCTTCCTACGATTGCACCGGCCCTGCCTGTCATTTTTCTGGCGGCCTCGGCGCTTGGGCTCTTGCTGTTCGGGGTGTTCAGCCGGGACGGTGGCGGTCGCTTGGTGTCGTATCTGGCGT
>CAIOBP010000127.1 GCA_903856295.1 uncultured Rhodospirillales bacterium | reverse complement strand
GGAATACCATGACGGAATGCGATTGCTTCGTGACATCCCGGAGGTCATTCGCAAAGCGGCGTGAGTTCCCTATTTGTCCGCTTATGCCACAAATCCGAACCGTTCGTTAGTTCGGGCCAGCTTGCTGACCCGGCTGTCGGTGAGATCGGCGACGGTCATGTCGCACTCGCCGAGGGTGGCGCCGATCAGGTCGGCGTGGCGGAAGGAGGCCCCGGCGACCCGGGCCTTGGTCAGATTGGCGCCGTTGAGGCGGGCGTGGGTGAAAACGGTGTTGAGCAGCACCGCGCCGCTCAGGTCGGCGTTGCGCAGAATGGCGTGGCTGAGATTGGCGTTGGTCAGCACGGCGCGATGCAGCACGGCGCCGGTGAGGTCGGCGCGCCTGACCCGCGCTCCCAGCTCGTCGGGTCCCAGCGCGCCCTCGCGCAGATCGGCGCCGCTGAGGTCGGTGTCGCTGAAATTGGCGCCGCGCAGCCGGGCGCCGGTCAGCCGGCAGCCGGTGAGATTGGCGCCCCGGACATCGGCCTGGGCGAGATCGGCGACGAACAGTTCGGCGCCGGCGAGATTGGAGCCGGCGAGCCGGCAGCCGCGCATGCGCGCGCCGGTCAACTGGGCGCCGCGCAGATCGCGCCGGGCGAGATCGGTGTTTTCGAGGTTGGCGAAGGTGAAATTGGCGCGCTTGCCGTCGGCACGCCCCAGGGTCCACCATCGGTGCCTTTCAAGACTTTCGCCCAACTGATCGGGGGTCATGAGGCGCGCTCTTTCGAACGATGGTGACGGATGGGTGGCTGGCGCTCCGGGCAGCGGCATGGACACGCGACGGCCCAACCGCGTGTCCCGAACGTGTCTCTGCCGCGCCCTGCGATCTTACGGGTGGAAAAGTTACCGAAGGCTGAACGCGGATGTGAGGAGGGCCGGAAATCGGGCTGGTTCGGCCGGCGCGTTGCCGGGCGGACACGGCGCCGGTCAAACTTCATGCGCGGGCAATCTGCGCTTCCCCGGGAGGCGGCCGTCCCTTGTATGCTGAAGGCTGATTTACGAGGCGTGATGCGATGAGGGACGTAGTGGGACAGGCAGTCGGGGCGCTGGCGATCGGGCTGGCCTTGGTGTTTGGGGTGGTGCCGGGGGCCATGGCGCAGGTTCAGTTGGCCGAGGTGCCGGTGCCGGGGGTGCCGGTGGTCACGGCCGAGACCTCGGTGCCCGAACCGCGGCCGCCGCAGGCGCAGCCGGCGGTGCTGCCGGTGCCCGATCCCGTGGCCATTGTCGCTCCCGCGCCGGCTCCGGTGCCGGTGGTGCAGCCCGAGGGGCCGCTGTCGGTGGAGATTTCCGCCCGTCTGGCCGCCGGGCTGGCCGGGGTGGATGCCCACCATCCGCTCGACGCCGCGCGTCTCAAGCAGTTCTACGAGTTGCGGCATTTCGCCTCGGTCTGGTTCGGCGGCGACGGCGCGACGCTCAGTCCGCAGGCGGCGCCGTTGCGGCAGGTCGTGGGCGAGGCCGATGTCGAGGGGCTGGTGCCCGCCGACTACCATCCCGCCGCCCTCGATGCCCGGCTGGCCACGGCCGGGACGATGGACGCCGCGCACCGGGCCGAGTTCGACCTGTTGCTGACCGACACGCTGATGGCCTACGCCAATGATCTGCGCCGGGGCCGGTTGCCGCCCCATGTCATCGCCAGCGAGTTCGCCCTGGTTCCGGCGCCGTTGGATCTGGCGGCCACGGTCACCGCGGCGCTGGCCGCTCCCGATCTGCCGGCGTTTCTGGCCAAGCTCGCGCCGGCCGGCGAACGCTACGTCCGGCTGCGCGAGGCGCTGCGTGTCGCGCGCGGCTTCGAACGGACCGGCGGCTGGCCCAAGGTTTCCGAGAGGGGCAAGTCGGAGGGCGGAAAGAAGGGCACGCCCTACAAGGCGCTGCGTCAGCGGCTGGTGGCGACCGGTGAGCTGAGCAAGAAATACCTGGACGGCGGCACCGACTATGACCGGCCGTTGCGTCAGGCGGTGCAGCTGTTCCAGCAGCATCACGGCATCAAGGCCGATGGCGTGCTCAATTCTGCGACCTACGCCGCGCTCAATGCCGGCGTTTCCATGCGGGTGGCCGCCATTCTCGCCAACATGGAGCGCGAGCGCTGGATGCCCGAGGATCTGGGCCGGCGCTATGTTCTGGTCAATATTCCCGACTTCACCCTCGCGGTGATGGAAGACGGCAAGGTGACGCTGGAGATGCCGGTGATCGTCGGCACCAGGGCGCGGCGGACGCCGATTCTCGCCAGTCAGATCGTGTCGCTGATCTGGAATCCCACCTGGTCGGTGCCGCGCAAGCTGGCGCGCGAGGACATTCTGCCCAAGCTGCGCGCCAACCCCGGCTATCTCAACGAGCACAACATGGTGCTCTACAGCGGCTCCTTCGGGGGCGCCAGGGTCGATCCGACCGGCATCGACTGGATGGCCGTGAACGACATCAGCCGTTATCGCGTGCGGCAGCGGCCGGGCACCCACAATGCCCTGGGCAAGGTCAAGTTCAACATTCCGAACGACTTCGACGTTTATCTCCACGATACGCCTCACCGGGAGAAGTTCGCGCAGAGCGTCCGCGCCTTCAGTTCCGGCTGCGTGCGCGTCGGCAATCCGCTGGGGCTGGCGGCGCTGCTGCTCGGGGACATGGCCGAGTGGACCCCCGAACGGCGGGCGCAAGTGCTGGAGAAGGGTGCCACCCGTTTGGTCGACCTGCGTTCGCCGATACCGGTTTTCCTGCTCTATCAGACCGCGTGGGTCGATGCGCAGGGCGGACTGAACTTCCGGGACGACGTCTATGGGCGCGATACCCAGATGCTGCGGGCGCTGCATCGCCTCGAGGAGGCGGCGGCGCGTGAAATCACCGCCGCGGCGGCGGCCAAGCCGGTGGTGCACCGGCGGCATCGGCCGGCGCCTGTGACGGCGCCCGGCGCCGTCGCTACGCCCGTGTCCGCCACCGCGCCAGCGCCGGGCGTCGCCGCCGTTCCCGCGCTCGCCCCCGCGCCCAAGCCGTGATGGTGGAGACCCCGGCGCCGTTGATCCGACCAAGCTGGCCAGATCAACGGCGCCGGCCTCTCTCGACTTTCTCTCCAAGGCCACCCTTAGGGGTCGGGCGGGCGCGCCCGTCATCATCTGGGAGCTGGCCGGTGTTGCGTTGCGGGGGAGAGAATCGGAGACCGGCCCGGCGCCTGATTCTCTCGTATGGTGCGACGCATTGACGCAGTGCGGGAGGATGTGCTGCCGGGCTTGGAAGAGAAACCCCCCTGAAATCAAAGCACTGAAATTTTCCCCAGTTTTTTGCTTGACAGTGGCAAGCTGGTCGGGTCCAAACGTCTGCAGGCGATACGAAAAGACTGATTTTCGATCGGCCACGGGATGGTTGAAACAGCCTGCGCAGACGAAAGGGGAGGCTCCATGACGGATGATAGTACCGCGTCCAGGGAGGGTTCACCCTTTAGCCGCCGTAGACTTTTTCGGTTCGGTGCCGCTGCGCTCGCCTCGGCGGCGATTTTTGATCCTATCCAGGCGCTGGCCTCTATTGGCGGCGACCAGTTTGGTCTTGGCGGTCCGGTCCGTCGATTGACCCTGGTCAACAGCGCCACCCAGGAACACCAGACCGTCGATTACTGGGTCAAGGGCCGCTACATCACCGACGCCCTGCGCTCGATCAGCCACCTGCTGCGGGATCGCCACGACGGCAGCGTCCATATCATCGATCCCCGTCTGGTCGATGTGATGTATGGCATTTTTCGCATGACCGGGGCGTGCAGCCCGGTGCAGATCGTTTGCGGCTATCGCTCGCCGCGCACCAATGCCCGCCTGCGCATTCACCATCGCGGTGTCGCCAGCCACAGCCTGCACATGCAGGGCAAGGCGGTCGATATTCGCATGAGCGGCTGTGGCCTGAGTTCGCTGCATTCGGCGGCGCTGTCGCTGCGCGCTGGCGGCGTCGGCTACTATCCGAGCAGCAACTTCGTTCATGTCGATACCGGCCCGGTTCGGACCTGGGGCGGCGGTCGCCATCATTTCTCCGACGACGATATCGGCGAAATCCCGGCGTGGCGCGATGCTCTGCTCTCCGAGACCCCGGAAGTCGGGCAGGGTGGGGACCCTGGCATGATCCAGCATCCCGCCGAGCCCGAACCCGCATTCGCTTCGGCCGAGCCGGTTTCGGCCGCGCCTGCGCCTGCATCCGAGCCGGCCATGGCCGCCGCCGAACCGCCCCCGCCGGCCGCCGAGGCCGTGGTGCCGCGCCGCCGTATCTTCGCCCCGAGTGGCGGAGATGTCGCGATGGCGCCGAAGCCCGGGCATAAGCCGATGCGGGTCGCCATGCGCGATGTGTCGCCGACCCATGCCGACAGCTTCGTTCTGCGCCGCAAGCCGCATTTGGCTGGCGGGCGCTGAGGCGGTTACCGGTCGGGTTGCATCACTCCACATCTATCCGTTGTGTCGATCCGTTGCAGCTGGGCTTGATGTGGTCATCCGCGTCTTTCCGCCAGCTCCGGCGCTTGTGAAGTCGCGTGGATGCCGGGGTCGAGTTTGGCCATGATAACGGTGGTGCCGGCTTAACTTGGCCGGATACCACTTTAAGCCCAAGAGGCTGCGGCTCGAGTTGCCGAATTGTCAACGCGCCGCAAATTTATCGATATTTAAGACGATCATTTTAAAATCTTATCCGAAAACTGCGACAGCATGTCGCAGTTTTCGGTCTTTATAGGCCTGTATTTGATGTTGACATGCCTTGTTTTGGGTATTTGTGAAAATACTGACTTGACACAACAGGGTGGAAGCGATTCAAAAGGGATGTCGGGTAAACACCTGACAATTGCTTTGGTTTGTTGTCTGATGATTGAGGGGAGGTTTCATGTCGATCGAGGATTATCGGTTTGAATCGGCCGAGCAGGTCGGGCGCCGCGATTTTCTCCGACTTGGGACTGCGGCTGCACTAGCCGCTTCCGTGTTGGCGCCGGCCGATGCTTGGGCGGTTCCTCACCCGGCCAGAGTTCATCGGAAGCTGGCTTTCCTCAACCAGCACACCGGCGAGCGTTTGACCGCCGAATATTGGGTCAAGGGCCGCTATCTGCCTGACGCCCTGCGCGCGATCAACAAGCTGTTTCGCGATCACCGCACCGGCGCCGTTCACCGGATCGATCCGCACCTGATCGACGCCCTCTACGCGCTCAAGCGCAAGGTCGGGGCGCAGGAGCCGTTCCACATCGTGTCCGGCTATCGCTCGCAGCAGACCAACAGCTGGCTGATGGAAAGCGACCGGGGCGGCGGTGTCGCCCAGCACAGCTACCACATCAAGGGCATGGCGGCGGACATCTACCTGCCGGGTTACAGCCTGTCCCGCCTGCACCGTGCGGCGCTGTCGCTGCGGGCCGGTGGCGTTGGCTATTATCCCGACAGCGGTTTCATTCATGTCGATGTCGGCCCGCTGCGGCATTGGGGCGCCTGAGGCGACAGCGTGGGCCAGGATGCCCTGCGCCGCCCCCGGCGCAGGGGACCGCTGCCCCCGGCGCCAGGGGCGCTGGCGCCGGCTCCTTGCGCGTGTACGGTGGCGTGGCGCACGCGTGCTGGGGTGGCCGGAATCGGCGCGCCGCTGTCCGGCCTGTGTCAAATCTGGATCAAGTCTGCAGGCGAAGCGTGAAACTCGTTTGATCCGATTGACAGGTGTGGTGTAACCGGGCTCAATACCGCCTTCTGGAGACGGGCGGGTTTGGGTATGAAGGGCGTGAGTCTCAGGGGATGCGCCGTGGTCTGGCTCGCCACAGGGTGTGGCGCCGCCGTCGCCGAGACGTCTCCGGGCAAGTTCGCCATCCGCATTGCCGGCGACGCCACCTTCTCCTCGGTTTATGTCAGTCAGAGCTACGATGCCGCCAACAGCGTCTCGGGCAGCCTCGATTTCGCCAATCAATTCCGCTTGCAAATCGTGCCCAGGGCGATCGCCGACAATGGCTTGGAATATGGCGCGAGCCTGCGCCTGCGCGCCAAGGGCACCGATGGGTTGATCGACGCCGATCAGGCCTATCTCTTCGCCGATGGTGCCTTCGGCCGGCTCGAGGCGGGGGTCAATGCCAGCCCGAACCATCAGTTCGGCGTCACCGCGCCCGGCGGCTTCGGGACCGGCGGCGTGATCGGCGACTGGGCCGAGGGTCAGGGAAGAAATACCGTCATTAATAACCAGACGACGTTTCTTGAACCGGTCTTCGGCGGAGGCTACAACAACATCACCAAGAGTTACTGGGCGACCAGACTGAGCTACTTCTCGCCGCGGGTCCTGACTCAGGAAGACGAATACACCGGGCTGATGGGCTATGTGTCGTATGCCCCCCGGAACCTCAGCGTCAATACCAATGCCAACCGGGGCTATCGCTTGACCACCGTGGTGCCGGGAGCGTCGTCAGGCAATGACTTTTGCAGCCAGCAGGGAACGGCGCCGACCTTGGGGTGCCACTATAAAAACATCGCCGAGGCGGGGTTCCGGTACGACGGTTCGTTCAAAAAGGTCAGTCTGGTTGCAGGCGCCGCTTACGAACGGGGGGAGGCGCCGACCAGCAACGGCGCCAATCCGGGCGGTTATTATAATCTGTCGGCCTATCAGGCCGGCTTTCAGCTTGGCTATGCCGGGGTTTTGATCGGCGGCAGTTATCTCAATGCCGGGCGATCGGCCTATTCACGGGGAACCGACCTGTTTCTCGATGACCAATCAACAGTTACGGCCGGTATAACCTATGAAATGGGGCCGCTGGTGATCGGGTTCAACTATGCCTATGGCCAGGATGCCGGGGATCCGACGGTGCCGGGTAAGCGCACGGCCAATCTCTACGCGACCGGTGCCAGCTATGTTCTTTCGCCGGGCTTCGTCACCGGCATTGAATATTTGCGCAGCATCACGCGCAACGAGGCGGGATTCGTGACCGATGGGTTTGGCAATGATGCTCAGGGGTCGTCGGCCTTCACGGGCTTCGGCAGTGGCAATGCCACGGCGATTTTATGGAAGAGTGTCATCTCATTCTGAACGGCCGGGGGCGCGCCGGTGGATTCGATTGAACGAAACCCAGCGGGCTGGTAAACAATGAGGCGGGGCCAAGCTGTCGGGGAAAAGGCGAGGGCGATGTCGCGACTGAGGCAGATACTGGTTCATAATGACGGATTTGCCTTTGATCCGACCACCGGTGAGTCGTTTACCTGCAACAGCACAGCGGCATTTATAATTAATCTTTTGAAGTCTGAAAAGAGCCCGCAAGAGGTCTCGCTCGAGCTTGCCGATGCGTTTGACGTCACAGGTCAGGATGCCGATCATGATGTATTTGATTTCATTTATCATCTCCGAATTCTGAATATTATCGAGTGAGGGGCCAGTCGATGCCGGAAATCGTCGTCGGGGTGACCGGGATCAATTCCTCGGACAATCCTGGTCCAGGGGTGGGGGTGGCGCGCTCTCTCAAGGAGGCTCGGGATCTCGACGTCCGGGTGATCGGTCTGGCCTATGACGCGATGGAAACCGGCATTTACTTGGACTGGGTGATCGATCGCTCCTTCATCATTCCCTATGCTTCCGCCGGTCCGGGGGCGCTGCTCGAGCGGTTGCGCTATATCAAATCGGTGGCCGGGCTCGATTTCGTCATTCCCTGTCTTGATATCGAATTGCCGCTGTTCACCCGGATCGAACAGGCGCTGGCCCAGGAGGGGATTGCGACTTTTCTGCCCACGCCCAAGCAATTCAAGTTGCGCGGTAAGGATAGGCTGGTTGAAGTCGCGCCGGCCATTGAATTGAGCCTGCCCAAGACGCGGGTTGTCTCCTCGGTCGATGATCTGAACGCGGCCATGAAGGAATTGACCTTTCCTCTGGTGGTCAAGGGCACGCACTATAATGCGTTGCGCGCCTATACCACGCAAGAGGCCTTCGACTGTTTTCACTCCATGCTCGCCCAGTCCGGCTATCCGATCATTCTTCAGGAGATCGTCAAGGGCGAAGAACTCAACATGATCGCGCTGGGCGATGGCGAGGGCGGCTGTCTCGGTCAGGTCGGCATGAAGAAAATCAGCACGACGTCGATCGGAAAAATCTGGACCGGCGTGACCGTGCGCAATCAACCGATGATCGACGCCGCCTATCGTTTCATGGAAGTCTACCGCTGGCGTGGCGCGTTCGAGTTGGAATGCATCGCCGACGGTGAAAAAGTCTATCTAATCGAGATAAACCCCCGCTTTCCGGCCTGGGTTTACTTTGCGACCGCGGTTGGGGTCAATCTGCCCGCCGCGATCGTCCGCACCGCGCTCGGCTTGCCGCCGGTTGCGCCCGAGACTTACGAGACCGGGCGGCTTTACGTGCGCCACACCGAAGAGCTGATCACCGACCTGACCACGTTTCAGAAAATGGTCACCAGGGGAGAAAACTGATGCGTACCCCCTATGAACGCCCGGTTATTCAAAAGCTTCACTCGGGTTTGATGAACAAATTCGCCAGCAGTCCGAACTTCGCGCGGAAGGTTCGGGATACCATCGATGCGATTCCGATCGCCGAGCTGGTCGAACGCTTCGGCTCTCCGCTATTCGTCTTCTCGGAAGCGACCTTGCGCCGCCGGTTCCGTGAGGTCAGGGACGCCTTTACCACCCGCTATCCCAACGTTGTCTTCGGCTGGTCCTACAAGACCAACTATTTGGCGGCGATTTGCGCCATCTGCCACCAGGAGGGCGCGCTGGCCGAGGTTGTGTCCGAAATGGAATATGATATGGCGCGCCGTTTGGGCGTTCCTGGCTCGAACATCATCTATAACGGTCCTCACAAGAGCCTGGCATCCCTGGAGCGGGCGGTTCTTGAAGGCGCACAGATCCACGTTGATCACCTTGATGAGATTTCAGACCTGGAAGCGCTGGCGGTAAAGCTCGGGCGCGAAATTCGGGTCGGGCTGCGCCTCAATCTCGATACGGGCATTCAGCCCCAATGGTCGCGCTTCGGCCTCAATCTCGATACCGGTCAGGCGTTCGATGTGGCCAAGCGCATTCATCGCGAGAAGAAGCTGATCATCAATGGCCTGCATTGCCACATCGGCACCTATATCATGAAGCCGGATGCCTATGGTGTCGCGGTCGAAAAGCTGGTCAAGCTTGGCTACAAGCTCAGGGATGAACTGGGATATGACATCGAATATCTTGATCTCGGCGGTGGTTTTCCGTCGACCAGCCGGCTCAAGAGCAGTTATTTGCCGGCCGAGATGGCGCTGGAGCCGATCGACGTCTATGCCGAGAAGATTTCCGAAGCCCTGTTCAACACCCTGCGCCCGGGCGATTTTCCGCGCCTGATCCTGGAATCCGGGCGCGCGATCGTCGATGAGGCCGGGTACCTGATCGCCACCATCTCGGCAACCAAGCGTCTGCCCGACGGCCGGCGGGCCTATGTCATGGATGCCGGAATCAATCTGCTGTACACGACGGCGTGGTACAAGTTCACTATCGAGATTGAAAAGGAAGTTCGCGGTATCAATGAGCCGACGGTGCTTTATGGCCCGCTCTGCATGAATATCGATGTGGTCGACGAGGGGGTGTTGTTGCCGCCGCTGGCGCGCGGCACCCGACTGATCTTGTCCCCTGTTGGGGCGTATAGCGTCACCCAGTGGATGCAATTCATCGAATACCGTCCGGCCGTTGTACTGATCGATGAAAATAAAGGGGTGGAAGTCATTCGCGAGGCGGAGGACATCAGCGACATTCAGCGGCGCGAGCGGTTGCCGACAAGACTTAAGCTGAATTACTAGGGATTGCTGTGATGATCCAGGTATCCTGGGAAAGCTGGCAGGAGCGGATGCGCAGTTACGGCGATGCGATCCTGTGCAGCTATTCCGAGGTATTCTTCCTGCGCGGGCGCAATTTCGGCGCCATGGTGATGGCGATCACCTTCCTCAATCCGAACGCCGCGATTGCCGGCTTGGTGGCGGTGATCGCGGCCTATGTGTTCGCCCGCTTCATTGCCATTGATCGCGGTTTCCTGGCCTCGGGATTTTATACATACAATGCGTTGCTGGTTGGGCTGGCCATTGGCTATCTTTTCAAGGTCACGCTGCTGACCTTGCTGTTTGTGATGGCGGCCGGAATTCTGGCCTTTGTCGCCACCCTGACTCTGCACAGTCTGTTCACGATTTATCTGAAGCTGCCGGTATTCGGTGTGCCGTTCACGCTGGTAACCTGGACAACCTATCTGGCGGCGGCGCGTTTTCCCAATTTGTATGTCTCGGCGCTCTATAACCGCCCGCATTCCGGGCTGGAGACCTACCTGCCGCTGGAGATTTCCGGCTTTCTGAAGAGCATGGGTACGATTTTATTTCTGCCGGATGTCTTGCCCGGGCTGCTGTTCACCCTGGTGCTGGCGGTGTCATCGCGCATACTGCTGTTTCTCAGTATTATTGGATATTATGCCGGAACCGCCTTTGTCGCCCTGCTGGCCGGGTCGTTCGATGTCGCGTTCCGGGATGTCAGCCATTTCAATTTCATTCTGATCGCGATGGCGCTGGGCGGGGTGTTTCTGGTGCCCTCGCGCTGGTCTTACGCGGTGGCGCTGCTCGGGGTTCTGGTCTCGGCGATCGTGCTGGAAGCTTTCAAGGTGTTCTGGTCTGGTTTCGGCGTGTCAGGCTTCGTCCTGCCGCTGAATACGCCGACCTATATCTTGACCACACTGCTGTTCTTGTACGTCCTGGGTTCCACGGGATTTCCCCGGATGGCCCGTTTCATTCGCGAGACCCCGGAGGAGACTCTCGATTATTATCTATCGGATGTCCGGCGCTACCGGGGCACCGCGGTGGCGTTGACCTTGCCTTTTTCCGGCCGCTGGGTGGTCTGGCAGGGCTGCGACGCCCGCTGGACCCACCAGGGCGCCTTGCGCCACGCCTATGACTTCGTGATCCGCGGCCCCGACGGCCTGACCTTCAGCGGCGAGGGGCGGGTGGTGACCGACTATCATGCCTACAACAAGCCGGTGCTCTCGCCGGCGCGCGGACGGGTGCTCAAGGTCGAGAAGGGCATCCCCGACAATCCGATCGGGCAGGTCGAAACCGTTCATCGCTGGGGCAACGTGATTATCATGCAGGATGTGTGGGGCAGCTACATCTGCCTCGCCCATTTCGCCCAGGGCTCGATCCGGGTGGCCGAGGGCGATTGGGTGGAATGCGGCACCCTGCTCGGACGCTGCGGCAATTCCGGCTATTCGCCGCAGCCGCATTTGCACATTCAGGTTCAGATCAGCGACCGGGTTGGCGCGGCGACGCTGCCCTTCGGCTTCGTCAGTTATCTGTCGGGCGGCAAGTATCGCGCCAATGAACCGGTGGTCGAAGGCGAGGAGGTCGAGCCCTGCTTCCCCGACAAGGAGCAAGAGGCGATGGTGACCTTCCTGCTCGATGACTGCCATCAGTATGAAGTCTTCCGGGGCATGCGCCGGGTCGGGGAGTTGACCTTTGTCGTGCGCTGCGCCCCCGATGGCTCGACCTATCTGGACTCGGGCCGGGGCAAACTGTATGTCGGCACCCAGCAGGGCACGTTTTATGTCTACAGTTTGGTCGGTGATGACCCGTATTTGCGGGCGCTGTTCATGGCGCTGCCCCGGTTGCCGCTATCGGCCCGCGACGGCTTGCGCTGGAGCGATCATCTGCCGATCGGCATTCTGTTTTCCGGGATGATCAAGGATTTCCTGCTGCTGGTGGCCTCGGTGGTGCCCAACATCGCCGACATCCGGGTCGATTTGCGGCGGATCGGGCGGCGGGAAATCAGCGGCGTCGTCTCGTATCCGCTGCTGCGCTTCCAGCGGTCGGTGTCGGTCGAACTGGAGGAGGGCTTGGGCTTCAAGACCATCCGCGTTGATGATTTGGCGTTGCGGCGGGTCAGCGGTTCGGTTCGCGGCAAGGATTTCGGCGCGCATCTCGGCGGGCCGGGCAGTGAGGGGATGTCATGATGCGCTTTCTGGCGACGGCCGGTCTGATCATTGCTTTTTTTGCCGCCGTGCCCGCGGCCCAGGCCCTGACTCCCGACGAAATCCAGTCGGCCTATTATCGCTCCTATGGCTATGAGCGGACTCAGGCCTATGACGACGCCATCAAGGCCCTGGTTCCGGTCGCCGACGCCTATCCGAACGGCTACACGGTCAATCTGAGGTTGGGCTGGCTCTACTATCTTCGCGCCGGCTATGCCAACGCCATCACCTATTACCGCAAGGCGCTCGACGCCGTGCCGGCCTCGCTGGAGGCCCGGTTGGGCCTGCTTTACCCGTTGCTGGCGCTCGGCCGGGCCGATGAGGCGTTTCTCGTGGTTCAGCAGATACTGGCCGTCGACCGCTTCAACTACTACGGCAATCAGCGGCTGGTCAGCCTGTTGCATCTTCAGGGCAAGCTGGATCAGGCCGAGCGGGTGGCCCGCGACATGCTGGCGCTGTTTCCCACCGATGTTTTCTTTCTGGTCGAACTCGCGACGGTCAGAAGCGAACTGGGCGATCTCGCCGAGGCGACCGGGCTGTTCAAGGACGCCCTGATTCTCGACCCGGAAAACGTGGCGGCCAGACGGTTTCTGAAAGTAAGCCCCCGGTAATGGACAGGGAAAACCCGATGCAGCCATGGCATGGAAAGCGACGATGAGGATTGTTGCCGCGATAATGCTGTTGGTTTTATGGATATGCCCAGTGTTGCCGGGCTGGGCGCTGGGCTCTGTCCCGGACAATGCCGATTCTGCCTTTGCAACCGCGCTGGAGGCCTACAAGCTCGCGGATTATCCGCGTGCGCATCTCTTTGCCGAACAGGCCTTCAAGCTCGCCCCGACCACCAAGAAGTTCGGTACCCTGTACGGCTGGACGCTGCTGAAACTGGGGCGGTTCGACGAGGCGCTGGCGGTTCACCGGCAGGTGCTGGCGCTTGACCCGTATTACATCGAGACCATTCAGTTCGGTGCCTGGCTGGCTTTTTTCCGCCGGGATGCCGAGACGGCTCAGGCCGGCTTTCAACAGGAACTGGACTGGGTCGATGGGCACCGGCAGAAGGACGCGTTCAAGCGCGGGCGCTACAAGCGCGCCGATTACACCTTCATCGGTGGTATCGCCGCCGACGCCCATTATGGCCTGGGCCAGTTGGCGCTGCAACGCGAGGAAAGCCGGGAGGCCTTGCGGCACCTGGAACTGGCCGGCGCCTCCGCCGCCTATCTGGGCCGCCGCGATGTCCTGCCGATGCTGGCGGACCTCCAGTTCCGGTTGGGCGATGTCGAAAGCGCCGCCGCGACGCTGCAAAAGGCGGCGGATGAATTCGGCGCCGAAACCGTGGCGCCGACCCTGGCCAAGTACTATCTGCTGTCGTCCGAGCCCGGCCGCGCCGGAGAGCTGGTGGCGCCGCTGGCGGAAAGGCTGCCGGCCAACGCCTATTATCCGATGATCCTGGCCTTGAGTCTGGCCGCCGATGAGCAAAGCGCCGAAGCGGACGCGGCGCTGGCCAAGTCGCTGGCACTGTCGCCGGAAATCCTGCCGGCGGCGGAGGTGCTCGATCTGGTCGCGGGCCGGCACCCGGCGGTCCGGGACTGGCTGGCGAGCGCCGGCGAGCGCTTTTACGGCCGGGCGAACTTCGCGGCGGCGCGGCTTTTGCTGTATCGGGCGGCGGTGGCCGGCGATTGCGCCGCCAAGCTCAAGATGGGCTGGAGCAACTATTACCTGGGCTACCCGGTCTTCGCCCTGGACTGGTTCAAGGGCGCCACGCTCGCGCACTGTTCTCCACCCGAAGAGGCGTTGCTCGGGCAGGGCATGGCGGAGCTTGCGCTGGGTCACGACAAGAGCGCCGACCAGGTCTTCACCAAGGCAGTCTCGATCAAGCCGGACTACGACCGGGTCCGCTTCGCGCGCGCGGCGGTCAGCTATTTCCGCAAGGATTACGCGGGCACGATCAGAACCCACCGGGCATACCGCGCCGTGCTGCCGGCGAGCGAACCGTTCTGGGGCTGGGGCGCCGAGGCGATCGACCGGCTGGGCTGGGCCTATTACTTCTCCGGACAGTTCCGGGAGGCGGAAGACACCTTCTCCGCGCTCGATCATTATGTTTCGGGCCGGGACTTCGCCGCCCCGAAGGTCGGGCTGGGCTGGTCGCTGCTCCGGCGCGGCGACACGGCGCGGGCGCGACGATGGTTCGAACAGGCGCTCACGCTGGATCCCGGCTCCGTCCTGGCCATGCAGGGGCTGGCCGAACTGAACAAATGACCGCGATCCGGGGCGAGCGGGCTCAGCCATGGGCTTGGCGCCGGCCCCACTGATGACGGTACCGGCTCGCCTGATAGGCGATGGCCGGCGCGAGTTTGGTCTCCTCCAGGGCAAAGAGCGGCAGGCGCAGCCGCAACCGCCGGGTGTTGACGAACATGAGGAAGGCGTCGTCATCGCTGAGATGGTGCTGGTCGACCCGCCAGCCATCGTCCTTGTGCAGGACGACGAAGTCACGCGAGCGCAGCCAGCGCACGATGGCCTCGATGGTCGCCGGAACCGGCGAGGGCGGCGGCTCGGGCGGCGGAGCGGGATGGTGGATCCGGATCGGAATCACCCCCTCGTTGGTGACTGTGGGGGGGGTGACCGTGGGAAGCGGGGCACGCACCGGCGCGCCGGTCTGCGTCCGGGCTTTCCTGACGCGTTTCGCCGCGGCCGAGGGCGCCGGGCCGACCAGCCGGCACAGCTTGCGGAACACCGCAAGCGAGGTTCTGCCGGGCAGCAGCGCGGCGATGGCGCCGCAACTCATCTTGGCGGCATTGAGCCGCAGAATGGTTTCCAGCTCGGCATCGCTCCAGGGACGCGGCGCCTCGCGCAACCGCCGGCCGCCAACGCGCAAGATCATGGTTCTGACCGCGCGTCTGGTCCGGCCCAGGTACTGGGCGATGTCATCGTCGCTCAGCCCCTGATCGCAAAACTGGTGCAGTTGGGCTAAGTCTTGTGACGACCAGCTGGGGCGCGGCTGTCTGGGGCCTGCGGGAGCCGGCTGGTCGGAGCGCTGGAGGGCGCGGGGCAGAGATGCGGTTTGGGCCATTGGATTCTTCCACCTCAGTGTTTGACAACTGAGTAGCGTTGATCGGCGAATGCGGTTCTTGGCATCGCGTATTTGGTCGGCCTGTCCCGCCATGGACGGCGGCTGATCGGAAACGCCGCGACCGTCGGGAGCAGGACTGCGATTGGGTTCAGCTTAGGCAAACCGCCCGGTAATGGAAATTCGTGGGCGATACCTAAAAATGCGGAGAACGGCGCGGGACTCCTGGCCGGTGACATAGGTAGACACCGATGCTATAGGGAGTTCCCTGGGATGACGGGTGAACCAATCGATGCATCATCGCCGCATGGTCCGTGACGCTGTCTCCCTGGTGCGAACGCTGGTTCGCGCAACCGGGAAGCATGTGTTTTTAATACTGCTTTTCCCGGCTTACCTGCTGCTGGATTGGGTCAGCTTTCCCTTTCCCCATCAAGACACCGGCATTTCCGCCTGGAATCCGCTCTCGGGCCTCAGTCTCTTCGTGCTGACCCGCTGGGGGGGCGCGGCCTTTCCGTTGCTCTTCGCCGCCCGGGCCTGCTGCGACCTGCTGCTGCGCCATGGCGGCGCCACGCCGGCCGGCGTGCTGTGGGCCAATTCGGTGCTCATGGTGGTGTTTCTGCTGGCATCGCAGGCCTTCGGGCGCTTCCTGACCTTCGAGGTCGCGGAGCCGTCTTCGCGGCGCATCCTGATTTTCATCGGCGCGGCGACGGTGTCGGCGCTGCTGATCTCCCTGTCCTATGTCGCCGCCATCGGGGTCATTGGCGGTCTCGCCTGGGGCGACTTCGCGCCGTTGTGGCAGCGCCGCTTCGTCGGCGACATCATCGGCATTCTCACGCTGCTGCCCGGCCTGACGATCATCGAGGGCTGGCACCGCCGGCATGACCTGTCCAACGGGCTGTCCACGGTCACCGTCGTCCAGGGCCTGCTGGTGGCGGGCATCGCGGCGGTGCTGTTCGGCTGGCCGGAGGTCAATGAGTCCAAGACCTTCTATCTGCTTTTCGTGCCGATGGTCTGGGTGTCGCTCACCGACGGGTTGCTCGGGGTGGCGCTGGTGATCTTCATCACCGGCATCGCGCTGTTCAGCACCATCAACCTGCTCGGACATGTCTCGCCCAGCGATTATTCGCCGACCCATCTCATGGTCATTACCCAGGCGCTGACCGGATTGCTGCTCGGCGCCGCGGTCGGGGAGAGCCAGCGGCAGCGGGCCGCGCCGCGCGACACCGCACCGCCGCTGATGACTGAGTTCGACTCGGTGCCCGACGCCATGGTCACCGTCCATGGCGACGGCCGGGTGCGCTCCTACAACCCTGCCGCCGCCTGGCTGTTCGGCCTGGAGCGGGAAACCGGCGCCGGGCTGCGGCTCGACTCGCTGCTGCCGGATTTGGATCTGGTCCGGGTGCGGCCGCGCAGCGTCGTCGAAACCCACGCCCAGCGCCGCGACGGCCGGATGGTGCCGGTGGAATTGGCGCTGGACTGGACACAACAGGAGGGTGGGCCAATAATGGCGCTGATGGCCCGCGATATCAGCGACCGCAAGACCCTGGAGGCGGAGTTGGCAAGCAAGCAGGCGGAACTGACCTTGGTCTCGCGCCGGTCCATCACCGGTGAACTGGCGGCGGTGATGGCCCATGAAATCAATCAGCCGCTGACCGCCATCGTCAATTACATCGGGGTCTGCCAGCAGTTGGCGGCCGATGGCGACAATCGCGAGTTGCTGACCGAAACCTTGGGCAAGGTGGCGCGCCAGGCCAATCGTTCGGGCGAGATCATCCGCCATTTGCGGCGCTTTCTCAGCCAGGGCGACGGCATGCCCACCGCCAACGCCCTGGACAAGGTGGTCGACGAGGCGCTGATGCTGATCGCCGCCGACATCCGCAAGTCCGGCGTCGCGATCCGGGTCATGGTCCCCGAGGACCTGCCGCCGGTGCTGGTCGATTGCGTGCAGATTCAGCAGGTGCTGCACAACCTGATCCGCAACGCCATCGAGGCCATGGCCGAGGCCGGCGTGTCCTCGCCGGCCATCAGCCTCCAGGCCCACATCGCCGATGGCGACTCGGGCGAGGTCACGGTGACGGTCGCCGATGCCGGCCCGGGATTGTCCGCCGAGGCGCGGCGCTCCTTGTTCACGCCCTTCCAAACCGTGAAAACCAACGGCATGGGCCTGGGCCTGTCGATCAGCCGCTCGATCGTGGAAGCGCACGGTGGCCGGTTGTGGCTTGAGGCCAGTCAGGGCGAGGGCGCGCAGTTCCGCTTCACCTTGCCGATAGCGTCAAGAGAGAAGGATGCCCAATGACCGACGGCATTTGCATAGTCGATGACGACGACGCGGTGCGCGATTCCCTGCGCATGCTGCTGTCGGTCAAGGGCTTCAAGCCCCAGGCCTTCGCGTCGGCCGAGGCGTTTCTGGACGGTTTCGATCCGGAGGGCTGCTGCTGTGTGATCGCCGACGTGTGCATGCGCGGCATGTCGGGGCTCGAAATGCTGGAGCGGCTGCGCGAGCGCCACGCCAGCATGCCGGTGATCATCATCACCGCCCACGGCGACGTGCCGACCGCGGTGGCGGCCATGAAGGCCGGGGCGGCCGACTTCATCGAAAAGCCCTACGACAACGCGCTGCTGGTCTCGCGCATCCGGCAGATCGTTTCCCTGCGCGACCAGGGCGGGGTGTCTTCGGAGGTCGTGCGCGGCATCCGCGAGCGGATCGAGCAGTTGAGTCGCCGCGAGCGCGAGGTGCTGGATCTGGTCGCGGCCGGCATTTCCAACAAGGTGATCGCCGGACGGCTCGGGGTCAGCACCCGCACCGTCGAAATCCATCGCGCCCACATGATGGAGAAGATGGAGGCGGAGTCCCTGTCCGACTTGATCCGGATGGTCACCACCATCGACATCCTCTCGCCCCGCGACTCGGGGTGAGGGCGCCGGGCAACGGGCCGCGATTGCCAAAGACCGGGCGGCCTTCGGCACTCGGGGCGGTCCCTCAGAGCAGCTGGTCTTGAGTCTCGATGACGTGGGTGACCAGGCCGTAGGCCTTGGCTTCCTCGGCGGTCATCCAGTAGTTGCGGTCGGTGTCGCGCTCGACCTTTTCCAGGGGTTGGCCGGTCTCGCTGGCGATGATCCGGTTGAGCCGCTGGCGGACCCGGATGATCTCCTTGGCCTCGATCGCGATGTCGGTGGCCTTGCCGCCGGCGCCGCCCATCGGCTGGTGGATCATGAAGCGGGTATTGGGCAGGCAGTAGCGATGCTCGCGCTTGACGCCGAGGAAGATGTGCGCCCCGGCGCTGGCCACCCAGCCGGTTCCGAGCACCCTGACCTCGGGCTTGATGAAGCGGATCATGTCGTGGATGGTGTCGCCGGCCTCGACATGGCCGCCCGGCGAGTTGATCACGATGCGAATCGGCTCGTCGTTCTCGGTGGAGAGCGCGAGCAACTCGGCCGAGACCTCGCGGGCCAGCTTCATGGTGATCTCGCCGAAGATCAGAACCGTGCGCGCCTTGAACAGGTTCTGCTGCACGGTCTTGAACGGCGCTTCCCTGGCTGGTTTTTCGCGCTGGGTCGCCGCCGGTTGCTCGTCGCCCTCGTCGTCGTCGTCGTCGGCACGGATGTAGCTGGCGTCGGCCATGGTCTGATCGTCTCCCGGTTCCTCGGCGTCGGCTAGTCAATAGGCCGGAATTGAGCCGGGTTCAACATTTGTCACGCGGCGGCTTCGGCCTGGGCGGGAGTGCGGGCTGGTCGAAGTGGCCGGGCAGCGGGCTACAGGGCGAAGCGGCGGCGGGCGGCGGCGACGCCTTGGGCGGCGCGACCACCGGAACGATCCGGGGCAGGCCGAGTTGGACCAGCCGTTTGCCGATGGTCTTCTCGTCGAGCACCATGCTGAACTGCTTGCCGGCCATGGTGGCGATGCCGTTGATCAGTAGCACCATGCCGAGTCCGAATTCATCGATGGTCAGCAGGTTGCTCAGGTCGAGGGTGATCAGCTTTTCCGGCATGATGGCGACGGAGTCGGGCAGGTCCTTGACGAAATTCCGGTCGTCGTAGAGCAGAAAGCCGAACAGCCGGAGCGTGGCGCCCGGGCCGTGCTTCTCGATGTTGATCGAGAGGAACAGGCCTTTCTGCACGTCGGCGGGCAGTCTGGCGATCTGGAGCAGCCGCTGGGTCGGGTTGGCGCGGTCGCTGCGCAGCAAGCGGTCGATCTTGCTCGACATCAGGGCGAAGTCGATCGGCTTGATCACGAATTCGTCGACCTTCAGCCCCTCGTCGCGGATCGCCCGCAGGGTTTCGCGGTCGGCGGTGGTGGTGACCATGAACACGGTGGTCCAGTCGAGGATCGTGCTGTTGCGGCAGCGGCGCAGGAACTCCATGCCGGTCATCGCCGGCATCAGATTGTCGAGAAAGATCAGGTCGTACTGCCGGGTGACCAGCAGTTTCAGCGCCTCGAAACCGTTGGCCGCCTGATCGATATTGTTGAAGCTCAGCCGCCTTAGCAGGGCCTCCAGGGTCTTGCGGATGAAACTGTCGTCATCGACGATCAGAATATGGAACGCGCGCATCTGTCACCCTTTTCAGGTGAGTGAAAAAGAAATAGTGCTCGCCAATCCTCACGCCACACAACCAGACATACAGGAGCCCAGGCCCGGGGGCAATCTTAATTCGGTCACGAAGCGTAATCTTCCTGGTGCTTTTTGAGGCGGCGGCCGGTCATAGGAATAAAGACCGATCAACACTTGACACTCGGCCTATTGCCAGCATAAGTTCCTAGGCAGGCCGGTCGGCGGTCCTATGGGACTCAGACTTGCCGGTTGTTTCCGTTCATTTCGCCAGAGGAGCGTCGCTCATCATGTCCACCCAGCTTCCGACCGACGAGAATGGCCACCCCATTCCGGCTTTGCGCTTCATGCCTGCGGGCGCCCATGTCTTGACGGTGGGAGCCACCAGCACCCGCGTCGGTCCGTTCAACGCCAAAACCCGCGTGATCAGCATTTTCGCGACCGGTCCGGTCTTTCTCTCCAGCGGCGACGCGACGGTTGTTGCCGCCAGCTCCGATCATTTCTTTCCGGCTGGCACCTATTACCACGCTTCGCTGGGCGGTGATCTTCAGGGGCGCGACCGTCATGGCTATCTGGCGGCGTTGCGGGCCGATAGCGATTGCACCCTCTACATTTCCGAGAAGGAGTAAACGGCCATGACGATCATCACTATTGGTCACGGCCTGACACCGTTCGTCGGCGGCGTCGCGGGCGCGCTCAATCTGGTCAAGGGCGCGGATCTCGCGGCGGCTCCGACCAGCGATCTCGGCGGTGCCACCGGCAATTATCTGACGCTGACGGGGAACGGCGTTTCGGTCTCGGCGTTGGGCACGGCTCCGGCGGGGGCCGAGCGGGTCGTGCGCTTCGCCGGGGCGGTGACGCTGGTTCACAACGCCGCGACGCTGATTTTGCCCGGCGGCTCCGACATCACGACCGCGGCCGACGATCTCGCGATCTTTGTCAGCGAGGGCGCGGGGGCGTGGCGCTGCGTCGCCTATACCCTGGCCGCTTACGCTCCGGGGTCCGGCGGCGGTGGCGGCGGTGGTGGCGTCGGGCCGCGCGGTCCGGCCGGCACGCCGGGTTCGGTCTGGTACAGCGGTGCCGGCGCGCCCGCTTCCGGAACCGGGGTCAGCGGCGACTACTCTCTCAACCTGACCAGCGGCGACGTTTTCGTCAAAACCGCCGGAGGCTGGGGCAGCGCGATCGCCAATCTCAAGGGCGCGGCCGGGGCCACGGGTGCGACGGGGGCCACCGGGGCTGCCGGCAGCGCCGGGTCCGCCGGGTCCCAGTGGCTGGAGGGCAGCGGCGCGCCGTCCTCGGGGCTGGGCGCCAATGGTGATTTCTATCTGAACACCGCGACCGGCGACGTCTACACCAAGGCTTCCGGGTCCTGGGGTGCGGCGGTTGGCAACATTCGCGGTCCCCAGGGGCCATCCGGCAGCGGGTCTCCCGGAGCGACCTGGTACAACGGCGCGGGCGCGCCCTCGGCCGGGACCGGGGTCAATGGCGACTACTATCTGAACACCGCGACCGGCGATGTCTACGCCAAGGCCGCCGGCGCCTGGGGCAGCGCGGTCGGCAGCATCAAAGGGGCGGCCGGCGCCACCGGAGCCACGGGCGCCACCGGTTCGGCCGGTGCCGCCGGCTCGGTGTGGTACAGCGGTTCGGGCGCGCCCTCGGCCGGGACCGGGGTCAATGGCGATTCCTATCTGAACACCGCGACCGGCGATGTCTACACCAAGGTCGCGGGCGCCTGGGGCGGTTCGGTCGGCAGCATCAAGGGGGCAACCGGCGCCACGGGCGCCGCCGGTTCGGCCGGTGCCGCCGGTTCGGCGTGGTACAGCGGTTCGGGCGCGCCCTCGGCCGGGACCGGACTCAACGGCGACTCCTATCTGAACACCGCAACCGGAGATGTCTATACCAAGGCGGCGGGCGCCTGGGGCAGTGCGGTCGGCAGCATCAAAGGGGCGACCGGCGCCACCGGTTCCACGGGCGCCACCGGAGCCGCCGGCGCGGCGGGTGCCGCCGGTTCGGCGTGGTACAGCGGTTCGGGTGTGCCATCCGCAGGGAGTGGGGTCAACGGCGATTACTATCTGAACACCGCCAACGGCGATGTCTATGCCAAGGCGGCGGGCGCCTGGGGCAGCGCGATCGGCAACCTCACCGGCCCCTCGGGCGGCGCGGGCGGCGCGGGCGACCAGTTCTGGTATCTGGTCAGCGGCCTGATCGCCGGCAACAACAGTGCCAACGACACCAGTTGGAGCGGGCTGAGCGTCACCAGCAACGCGATCACGTACAGCAATACCTATGCCAAATACACGCCCTATTCGATACAGTTCAACGGGTCAAGCAGCACTCTGAACGTGGCGTCTCCCGGCGATGCGATAAAATTCGCCGGAGACTTTACCATTGAAATGTGGATCAGGCCAACCAGCGCCGCCTCGACCGCCTTTATCTTCGATACCAGGACGGGCGAGGACAATACCGGGATTTATGCCTACCTCAACACGTCGTCACAAATCGTGGTCGGCAACTTGCCGGGTGACATGACGGGTGTGGCGGTGAGCCTGAATACTTTTCATCATCTGGCGATATCCCGTCTTGGCACCAAGCAGATGGTCTTCATCGACGGCACGCTCGGCACGTCGGCGACGGTCAACACGGCCAACCTGAGCGATGGCGGTCTGCACATCGGCTCCCGCTTCAATGGCGTCAGTTATTTCACCGGACAACTCGCCCATTTCCGCATCACCAAGGGCGTTTGCCGCTACGGTGCGACGTTCACGCCGCCAACGGCGGCGTTTGCCACCAACGGCTACTGACCAGCGGCCCCGCGCTTCCGGCGTGTCCGCCCCCGCGCCCCCGGCGTGTCCGCCAGAGATGGTCTTGGGCGCGTCCGGGGGCCGGGTCAGCCGGCGATGCCGAACGCCCGGTCTTCCCGCTCGGAAGGAGGCAGGATGAAGGCGGGCATGCGGAGTCGGGCGCGGCGGACATTGACGAAGTCGACCAGCGCTAGGTCGCTGTGCAACTCGTGCTGGTCCACCTGCCAGCTGTTTTTCTTTCTCAGGACCATGAAGTCCCGCGAGCGCAGCCAGCGCACCATGGTATCGACCGAGGCCGTGACCGGCTCCATGCAGGGGGCGGCGCGGGGCTGGGGAAACCAGGGCGGCAGGCCGGGCTCGTTGGCAGCAACCGGCAGGGCCGGGGCGGCAGCGACCGGCAGGGCCGGGGCGGCAGCAACCGGCAGAACCGGGGCGGCAGCAACCGGCAGAACCGGGGCGGCAGCGACCGGCAGAACCGGCGCAGCAGCAACCGGCAGAACCGGGGCGGCAGCGACCGGCAGAACCGACGCGGCGACGGTCGGCGGTTCCTCCGGCGGCGGCAGATCTGCGGGCGCCTCGGTGACCGACTCCGGCGGTGCGGCGGCCTGTCTGGCGGCCCGGCGCGAGTCGGCGAAGGGAGCGGCGCCGACCAGCACTCTCAGCTTGCGGAACACCGCGAGTTCGGAGCGTTCCGGCAGGGCGGCGGCGATCGCCGCGCAGCTCGCACCCTGGGCGTGCATGTCCAGGGCGAGTCGGCATTCCTCGGCGCTCCAGGCGCAGGTGGCGGTTCGGATATGTTTGCCGCCCAGGCGCAAAATCATGGTGCGGACCGCTCGCTTGGTGCGGTTCAGCGCCTTGGCGATGTCTTGATCCGGACGCTCTTGCTCGAGGAGCGTGTGGAGGCTCGACAGGTCCTCGTCGCTCCATCGTTTGCTGGTCTTCCAGAGAGGCGCGCAAACGGCAGCCGGAGCGTGCTGTCGCTCGGCTGGCTCACCAACACCAGAGATGCGCGGCGCATCTCCCATCGACCTCGGCTCCTCGAGCACTCCCCGATCCTGGATGACCGGCGCAATGCTCTTCCTGTTCGTGCTCAGAGCGGATTCACACGGCTGAACGATACCGTCCTGTCGCGATCCGCCCTGACCTGCCTCCGCACATGGTCCGCACGTGGAAGGCGCAACGCCCGCGCCTGCAAATAGACGCGTCGCGGGCAGGACTCTCGGAACAGCCACCGCTGCCGCTGGGACACGGCCGACACGATCCGCTCTCAGGCCCCGCCGCGCTTCTTTTCGCTGGCCTTGTAGGCTGCCAGCGCGTGCGGGTTGGGCATCTGGCGGAGCGTATCTCCCTCGGGCGAACGAATGGTCATCACCAGAATGTGAGTATCCGGATCGATCGTGACCGAAGGGTTAAAGCCGGCCGTAATCTCGTCGCCCTTCGGCTTGGCGGCGGTGCCATGACCGGGACGGGTGGCGCCGGCCGGCGGAGCCGTGCTGTCCTGGGTGGCTCCAGCCTGCCCGTTGGCCTGGGGGCCATTCGGGGCTGCCGGAGTCGCCGGGGGCGACGCGGTCGTGGCACGGGCAGGCGCCTGTGGGGGCGGCGGCGGTGGTGGCGGAGCAGCATAGCCCGCACCGGGCGGGCCGACCCCGATGTTCGATTTCAGGTCAGTCATGTGACGTCCCTCTGCTTCTAAAGGAGACTACCGCTCGCCAGGAGCGGGGTTCCAGCGGGGACGCGAACCTGCCGACGCCCCCCCGAGCCGGGGAGAGCATCCTGCCAGAGACAACGCCGAACGGCATGCCGGACGCAAAGTCTGCGAGCATTGGACTTCTCCATGATGACGGTGCCTTCTGACACCGATATACTGAATACATATCATACAGCCGGGGTGGAGTCCACTACTTTTGCGCTCGGGGCTGGGAATCCGGCGGGGAGCGGGTTGTGGATCAGCGGCTTTCCAGTAATGTTCCCAGCACGCCGACCGAGGGCGCTCCGGTTACCGGCAGGCCACGTGTGCGTTCGACGACCGCGATCGCGGTCGCAAGGCCGCGCTCGCTCTCCGGAGCGCTCAGATTCAGCAGGCGGGCCACGGTTGCCGCCGGAGTCGCGGCGGCGGCGCTGCCCGGCGGCGGCGGATGGCCGCTGAAGGCCGGCACGAAGCCCTCGGCTTTGATCGCCGCCGTCGCCTTGGGCCAGTCCCGGCCTTCGGTCAGAATCGAGGTGGCGATGGCGCCGCCGTAGTGCTCGCCGGGGCCGGAGAGCGAGATGGTGGTCACCCCGATCACCCGCGCCTCGCCGTTGAGGAAGGCCAGCACCGGTCCGCCCGAGTCGCCGTGGACCGGCTCGCAGTAGTGGACGAACATTCGGCTGGTTTCGACAAAGCCGCGAATCGCGCAGCCCTTGTCGATGGTCAGGACCTGGGAGCGGTCGGAGCGGTAGCCGGCCAGCACTACCGCGGCGCCGGATTGGCGGACGCGCTCCAGGGTCTGGGGGGACAGCGGCAGGATGCCCAGCCAGCCGGTTTGGCGGCCGAGCGGTTCGCTCAGTTCCAGCAGCGCCCAGTCGCTGTCGTAGACGACCCGGCTGTCATCGCCGAAATTATCGGCCTGGGCGGCGGCCTTCACGCGGGCGTGGAACGGGAATTCGCCGCGCTGGTAGCCGGCGACGAAGTGCAGTTCATCCAGTTGGTACCTGCGCTTGCGTTTCGCGTCGTAGAGGCAGTGCGCGGCGGTCAGAACGTGGCGTTCGCTGACCAGGGTGCCGCTGCAATGACCGCGCCCGGCCATGTTGAGCCGGCCGATGGCGCTCCAGGGATACTCAAGGGCATTGACCTCGAACGGCGTCCCCGCCCCCGCCCCCCCACTTCCCAGAAGCAGCACCAGCGCAAGAGCGTAAAAAAGGTTTCCAAAGGCCCCCGGCCTTTGGCGGGTCCAGGGCAGCGCCCTGGCCTTCCTTTGCGGTCGTGCGGTGGTCACCGCTTTGGTCACCGCTTGCGCACCCGCGCCCACTCATAAAGCGCCACGGCGGCGGCATTGGAGACATTGAGGGTTCCGACCGGTCCGCCGGTGGGCAGGCGGGCGAGATCGTCGCAGCGTTCCTGGGTCAGCCGGCGCAGCCCGGCGCCTTCGGCCCCGAGCACGATGGCCACACGCCCGGTCAGGTCGAGTTCGGCCAAGGTGCGCTTGCCGGCCTCGTCGAGCCCGACGCACCAATAGCCGGCCTGTTGCAGATCGCCGAGCGCCCGCGCCAGATTGGTCACCCGGATCAGCGGCACGACATCGGCGGCGCCCGAGGCGCTCTTGGCCAGGGTGCCGGTGGTTTCGGGGGCATTGCGCTCGGTGACGATCACCGCGCCGGCGCCGAAGGCCGCCGCCGAGCGCAGGATGGCGCCGACATTGTGAGGATCGGTGACCTGATCGAGCACCACCACCGCGCCCGGACGCTCCTCTTCGGGCAGGCCGGTGATGTCTTCGAGATCGACCTCCTCCAGCGGGTCGACCTCCACCGCCGCACCCTGATGGACGGCGCCGGGGGGCAGCTGCTTTTCCAGCTCGTTGCGGCCGACCGAGTTGGGTTGCGGGCGGTTCAGCCCCTCGGCCTTGGCCTGGGCGAGGATGCCTTGCAGCGCCTCCAGCCCGGCCGGGGTCAGCAGCAACCGCCGGACCTCGCGGTTGGGGTTGAGCAGCGCCGCCGCCACCGCGTGCAGGCCGAACAGCCAGAGCGTGCGCGGTCCCTTCGGACCCCGGGGCGGGCCTTTGATTTTATGGCTCACGGGTGGGGCCTTTCCGGGCGGCTCTCAGGGGTGGGCGCCGATCGCCCGCAACAGCGCGGTGTCGGCATCTTCCTCGCAATTGGGCGTGGTCAGCAGGTGGTCGCCGGCGAAGATCGAGTTGGCCCCGACCAGGAAGCACAGCACCTGGGCCTCGGGCGAGAGATCGCGCCGGCCGGCGGAGAGCCGGACCTGGGCGTTGGGCATGGCGATGCGGGCGGTGGCCACCATGCGCACCAGTTCCAGCGGCTCGACCGGCGGCCGTTCGGCCATCGGCGTGCCCGGCACCGGCACCAGGGTGTTGATCGGCACGCTGTCCGGGTGGGGGGTCTGGGCCGCCAGCATCTGGAGCAGCGCCGCGCGGTCGCGGTTGCTCTCGCCCATGCCGATGATGCCGCCGCAGCACAGCTTGATCCCGGCGCCGCGCACCACGGCGAGGGTGTCGAGCCGGTCCTGGTAGGAGCGGGTGCCGATGATCCGGCCATAAAACTCGGGGCTGGTGTCGAGGTTATGGTTGTAGGCGGTGAGCCCGGCCTCGGCCAGCCGCTCGGCTTGGTGGGGCTTGAGCATGCCGAGGGTGACGCAGGACTCCATGCCCATGGCGTTGACGCCGCGCACCATCTCGACCACGGCGTCGAACTCGGCGCCATCGCGCACTTCCCGCCATGCCGCGCCCATGCAGAAGCGCGAGGCGCCGGCCGCCTTGGCCTCCCGCGCCGCACCGACCACCTGGGCCGGGTCCATGATCTTGTCGCGGGTCAGCTTGACCTCGGCATGGTGGGCCGATTGCGGGCAGTAGCCGCAATCCTCGGGACAGCCGCCGGTCTTGATCGAAAACAGGCTGGCGCGCTGGATGGCGCGCGGATCGTGATGCTCGCGATGCACGCGGCTGGCGTGGTCGATCAGGTCGAGCAGCGGCGTCTCGTAGATCGCCAGCAATTCGTCGACCGTCCAGTCGGTGCGCGGCGGCGCGGATGCCGGCCGGGGTTCCATTTGGCCCATGGGATGAGGTGTCGCCGTGGCTGTTCCGGGGAAGGGCGCCCACCATAGCCGATCCCGCCCCGGCGCACCAAGCCCTTAGTCAGAGCGTGATCACTTTGACTGCGATCAGTCAATGTGTGAATCACGCTCTAAAACTAAATAGTCAGGGCGGCCAGCACGGCGTCGAGACGCTGAAGTCCGGCCGGGGTGGCGGCGAGGGCGCGCTCGTCGAGCTTGAGGAAGCCGCCGGCCAGCAGCCGTTCGAGGGCGCGGGCGGGCAGCAGTTCGGGCAGGTCGCGGCCGAACTCGGCGCGGATGCCGGCGCGCGCGATGCCCTCGCTCAGGCGCAGCCCCATCAGCAGACGCTCGGTCAGCCGCTCCTCGGGGGTGAGCGCTTCGGGCGGCAGGGTGCCGCAGCCCCGGCCCTCGACCGCCGCCAGCCATTCGGCCGGCGCGCGCAGGCTGGCGAGGGCTAACCGGGTGCCGCCGGGCCGGGTCAGCCGGCCATGGGCGCCGGGGCCGATGCCCAGCCAGTCGCCGCCGCGCCAGTAGGTCAGGTTGTGGCGCGATTCCTCGCCCGGGCGGGCGTGATTGGAAATCTCGTAGGCCGGCAGCCCGGCGTCTTCCAGCACCGCCTGGGTGGTTTCGTAGAGATCGGCGGCGATGGTTTCCTCGGGCAGGGCGAAGGCGCCTTGTTCGGACAGCCGGTGAAAGGCGGTGCCGGGTTCGAGGGTCAGCTGATAGACCGAGAGGTGCCCGGCCGCCAGCGCCGCCGCCTGTCTCAGCTCCGCCGTCCAGGCGGCCACGGTCTGGCCGGGGCGGGCGTAAATCAGATCGAAGGAGACCCGGGGAAAGGTCCGCGCCGCCAAGCCCAGCGCCGCCAGGGCTTCGGCCGAGTCGTGGTTTCGGCCGAGGGCGCGCAGGTCGGCATCGTTCAGCGCCTGCACGCCCAGCGACAGCCGGTTGACCCCCGCCGCCCGCAGCGCCGCGAACCCCGCCGCCTCGGCCGAGGTCGGGTTGGCCTCCAGGGTCACCTCAAGATCGGGGGCCAGCGTCCAGCATTCCGCGATGGCGTCCAGCAGCGCCGCCACGGTTGCCGGCGCCATCAGCGAGGGCGTGCCGCCGCCGAAAAATACCGAGGTGACGGTGCGGCCCTCGGTGCCGGCTTTTTGGGCATTCAGCTCGGTGAGCAGGGCGGCGCGCCAGCGTTGCTGCTCGATCCCCGTCGCGACGTGGCTGTTGAAGTCGCAGTACGGACATTTGGACCGGCAAAAAGGCCAGTGAATATAAAGTGCGATATGGGCATCAGGCAGCATGAAAGGGAATCCTGGTAACTGGAGCTTAAGTGTTTCACTATAAAATTGGTGTTGAACGCGGGGCTTGGATTGGATAGGGACTGTAGCATCATGGACTCGGAATGGCGGGCGTCCGTCGTCGGCAGCCTCGAGCTTGTCGACTCCAGGCATGAAGAGTTTTTCTCTTTGGCCGAGCGCTTCCTGAACGGATCCGCCCGGAAGGGGGACGCGCTGGTCGATGTCGGCATCGTGCGGGCGTTGACCAATTTCCTGCGGTTGCATCTCGACATCGAAGAGAATCTGATGAAGCGCTCCGGCTATCCGGACGCCGACGCGCAGCGGGCGTTCCATGCGGCGCTGCTGGAAAGGGTAAGCGATGTCGCCGAGCGGAGCAATCACGGGCAGGACATCAGCGAGGACCTGCGCCAGATCCTCGAAACCTTCGTTTCCCACCACGACAGCGCCGACCGCAGGTTGATGGCGTTCGTTCGCAACTCGATGGCGGGCACGGACGGGCTGGCCGAGGCCGGCGCATAGGGCGGGGGGCGGGGCCTTCCCCGCGTACCTTCGTTCAGCCCATGGACTCGGATCGCCGGGCCGCCTATAAAGTCGGCATGACGATTCCCTTCACCAAAATGCACGGACTCGGCAACGATTTCGTGGTGATCGACGCCCGGAAGCAGCCCGTCGCGCTGTCGGCCGGCCAGATCCGCGCGATTTCCGATCGCCGGACCGGCGTCGGCTGCGATCAGCTGATCGTCATCGAGCCGCCGCGCTCGCCCGACGCCGACGCCTTCATGCGCATTCTCAACGCCGATGGTTCCGAGGTTTCGGCCTGCGGCAACGCCACCCGCTGCGTGGCCAGGGTGCTGACGGAAGAAAGCGGGCGCAGTGAAACGGTCATCGAGACCCGCGCCGGGCTGCTTGTCGCGACCAGGGGCGACAACGACTGGATCTTCGTCGACATGGGGCTCCCCCGGTTGGACTGGCGCGAGATTCCGCTGGCTGGACCGGCCGACACCCTGTCTCTGAACCTCAGTGTCGGACCGCTGTCGAACCCGGTGGCGGTGAGCATGGGCAATCCGCACGTGGTGTTTTTCGTGCCCGATGTCGAGGCGGTCGCGCTGGCCGAGCTTGGGCCGCTGGTCGAGCATCACCCGCTCTTCCCCGAACGCACCAACGTTGAAGTCGTTCAGGTGCTCGGACCGGTGACCCTGCGCATGCGGGTGTGGGAGCGCGGCACCGGCATCACCAGCGCCTGCGGCACCGGCGCTTGCGCATCGCTGGTGGCGGCGGTTCGGCGCGGCCTTATACAAACGCGCTGGGCCGACGTGTGTCTGGACGGCGGCTCCCTCCGAATTGATTGGTGGGACAACGGCCACGTCCTGATGACTGGTCCGGCGGCGAAGGTCGCCGAGGGCATCCTCTCACCCGAACTGCTGCGCGCGCCATGAGCGGCAAGGTTGACATCATCACCTTCGGCTGCCGGCTCAACGCCTATGAGTCCGAGGTCATGCGCGATCACGCCGAGGCAGCGGACCATCCGGAAACCGTGGTGGTCAACACCTGTGCCGTGACCGCCGAGGCCGAGCGTCAGGCCCGGCAGGCGATCCGCAAGGCCCGGCGCGAGCATCCCCAGGCGCGGATCATCGTCACCGGTTGCGCCGCGCAAATCGACCCCGGCCGTTTCGCCGCCATGCCCGAGGTCGATCAGGTGCTGGGCAACGCCGAAAAGCTCACCGCCGCGTCCTTCGCCGAGAGCGATGGCCCGCGGGTGCGGGTCAACGACATCATGTCGGTGCGCGAGACCGCCGGGCATTTGATTTCCGGCTTCGAGGGCCGGTCGCGGGCCTTCGTCCAGGTCCAGCAGGGCTGCGACCACCGCTGCACCTTCTGTGTGATTCCGTTCGGACGCGGCCCCTCGCGCTCGGTGCCGATCGGCGTGATCGCCGAACAGGTGCGGGCGCTGGTCGAGGCCGGCTATCGCGAGGTGGTGCTGAGCGGCGTCGATATCGCCTCCTATGGCGCCGACCTGCCCGGCCAGCCCCGGCTCGGCGCGATGATTCGCCGTCTGCTCGCCCAGGTCCCCGGCTTGCCGCGCCTGCGCCTGTCGTCGCTGGATCCCGCCGGCTTCGACGACGAATTGTGGCGGCTGATCGCGGACGAGCCGCGCCTGATGCCCCATGTCCATCTCAGCCTTCAGGCCGGCGACGACATGATCCTCAAGCGCATGAAGCGCCGCCACAGCCGCGCCGAGGTGGTGGCTCTGGCCGCCCGCGCCCGCGAGTTGCGTCCCGACATCGCCTTCGGTGCCGATCTGATCGCCGGCTTTCCCACCGAAACCGACGAGATGTTCGAGAACACCCTGGCGCTGATCGGCGAGGCCGGGCTGACCTGGCTCCACGTCTTCCCCTATTCACCGCGCCCCGAGACGCCGGCCGCGCGCATGCCCCAGCTGGCCACCGCCCTGCGCAAGGAGCGCGCCGCCCGCCTGCGCGCCGCCGGAGACGCCGTGGCCGCCCGCTTCCTCGCCGGCCATGTCGGCCGCGACGCCGAGGTGCTGGTGGAACAGGACAATCAGGGCCGCACCGAGCAGTTCGCCGAGATCAGACTCGACGCCCCGGCTCCGGCCGGCACCCTCACCCGCGCCCGCGTCACCGGCGCGAACGACCAGCATCTCATCGGCACCAGAATACGGGAGGCGGCATGATCAAGCTGTGGGGCGGCTGGAAAAGCGCCGCCGAACCGAAACCCGAAGCCGCCCCCGAGGCTCCGGCGCCCGCGCCCGTGCCCGCGCCCGTGCCACCGCCCGAACCGGCGCCGGTCGTGGTCGCCGAGCCGCCGCCCGCGCCGGCTCCGGAAGCGCCCGCGCCATCCGGCGGCTGGCTCTCGCGGCTGCGCCAGGGGCTGGCGAAATCCTCGAGCAAGCTCACCGAGGGCATCTCCGGCATCTTCGTCAGCCGCCGTCTCGACGACGCGACGCTGGAGGAACTGGAGGATTTGCTGATCGGCGCCGATCTCGGCCCGATCACCGCCGCTCACCTGACCCAGGCGCTGGCGCAAAACCGCTTCGGCAAGGTGATGTCCGGGGACGAGGTGCGCAGGATTCTGGCCGACGACATCGCCGCCCTGCTCGAACCGGTGGCCGAGCCGCTGGTGCCCGATCCGGCGCTCAAGCCCCATGTAGTTCTGGTGGTCGGGGTCAACGGCACCGGCAAGACCACCACCATCGGCAAGCTGGCCCGGCAATGGCGCGACGAGGGCCGTTCGGTGATGCTGGCGGCGGGCGACACCTTCCGGGCGGCGGCGGTCAGCCAGCTGAAAATCTGGGGCGAGCGCACCGGCTGTCCGGTGGTGGCGCGCGAGACCGGCGCCGATGCCGCCGGGCTGGCCTTCGATGCCCTGGAGCGCGCCCGGCGCGAGGGCACCGAGATATTGATGATCGACACCGCTGGCCGGCTCCAGAACAAAACCGACCTGATGGGCGAGCTGCAAAAGATGGTGCGGGTGATCCGCAAGCTCGACCCCGACGCCCCCCACACCGTGCTGCTCACCCTCGACGCCACCACCGGCCAGAACGCCCACGCCCAGGTCGAGGTCTTCCAGGAGATGGTCGGGGTCACCGGCCTGATCCTGACCAAGCTCGACGGCTCGGCGCGCGGCGGCGTGCTGGTCGGCCTCGCTCAGAAATACGGCCTGCCGGTGCATGCCATCGGCGTCGGCGAGGGTGCCGGCGATCTGCGCCCCTTCGAGCCCACCGCTTTCGCCCGTTCGTTGATGGGGCTGGGCTGATGTTTCCAAGCCCCGGGTGAGGCGCCCCGCCGCTCAGGGCAGAATGGTCAGGCTGGGAATCGCGATCACGAACCGTCCGCCCCAGTCGCGCACCCCGGCCATCTGGCCGGTGATCTCGTCCTTGAGGTTCCAGGGCAGGATCAGCACATAGTCGGGCTTGAGTTCGGCCAGCTTGGCCGGATCGTGAATCGGGATGTGGCTGCCGGGCATGAAGCAGCCCTGCTTGTGCGGGTTGCGATCGACCACGCAGGTGATGAGATCGGCGCCGACTCCGCAATAATTCAGCAGCGTGTTGCCCTTGGCGGCGGCACCATAAGCGGCCACCGTCTTGCCCTGCCCGCGGGCCTCGCGCAAAAACGCCAGCAGGCCGTCGCGCACCGCTTCGACCTTGGGCGCGAAGCCCTGATAGCCGGCGTCGCGATCGAGCCCGGCGGCGATTTCGTCGCGCCGGACCTTGGCCAGGCCCTCGCCCTCGGCATGGGCGGTGGCGGCGGCGTGGCAGGCCAGGATGCGCAGACTGCCGCCATGGGTCGGCAATTCGGCGACATCGAACACCCGCAGGCCATGGGCGCCGAGAATCCGCTCGGTGGTCAGCAGCGACAGGTAGGAGAAGTGCTCATGATAGATGGTGTCGAACTGAATTTCAGCGATCAGCTTGAGCAGGTGGGGAAACTCCAGGCTGATGACGCCGTTTTCCTTCAGCAGGCAGGCTAGCCCGGCGACGAAATCATTGAGATCGGGGACATGGGCGAAGACATTGTTGCCGACCAGCAGGTCGGCGCCGTGCCCGGCCGCCTTCAGCCGCTGCGCGGTTTCCAGGCCGAAAAAGGCGACGTCGGTGTCTACCCCGATGGCGCGGGCGCTCTCGGCGACATTGGCCGCCGGCTCGACGCCCAGCACCGGCACCCCGGCGGCGACGAAATGGCGCAGCAGATAGCCGTCATTGCTGGCCACCTCGACCACCTTGCTGGCGGCGTTCAGGCCCCAGCGGGCGCGGGCCATCTCGGTGAAGCGGCGGGCATGTTCGACCCACGAGGTGGCGTAGGAGGAGAAATAGGCGTAATGGCCGAAAATTTCCGAAGGCGAGGCCGCGGGCTCGACCTGCACCAGCCGGCACTCGCCGCACACCCGGGCATGCAGGGGAAATTGCGGCTCGGTTTGGGTCAGGTGTTCGGCCGAAAGATAGCTGTTGGCCAGCGGCGTCACGCCGAGATCGACCAGCGACAGGCTCAGGGCGGTGCCGCAGAACTGGCAGCGGGGAGACGGGGTCACGGAGGGCACGGGGTCAGGTCTCCCGGTTGCAGAGGGTTTCGTAGCGGCTGATCTGCTCGAGGGTCAGGCGGCGGGGATCGCCGCCGGCCCTCCAGGCGCGGTACCAGTCGGCGGTCCAGCCGATGGTCTCGGCCATGGTCAGCCGCGGACACCAGCCGATGCTGCGCTCGGCCAGGGCGGAGTCGAGGGTCAGGGTCGCGGCCTCGGGCGGGTGGTCGCCCGGCGCCTGCTCCCAGCCGACGGCGCCGTCGAAGGCCGCGCTCAGAATATCCACCACTTCGGCGACGGTCAGGGTCGAGCGGTGATCGGGGCCGAAATTCAGCGCCCGGGGCGCGCTCTCGGGCCGGGCCAGCAGGCGCTCGCCGAGCATGAGATAGCCGCGCAGCGGCTCCAGCACATGCTGCCAGGGCCGGATCGAGCCGGGATAGCGCAAGGCCACCGGCCGCCCGGCCTGCAGGGCGCGCACGACATCGGGCACCAGCCGGTCTTCCGACCAGTCGCCGCCGCCGACGACATTGCCGGCGCGCACCGTGGCCACCGTCGCGCCGCCGCCGAGCAGGGTGTCGCGGAAGGCGGCGGTGGCCAGCTCGGCGCAGGCCTTGGAGTTGCTGTAGGGGTCCTTGCCGCCCAACCGGTCGCTTTCGATGAACGACCGGCCGGCGCCGTCATTCTCATAAACCTTGTCGGTGGTCACGATCACCGCCGCCTTGACCGAGGGCGTCGTCCGCACCGCCTCAAGGACATGGACCGTGCCCATGACGTTCGCGGCGTAGGTGCCGACCGGATCCCGGTAGGAGGCGCGCACCAGCGCCTGCGCTGCGAGATGAAAGACGATTTCGGGCCGGGCGCGGCCGATCGCGGCCCGCACCGCCTCGCCGTCGCGCAGCTCGACGGTCTCGTGCGCCTGACCCGGCCAGGGCGCGGCCAGGGCATAAAGGCTGGGCTCGGTCAGCGGCGGCAGGGCGAAAGCCGAAACCTCGGCGCCCAGACGCTGCAACCACAGGCACAGCCACGAGCCCTTGAACCCCGTGTGGCCGGTGACCAGAACCCGACGGCCACGCCAGAAATCCGTCACCCTGTTCCCCCTGTTTCAAGCCCCCCGCGCCATCGTTAAAGGGGCTTCCCGCCGGTGTCAAGGCATTGGGCTTGGAATGGGGGGCTTGGAATGGCGCCACGCTTGCGCTAGAGATGCCCCGGGGCCGCGATCGTCCCGGCGCAAGGCTGTGTGGAGGGCATCATGAAGTGTGTGGTTCTGGCCGGCGGTCTTGGCACGCGCATCGCCGAAGAATCCAATGTCCGCCCGAAGCCGATGGTGGAAATCGGCAGTCAGCCGATCCTGTGGCACATCATGAAGCTGTATACCCATTTCGGGGTCAATGACTTCATTCTGTGTCTGGGCTACAAAGGCTATATCATCAAAGAATACTTCGCAAACTATTTCCTGCACAGCTCGGATGTTACTTTTGATATGCAGGAAAATCGCGTCGAATACCATTTCTGCCGCACCGAGCCCTGGCGGGTTACTCTGGTCGATACCGGCGAGGGCACGATGACCGGCGGCCGTTTGCGCCGGGTGCGGGAGTATCTCACGCCGGGCGAGCCGTTTTGCATGACCTATGGCGACGGTCTCTCCGACATCGACATCCGCGCCGAAATCGATTTTCACAACAGCCATGGCCTGAAAGCCACGGTGGCCTGCGTGCGGCCGCCGGCCCGCTTCGGCCGCATCGTCCTCGAGGGCGGCAAGGTGACGGCGTTCGAGGAAAAGCCGCAGACCGAGGGCGGGCTGATCAATGGCGGCTTCTTCGTGCTCGACCCTTCGGTGATCGACACCATCGAGGGCGACAGTACGGTCTGGGAGCGCGAGCCGCTGGAGGGGCTATCGGCCGCCGGCCAGCTGGCCGCCTGGACCCATGAGGGCTTCTGGCAGCCGATGGACACCCTGCGCGACAAGCAATCCCTGACCAAATTGTGGGAAACCGGCAAGGCGCCATGGCGCTTGTGGGATGGCGACTGACCGGTAAGCATCGCCCATGGCCTCCGCCCACAAGCTGTTCGCCAAGGCCTGCGAGTTTTACAAGGCCGGCCGTCTGGACGAAGCCGAGGCGCTGTATCGCAAGGTCATCGCGGTCGACCGCAAGCATTTCGACAGCCTGTATTTGCTCGGCCTGCTGTCCTACCAGCTTGGCCGCCACGAGGCCGCCGCCGAGATGCTCGGCCGGGCGCTGGCGCTCCAGGGCGAGCGGGCCGATGTCCAGATGCATCTCGGGGTGGTGCTCCACGCCCTGGGCCGGCTCGAGGCGGCGGCGGCGCGGCTGGAACGGGCGCTGGCCCTCAAGCCCGATGACGCCGAAGCCCACAACAATCTCGAGGTCGTGCTCAAGGACCAGGGCCAGCTCGAGCGGGCGCTCTGCTGTTACCAGCGGGCGCTGGCCCTCAAGTTCGATTATGCCGAGGCCCATAACAATCTGGGCGTGGTGCTGCACACCCTGGGCAGGTTCGACGAGGCGGTGACGGGATACCGGCGGGCGCTGGCGCTCCGGCCCGACTGGCCCGAAGCCCTGACCAATCTCGGGCGGGCGCTCCAGGAGCAGGGCAAGCCGGCCGAGGCGATCGAACGCTATCGCCAAGCCTTGGGCCTGAGGCCCGACGATCCGGAGGTTCTGAACAATCTCGGGCTGGCCCTGGCCGATCAGGAGAAAGCGGCCGAGGCGATCGAGCGCTTCCGGCAGGTGCTGCGGTTGCGGCCGGATCACCCGGAGGCGCTCTACAATCTCGGCAACAGCTTGCAGCGCCAGGGCGGGCTGACCGAGGCGATCGCGTGTTACCAGCAGGCGTTGCGGGTCCGGCCGGACTATCCCGACGCGCTCAACAATCTCGGCAACACCCGGCTCGATCAAAGCGACCCCGCCGAGGCCACCGCGTGCTTCCGGCGGGCGCTGGCGCTCAAGCCGGATTTCACGGTCGCCCACTCCAACATCCTGTTCGCCCAGAACTTCATGCCGGGGACCAGCACCGCGGAGCAGCAGCGGGAGCGCGCGGCCTGGAACGCCGCCCACACCCAAGGGCTGGCGGGTGAGCCGCCACCGGTTCGGGCGTGCGCGGCCGGGCGGCGGCTGCGCATCGGCTATGTCAGCCCCTATTTCCGCCATCAGGCGGCGACCTATGCCTTTGCGCCGCTGGTGCTGCACCATGACCGGGAGCGCTTCGAGGTGGTTTGCTATGCCGATGGCGGGCGCGAGGACGATCTGACCCTGCGCCTGCGCGCGGCGGCGGAGACCTGGCGCCCGACCGCGCGCCTGACCGACGACCAACTGGCGGCGCTGGTGCGCGAGGACGGCATCGATATTCTGGTCGATTGCGTCGGCCATATGAAGGGCAACCGGCTGTTGATGTTCGCGCGGCGGCCGGCACCGGTCCAGATCACCGCCTGGGGCGAGCCGACCGGAACCGGGCTCGCCGCCATGGATTACCTGTTCGCCGACCCGGTGCTGGTGCCGGCGGCCGAGCGGCCGCTGTTCGCCGAAACCGTGATCGATCTGCCCTGTTTTCTGAGCTACTGGACGCCGGAGCCGCTGCCCGAACCGGGAGAACCGCCGGCGCTGGCGGGCGGGGGCGTCCGCTTCGGCTCCTTCAACCGCGTCGCCAAACTGACCGACGCCACCCTGGCGCTGTGGGCGCAGGTCCTGGCCGCCGTTCCCGGCTCGGTGCTGTTGCTCAAGGATGGCACTCTGTCGGAGCCGGAGCAGCAGGCGGCGCTGCGCGGCCGCTGGAGCGCCCTGGGCGGGGAGAACGGGCGGCTCGAGTTGCGGGGCGGCTCGTCGCGGCAGGCCCATTTCGAGGCCTACCGGGAGATCGACCTCGCGCTCGACCCGCTGCCCCATGGCGGCGGCATGACCACCCTCGACGCCCTGTGGATGGGGGTGCCGGTGGTGACTTTGCTCGGCGCGGCTCCGTCATCGCGGTTGGCGGCGGCGGTGCTGTCGGCGCTGGCGCTGGGCGATTGGATCGCGGCCAGCCCCGAGGATTATCTGGCGCTGGCGGCACGGCTGGCCGCCGATCTCTGCGGGCTGCGCACGGCCCGGGCGACCTTGCGGCAGCGGATGCAGGCCAGCCCGGTCGGCGATGCGCAGCGCTATGCCCGGGCGGTCGAGGCGCGATACTTAGAGTTGGCATTGGTCTCGCCGGACAATCGAGTGAAGGATTTTTCTGCATCTGAAAGTCGTCATGACCGGGCTTGATCCGGCCATCCACGGGGTGGAGCCGCTTCGATGATCCTGAAATTTGCGCGAATTTACGACCTTTGCGGCAGCATCGCCCCGTTGATACGCGGGTTAAGCCCGCGCATGACGGCGTTTATAGGATAAAGGCCCTTCACCCGATTGCCCTGTGCCCTGAGCCCGTTACCTTGGGATGACGGAACTCTCTCATGGTGTCGGGCGCCGGTTCGGACTACGATGGCGGGCCGGGCCGGATGAAACCAGCCCCCCTTGCGCGATCGCGCGGGGGTCGAAGCGGGGTGGGAGCCTGAGGTGCCGAGATGATCACTGAAATTCGCCTGATCAGCTTTTCGTCCGAGGCGTTGGCCGAGGCGGTGCGTTTATTCGGCGTGTCCAACCGCGACCGTTATTTCCGCGAAGTGCGGCAGGCGTTCGTGCAACCGGGGCAACCGCCGGTGGTGGTGGCCGAGGTCTGCGGCGACGGCTCCGATGCCACCGACACCCTCGAGTTCACCGCCGCCGAGAGCGCGGCGATGCTGATCCTGCTCTGCCGGCAGCAAGGCATTCCGCTGCCCCACCATGCCGGGAAGTCGCTGCGCCTGATCGGCGGCGAAATTTGTCTGGCGGTGGCCAACCGGGTGTATCCCTGGATCGAAGCCAGCGACGCCGGAACCGCGCCGCAGGAGTTCGAAACCCCCGACGGCGCCTGAAGGCATTCGCCGCTACCGCTTCCCCGGACCAATTTCCTTCACTTGCGGAATTCGCGGGTTGCGGTAGTCTCCGGGGGCTGTTGCCGTGTCGTCCTGACTTCGTGAGTCTTCCATGCATATCCATCCCACCCGCATCGCCATTCTCGGAGCCTCTGGGTATACCGGGGCCGAGTTGTTGCGTTTGCTGCTCTGCCATCCCGCCGCCGACATCCGGGTTTTGACCGCCGAGCGTCAGGCCGGCAAGCCGATGGCCGAGATTTTCCCGCATCTGGCGCCGTTCGACCTGCCGGCCACCATCAAGATCGCGGAGGTGACCTGGGACGACGTGGATTTCGTGTTCTGCGCCCTGCCTCACGGCACCACCCAGGAGGTGATCGCCGGTTTGCCCGAGCGGTTGCGGGTGGTCGATTTGTCGGCCGACTTCCGGCTGTTCGATCCCGCCACCTACGCCGAATGGTATGGTCAGGCGCACCGGGCGGTCGAGCTTCAGAAGGAGGCGGTCTATGGCCTGACCGAGCACGCGCGGCCGGCGGTTCGGGTGGCGCGGCTGGTGGCCAACCCCGGCTGCTATCCGACGGCGGCGATGCTGCCGCTGATCCCGCTGCTCAAGGCCGGACAGATCGACCCCGGCAGCCTGATCATCGACGCCAAGTCGGGGGTCTCGGGCGCCGGGCGCGACGCCAAGCAGGCCAATTTGTTTTGTGAAATCAGCGAGGGCATGAGCGCTTACGGCGTTGGCCGCCACCGCCACATGCCCGAGATGGAGCAGGAACTGGCACTGGCCGCCGGCGGCCCGGTGTCGCTGTCCTTCACGCCGCACCTGATCCCGATGAACCGGGGCGAGTTGATCACCACCTATGTCCGGCTGGTGAACGGCGCCACGGTGGACGACCTGCGCCAGACCCTGGTCTCGGCTTACCAGTCCGAGCCGTTTCTCAAGGTGGTGCCGGCCGGGGTGGCGCCGGCGACCCGCCATGTCCGGGGCTCCAATCATCTGCACATGGGCGTTTTCCCCGACCACCGGCCCGGCCACGCCATCGTGATCTCGGTGCTCGACAATCTGGTCAAGGGCGCCTCGGGGCAGGCGGTGCAGAACATGAATGTCATGCTCGGCCTGCCCGAGACCATGGGTCTCGAGCAGGTGGCGCTGTTCCCGTGACGGAGGCGAACCCCATGAGCGGCCTGATCCTGCCCTACAAGGGCATTGTCCCGACCCTCCACGACAGCGTGTTCGTCGCCCCGACGGCGGTGATTACCGGCGATACCGAGATCGATGAGGACACCGGTATTTGGTTCGGCTGCATTCTGCGCGGCGACGTCAACGTCATCCGCATCGGCAAGCGCACCAACATCCAGGACGGCACGATCATCCATGTGGCGTCCAAGGGCCAGGGCACCTTCATCGGCGATGACGTCACGGTCGGCCATATGGCGGTGCTGCACGCCTGCACCATCGAAAGCGGCAGCTTCATCGGCATGAAGGCCTGCGTGATGGATGGCGCCTATGTGGAAAGCGGCGCCATGGTTGGGGCCGGCGCCCTGGTGACGCCGGGCAAACGGGTGAAAGCCGGCCAGCTCTGGACCGGCAGCCCGGCCAAGCACCAGCGCGATCTCACGGCGGCGGAAATCGCCTTCTTCCCCGAATCGGCGCGCCATTACGCCCAGTTGGCGCGGAATTACCGGCTGGCCTGAGCCTCCCCTCCCACCGTTTTCGCTTCGCCGGCCCGCCCTTGCGCGGGCCGGCTTTGTTTTGGGCCGGTCGAACACCTGCTTTTTGCCCGGGGCGCCCTCCTTACGCATGACAAAGGTTGCGTGTCAAAATGACACACAAACCTGTTGTGGACATAAGCCGACTTTAAGCCATAGCTCTTCATCGAACGCCATAGCGAGCGTACAACCAAAGGTGTTTCCGGAGAGTGAGGATGATATGAAATTCGGATGGCTGTTTCTCGTGACGGTTTTGCTGACAACCGTATCGGGTCCGATCGCTTCCCATGCCCAGCAGGCGGTGGAGCCGGTTTCGGCTCCGGTGGCGGTCAACGCTCCCGGCTCCGAAGTCACCATAAAAGGGCGCGACCTGTTCGCGTTTCAAACCTGCCCCGCCCAATCCTTCACCCCGAGCGACAAGCCGATTCCCGGCAGCAAGGTCCAGGTGGAGCTTGATCCCTCCACCTTGTGGCAGCCGCGCGGGGGCGACATCCGCTTCATCGTCCGCAATTGGCCGTGGGCGGTCAACCAGACCTCGTTCACGGTCTGCTTCCGCTGGCGCTATCTCGACGGTTACAATGAGCGGTTCCGGACGGCGCCGCTGCCGGTGCGGATCATCAGCAACAAGCCCACCGCCGATGGCGAAATCGTCGCCGCCGCCACCGTGCCCAGCATGCCGACCGCGCCGCAGCGCTTCTGGGGGCTGACCCAGGACCTCGACGACGCCATCAACCCGAACATTCTGCCCCATTACGGCAATTTCACGGCTTTCAACGGCGTGCCCCTGGCCGAAGTCCTGATCCGGATCGGCAATGGCGACGGGCAGTTTGCCGATACCATCCTTGAAATCGGGGTCACCAGCCGGGCGGCGGCGGCGGTCATTTGCGCGCTGCTGGTCGGGGCCATGCTGTTTCTGCTCTGGCTGTGCAGTCCGCCCAAGATCGGGCCGTTCGGCGGTGCGTCGTTCATCTTGCGCATCATCGCCGACCGCAGGGGACGGGCCAGTCTGTCGCAATTGCAAATTCTGGTGTGGTCGCTGGTGATCGGCGGCGGCGCCATTTACGTCATCACCCTGACCGGAACCCTGATCGACATCAAAAGCGGTACGTTGATCATGCTCGGCATCTCGGGCAGCGCCAATATCAGCGCCGAATTGCGCAACCGCAGTGTTGCCGCCGCCGCTGCACTTGCTGCGGCGTCCGTACCCGAGCAAGCCCCGGCCGCTGAAGTCCCCGCTGCCGAAGTCCCCGCTGCCGAAGTCAATGCCCCGGCTGTCGCGTCGGTCCCGGTCACACTCGGTGTGCCTCACTTCTCCGACGTCGTCACCAATCCCGGCAGTCCGGAAATCGACGTGACCAAGGTGCAGATGCTGTTCTTCACCATGATCACGGCCTTGTTCGTCGCGATCAAGATCGTCACCAGCTACACCATTCCCGATATTCCCGAGGGTTTCCTGCTGTTGATGGGCATCAGCAACGGCGTCTACGTCTCGAGGAAATTTATTTGACCCAAACGCGTCAGGGCGTGATGCGGTCATGGGGGACCGCATCACGCCCTGTCTTGTGGTGTTGGAGGGGATTCACAGCCCCTCCTTCGTGTTCTGCGTCAGAGCGGTATCCGACCAAGTTGATTCGCTGCCGCCGTCGTCATGCCCGGCCCATAACGAATAGATCTGGTAGGATGCAACTCTATCGGTAACCACACTAGCACTTGTGATTATAGCGCTCGGTCAGGGTCGTCTTGCGCTTCTCGATCCTGGCGCCGTTCTCAGTCTCATAGGTTTCCTGGGCCATGGAGTTCATGGACTGGGTCATCGCCGCGCTTGCGCCCGCGCCAGCCTGAGCACCGCTGAGGCTCGAGGCGGCGGCCCCAACCCCGGGAATCATGCTCAACGCCGAGGTCAGCACCGACGAGCCGAGGCCGGACGACTGGTTGCCCAGCCCGTTGGCGCGCGAGAGCTGAATCGAGCGTTTGTTCTGCTCGGAGAGTGCGGCCAGCTCTTTCAGCCGATTGATTTCATCCATCATGGCTTTGCAGGAGAGCTTGTTGTCGCCCAGCTCAACCTCGTCAACCTTCTCCGTCAGCGTGAGCGCGGGAGGAGGGGGAGCGGATGTTTGGCAGGCGCCGAGCAACGCAACCATCATGACCAAAAGCGAGTAGGACTTCTTCATCAAAGTCTCCAATTATGAGATTTGCACGCGAACTGTTCCAGAATTCTCCAGAGGTTAGTCATCGCGCGCAAGGTTTGTCAAGCGCGATTAGCTTTTATAATTGTTGTAGGATATCTAAATAAGTGCCTGTACTTGATGAAAAAAAGCGGGGCGGTCGCTTTATCAGCAACCGCCCCGCTGGTTTTCCCTGCCGCCGGTCAGGTCAGGTCAGGTCAGGCCGGCTTGCGCTTGACCAGCCGCGACACCAGCAGCGAGCCGCCGATGCCGGCCACGATCAGGATCGCGGAGAGCAGCGGCCGGTGGGCGAACCAGGCGATGGCGATGGTGATCAGGGTCAGCGGGACCGCGAGCAGGAAGGACGCCAGCAGGGCGCCGCCGCCGGCCAGCACTTCCAGGAACGGCAGCACCGAGACCAGCACCACCAGCGGTTGGAACAGCATGGCGATACAGATCATCATACCGAAGAAGCCGCAGACGCGAATCACCCAGGTCAGGATCGCCTCGTCCTGCTGGGCCATCTTGAACATGGCGGAGGCGGCGCGGTTGCCGGTGGCGATCAGGTCGATCTTGTAACCGTTGCTGGCGATGAACGAGCCCAGTTCCCCGGCGACCTGACCGGCGACCACGGTCACCGGCTGGCTGGCCACCGCCTCGAAGCGGACGCGGACGTCGCCGACCCGGGGATTGCCGGGGTCATTGCCGCGAAAGAACATGCCGTCGAGCGGACGGAAGCCCTTGGCGCCCATGACCGCCTCGTCGGGCACCAGCGGCTCATAGGCGTCGAGTTCCTCCAGCAGCGCCGGCGCGACGCGGAAATCGCCGAGCCGGATGGTGCTGGCGGTCATGTGCTGGCTTTTCAGGGTGAGCGCGGGATTGCCGTGACCGTTGGGAATGCGGAACTCGCTTGAGGAGATCGCCGATTCGGACCAAACCTTGCTGTATTCGTAGGTGGTCCGGGTCTGCTCGCTGCCCCCGAGTTCGGTGTTGGTCTGGGAGCGCTGGGTTTCCTTCCACTGGTAGGTCTCGGCGATGCGGTGCAACCGGAGCAGCCCCGGCGCGCTCACCCCGAGGATCGGGTCGCGCGCGGGGTTCTGGGTCTCGGCGAGCCCGACCACATGGACCAGCCGGCCTTCCATCGCCGGATTGACCGGCTGGGCCGGCACGGTGACCACGGCACCCGCGCCCTCGCTCAGGGCGGTGTGAGCCTCGACGGCGCGCCCCTCATTCCAGTACAGCACTCCGATGGCCACCAGAATGCCGATGAAGCCGAATACGACGCCGGCCAGCGACTGGCCGATCCGCGATACCCAACCGGTGGATGTCACCTCGGTGAAACTGTCGGTGCTGAAATTTGAATTATCGTCGGACATGCGCCATCCCTCCTCACTTGCGGGTGGGCATGATAGCTCAACCGGCGGGGTCCGGAAAGCGGCGTCTCTTATCCGGTTCTGGCGGTTCCCAAAACTTTGCGGAACCCCCTATACTCTCCGCGAACCACGGTTTGGCGATGAGCAAGAAACCCACTCCACCAAGGGCGAAAGCCCCGTCCAAGCCTCGGCCGCGCGCGGCCGGGAAGAAGCCCCGGCCGATGCAGGGGGGCGGGGGCAATCCCCGGCTTGAGGCCTGGCTCAAGGAAGGCGCCCCGGCGAAGCGGCGCGGCAAGCCGCGGCGTTCCTCCGGCGGTCTGGTCGCCCGACTCAGGGCCGCCTGGGGGAGCGTGCGCTTTCCATGGCTTCGGAGCGGCGGTTGGTCGGGACTGTCGCCGCTCGGGCGGCGGCTGACGCTGGGCGCCCTGGCGCTGCTGGTGATCATGACCGGTGGTCTGGTGGCCGAGCACCTGGGCTACGATAGCGGGGTCTCCCGCGCGGCCAGGGCGTTCAGGCTGGCGGTCGGACTCGAGCACCGGGAGGACGAAACCTTCATCGGCTGCCTCAAGGGGGCCGCCGAAGGCGCCTTCTCCTCGGCGGTTCCGGTCGCCGAGATCGTGGCCGCGGGTGAATTGATGCTGGCCAGTCCGCCGCTGGTGATTCTGGGCGCCGGCCTGGGGTGCAGCCTGGGCGCGGCCAAGAGCGTGGCCTTGGAGGGCGTGGGCTGGGCGGTCCACACCGGCAGTGATATCGCCAGCGTTGTGTTGGGGCGCTGAGCGCAGTGTTTCGCGCGCAAACGTCGTGTTTCGCGCGCAAACGCCAACGGCCGGCCAACGGGGAGCCCGTTGACCGGCCGTTGCTGTCGGAACCGAACTCAGCGCTTCGAGAACTGGAAGCTGCGGCGGGCTTTGGCCCGGCCGTACTTCTTGCGCTCGACGACGCGGCTGTCGCGGGTCAGGAAGCCGGCGGCCTTCAGCGGGCCGCGCAGGGCGGGCTCGAAGTAGGTCAGCGCCTTGGAGATGCCGTGACGGACGGCACCGGCCTGACCGGAGAGACCGCCGCCGACGACGGTAGCCACCACATCATACTGACCGGCCCGCTCGACGATGCCGAAGGGCTGGCTGACGATCATCCGCAGCACCGGACGGGCGAAATAAACCGCGCCGTCACGACCGTTGATGGTTACCGTGCCCTTGCCGGGCTTGATCCAGACGCGGGCGACCGCGTCCTTGCGCTTGCCGGTGGCGTAGGCCCGGCCCTGGGCGTCGATCTTGGGCTCGGGGGTCTCGGGCTTGGCGGGGGAGGCGCTCGCGGACGGGGCGGCGGGAGCGCCGAGGTCCTTGAGGCTTGACAATGTCAGGGTTGCGCCGGCCATGGGCTTTACGCGCTCCTCTTGTTCTTGGGATTGCGCGACGCGATGTCGAGCACTTGGGGTTGCTGGGCTTCATGGGGGTGAGCCGACCCGGCGTATACCCGAAGATTGCTCATCTGTTCCCGGCCGAGCGGCCCGCGCGGCACCATGCGCTCGACCGCCTTGATCACCACCCGCTCGGGGTAGCGGCCGTCGAGAATCTGGCCCTTCGAGCGCCCCTTGATGCCACCGGGATAACCGGTGTGCCAGTAGAACATATCGTCCTTGCGCTTGTTGCCGGTCAGGCGGACCTTCTCGGCATTGATCACGATGATGTTGTCGCCGCAATCAAGATAAGGCGTGTAGGTCGCTTTGTGCTTGCCCCGCAGGATCGTGGCCAGAATGCTGGCCAGTCGCCCCAGGACGAGGCCATCGGCATCGACGAGAAGCCACTTCTTCTCGATCTCCGACGGTTTGAGGTTGAAGGTTTTCATCGTTGCTCTCGACGGTGTGTTTCTTGCCGGTGTGAGTTCGAGGTTGATGCTGGCCGTTGGGGCGCGACTTGGCCTCGGGACACCCGATTTGAGGCAGGCTTTGTACGGCCGGACTCGCGCCCTGTCAACCGGAAATATGATTGGTTGACAACGCGTTGGTGCGCGGTATCACAGTACCGCATCGGCATGCGCCTTGATTCCATGGGCTTTTCCCCTGCCGGTGTCGGGGGTTCAGTTCATCCGAAGCATTAAAAAAGGCTCTGACGGCGTTGGTTGTTGACGGTCAGGCCAGCGCTGCGGCCATGACCTGAAACGGAGACACCTCGTCGCCCTGCCGCTCGACCATCCGGCGCCAGCCGAGATAATTGGACAGGTACTTGGTGGCGATCCCGCG
>CAIOBP010000126.1 GCA_903856295.1 uncultured Rhodospirillales bacterium | reverse complement strand
TAAGAACAACGAATGGCCTCGAAAGAATTAATAGAGAATTGAAGCGTCGAACACGCGTCGCATCGATCTTCCCCAACACCGCTTCTTGCCTGCGCCTTGTCTCTGCTCTGCTCGCCGAATGCGACGAAGAGTGGATGTCAGGCAAGATGTACATCAACTTGAAAGGGTAATTCCGCCGCTTCCGAAGCAAGCCGCTTGGTGAACTTGTAGAGTCGAGGAAGTGCGCGGTGGCTTTGCCCTTCGGCGTCACTCCGTTTCACTTCCCCGCTCATCAAACCGGACATGCCGGTTTCCAGCATCCGGCTTTCCGACTGGCTTCGTCCTCACGCACACGACGGCGCATCTTTTCGCCGGTTTAGCTCGGAAACTCCGAGTTCCCCAAAGATGCTACTCCATGAAAACCTGCGGCACCCCCGCGTCGGCAGCTTGTGCCGCCGCGCTAGGAAGTGTCGCACTTGGTCACAGACGTAGTGATTAACCGCTCTGTATGGCTTCCGAACAGAGCCATAGTTAAAATATGATGCCCAGCCTCGTAGTTTCATATTAAGCTGGTCACGCACATCTTCCCATGGAGTGTTGTGGTTTCCCTGCAGGACAGCTCTTACATTCTCTTTGACACGGCTAACACTCTTCGCAGAAGGGCTGGCGCTTGTGTAAGCCTGCCCGGTCTTCCAATACCGTGATTGTCCAAAGCTATACCCAAGAAAGTCGAACATTTCCTTCCTGGCGTCCCGTAGTGACGTTTTCTTCTCGTTGAGAACAAGATGAATTCGCCCGAGACTCTCCTTGGCCCACTCCAGCGCCGGTTCGGCCTTCCCCCGACTCAGGATGACGAAATCGTCCGCATAAGATACGATCTCCGCCTGAAATCGGGCGCCGCAGTCCCGTCTCCGCCAGTATTTCAACATTCGGTTCATGTAGAGATTAGCCAGCAAAGGACTGATAACGCCGCCCTGAGGAGTTCCGCAAGTACTTGCCGCTCCCCCAGTTAGTCGTTTTCCGCCATCATGGCCACTCTCTTCGACCGGCGCTTTCAGCCAGAACTTGATAAGCTCCAACATCGCGCCATCCACGACGCGACGGGCTACGGACTTCAGTAGCGCGTCATGTGGAATCGTGTCAAAATATTTGCTCAGATCCGCGTCTACGACATCCGTGTAGCCCTGGATCAACAGCGTGTGGACACGTTTGATCGCATCCCCAGCACTCCGCCCAGGTCTGTAGCCGTACGCATTTGGTTCGAAATCTGCCTCGAAGATCGGCTCCAGCACCATTTTTGCTGCCATCTGGGCGACTCTATCTCGAAGAGTCGGAATGCCCAACGGCCGCTCACCTCCCCCTGGCTTAGGAATCATGACCCGTCGCACAGGTTTTGGGCGGTACTGCCGCGTCCGCAACTCAGTCTGGAGACCTGCCAACCACTCGTCCACGCCTTGCGCTTCAATCTTTTCGATACTGACACCATCCACTCCAGGGGCACCATGATTTGATCGTACCTGCCTGTAAGCATGGTGTAGCACGTCAGTTCGATAGATTTTGTCGTACAGCGAGTAGAAGCGGAAGTTTGGCTCCGCCTTCGCCTTGAGGTATAGCCCTTGCTGAAGCTTCCTGATTTGTTCAGGTGTTGCTAGACTCATAGTCAATCACCTCCTCGTCTGCTTCTTTGAGGCCACCAGAAGTCAGGACCCTTCCCTCCGTCGGCGTTGACCGACCTCACCGGTACTATAATCCTGTCCGACTCCCGCTGGTTTCCGGCGCCCAAACTCAGCGCCGTTGAGGCCGCGACCCCCGATCCCAACGGGTCTCCCACGTTACCCGGAACACCTTTCCGACGTGCCATCGCCAATACCCCGGCGGACGAAGATGGGAGGTAGATGGTTAGTAATGCCCAACTTCCGCAGCCTTCCCCTTTCTGTAGGAGGGTCGGCGCCCGCGTATTCACTTTCGAGGCCTGCTCAGCGTTCACTCACGTTATGGCCCGCACAGATCGCTCGACCGCCCAAGGCGGCCTTTATCACGGGGCTTCAATCCGACCAGTCACCCGGCCAAACTGCCCGTTAGCTACTGGATCTAACCAACAAGTATCCAGGTGGGTCCTCCCCCCACTGGTGTTCCGCGCCCTCGTGGCGCACTACAGAAAAGAAGTTGCGCGGCCCGGGTGCGGCGTCATACCCGAAAAGATTCTCAACCGAGCCCGATATTGAAGGCCCCCGAGTCACCGTGTCGCACCCACCCAAATCAGCCAGAAGGGCCACCAGTTTTTGAGTTTTCACCTCTTGCTGACGTCCGTCAGGCGGCGTAAAATACGACGGGCAGCGCTCGCCAATTTGCTACACGACTCGGGACATCCCCGATAAAAGCGCGGCGTCACCATAAGACGAGGATGCAGCGATCATGGCGATGGCCTACCGATCACTGGGCAAAACCGGGCTTACCGTGTCGGAAATCGGGTTCGGCGCCTGGGGCATCGGCGGTGCCACGCCCGGCATGACGTCATACGGAACGACCGACGATGCGGTCTCGCGCCGGGCGCTCGCCGCCGCCTACGATGCCGGCATCACCCTCTTCGACACCTCCAGCGTCTATGGCGATGGCCACAGCGAGGAACTGATCGGCGCGGAGTTCGCCTCCCGCCGCGACCGGGTGGTGATCGCCACCAAGGCCGGCTTGCTGCGCTTCCACGAACCGCCGGACTTTTCCCCCGAGGCTCTGCGCCGCTCGGTCGAGGGCAGTCTGCGCCGCTTGGGAACGGACTACATCGATCTTCTGCAACTGCACAATCCCCCAGTCGAGGACGGAGCTCTGCTGGACGGCGCCCTGGAAACCCTGGACCGGCTCCGCCGGGAAGGGTCGGTCCGGGCGGTTGGCTTCTCGCTCAAGACGCCGGATCAAGGATTGGCGGCGATTGCCGAATTTGGCTGTGCCGTGGTTCAGTTCAACCTCAACATGCTCGATTGGCGCGCGGTCGATTGTGGCCTTTTCGAGCTGGCGACCACGCGCGAAATCGGCGTGATCGTCCGCACGCCGCTCTGTTTCGGCTTCCTCAGCGGCAATATCCGGGCCGACACCGTGTTTGCCGCCGACGACCACCGCAACCGCTGGCCGCGCTCCCAGATCGCCGCCTGGGTCGCCGCTGCCGACGAGATGGCTGCGGCCGTCTCGTTGGAGGAGGCGCTGAGCCGGACTGCCCTGCGCTTCTGTTTATCCTGGCCGGCGGTGTCGACGGTTATTCCCGGCATTCTGACCGAGGCCGAGGCGAACGAAAACGCGGCGGCCAGTGCCGCCGGCTCGCTGCCGGCCGACTCCCTGAGCACGATCAAAGCGATCTACCGCCGCCTTGACCACAGCGTCAGTCGTTCGTATGTGTAACGGCGCGCATGTGTGGATGACCGCTGTGGCGCAAGGGGAATCTTTGGTGATAAGCAAGATGGTCGGGTGCGGTCATGTGTCCGGCCTCGAAAGGTGCGGCGCTGATGACCGCGGGCCATGATGAAATCCGCAGAT
>CAIOBP010000125.1 GCA_903856295.1 uncultured Rhodospirillales bacterium | reverse complement strand
ATTTTGAGGTCGCGCACCTGACAATAGCCGTCCTGAAGTTCGATGGCGTCGAAGGTGCTGGGATAGGCCGGCAGAGCATTGACGTCCCACGGGTCTTCACGGGCCTGGATCACCGAGGCGTCGCCGACGCCGAACAGGCTCTGGCCGTAGCCGAGCACGATCGGGCTGGCGATCCGCCAGACGCCGGGCGGCACGAACACGGCGTCGTTCTCGGCGAAGGCGGCGGCGAAGGCCGGGGTGCAGTCGACCACCCCGCCTTCGATGGCGCCGTAATCGACCGGCGTCGCCACCTCGCGGGCGGCCAGATAGCGGCGGAGATCGAGCTTGGAGACGGCGGCTCCCGCCGCCAGGATGTCGTCGATGCGTGGCATGGGTCAAAGCTCCGCCGAAGCGAGGATGGTACCGCCGCTGCCCTTCTGGAGCATGACGGTGCCGGAGGTGAGGCCGGAGAAGAAGCCGCAGGAGATGCGGCCATTGTGGGCTGTCACGTCATGAACGGTGGTGACGCTGGCCTGGGACTGGACAAAATCAGCAGCCACCGCATCGGTGAAGGCCACAGCGGCGGTCGCCTCGTAACTCGGTGCCACCCGCATGTCGGGGTGAGAGAGCACCACCTGCATGTTGCTGGCCGAGTTGGCCTTGCCGATCAGCCCGGCACAGGGCCGGAGATAGCGGGCGACCAGCATCGCTTCGGTGGCCATCGGCCTGGGCGCCATCGGCAGCGCCAGGGAGCCCGCCACCAGTTGCAGGTCGCCCAGGTACAGGTTCTTCGAAGAAATCGCCCCGCAGGCGGCACTGATGATGATCTCCAGCCCGTTGGAACAGTCGCCGAGATTGGCGATAGCGAGGCTGAGGTCGGCGTTGGTGGCGTTGGCGACCGACACCGTGCCGGTGGCAATCTGGGTCACCGACGAGAAACTGTCGGCGGCGGTCGGCTTGTTGACGGTGAGCGTGTAGGTCACCGCACTGCCGACATCGTGATAGGTTCGGGCGGTGACCATGGCGGGGCCGTTGGCGATGGCGCCGGCGTTTCTGGCCTCGATACGATGGCGCCAGGAGATCGTGCCGGCACCGGTCAGGGTCGCCGACTGGACCTGACAGGCATAGCCCGACTTGGCGAGCTGAGTGACGCCGCTGGCCTGGACGATGGTGCCGCCGGTCACCGTGCCGCCGGCCGCGACCGCGATCAGATCGACCGGCCCGTACTGCCAAGCGGTGGAAAGCGCCTTCGAAGCGCGGTGACTGGCCCGGCAGCAGCCGTTGACGACGAGATTGCGATAGTGGCCCTGGTCACCGGTGTTGACACCGCTGAGGGCCATGGTGCTGGCACCGGTAGCGTCCCGGCCGGTGAGCCGGCCATCGTCGCTGATGAACAGCTTGAGGTAGCCGGCGGGCGGATTGCCAGTGGGCGTGCCGGCTTTGAGGGTAAGGTCAGCCATTCCACACTCCTACAGAACCGTCAACGACCAGCGAGCCGTCGAGGGTCAGGCTGTTGAACACCATCATCTGCCGGCCGGCATCGACGGTGACCGTGGTGCCGGCGGGAATGCTCGACCAGGACAAGCCCGAGGAGGCCCCGGCGCCGATCAGCGCCTTGAGCAGGCCGATGGTCAGCTTGGCGCCGTTGCCGGACTGGACTAGCGGCAACAGATCGGCATCCGCCAGTGTGGTCACCGCCGGCAGATCCGAGAGCCTTATGGCGTTTTCGGTCATGGCTTTACCCCAAGATCAGGGCATAGGACGGCGTGCCCGGCACCGTCAGCGGCACCGGGACCGAGAAGCCGCTACGGTTGCCGTGGTGATCGACAGCGCGCACCCACCAGACGCGGGCGGCTCCGGCGGCCAGCCCGGTGCGCAACCAATCGGCCCGCCAGGTTTCGGCGAGGCACGCGCCCAGCGCGGGATCGCTGACCCCGGACAACGCCTCCCAGACCTCGAAATGGTCGAAATCGCTCTCGGCCTGCTGGCTCCAGGTCAAGAGCACACCCGAACTCGACGCCGTCGCGGTCAGACCGGTGGGCGTGGCCGGTGGAATGTCGGCGTTGGCCGACAGCGACAGCGCCGGAGCGGCGTTGGTGACGATCAGATCGCCGACCGCAAACTCGTAGATGGCGGGATCGTCCTCGGTGAGGGTGAGATCGACGCCCATGGTCTCGGCCATCATCCAGGAGCTGACCACCATCGGCTGGTCGACCAGCCCGAAGCGCGGCAGGCTGACCGCCACCGTCTGGCCGGCGGCGAAGCGCAGGCCCGAGAGATTGGCCGGGAAGTCGACCGAGATCTGCCGGCGGTTGCTTTCCAGCACGATGCGCGCGACGCGCTGGGCCATGTAGGGCGAGTTGGTGAAGGGCAGATCGAGGCTGCGCGCCACCTCCAGGTCGCCATCCTCGCTGCGGTAGCCGGCGACGGTGACAGGCGGATAGTCGGTGGGCTGGCCGTCCGAGGCCGCCGAGAGAAACGAGCCGCGCACGGTGTTGATCAGTTCGCGCCGCGAGCGCCGGGGACGTACCGTCACCGGGTCACGCAGGTCGCCCTCACCGAGTTCGGCCAGCGGCGGCAGCCACGCTCCGGCATAGAGGCGCCAAGTGCCGGCCGTGTAGGTCAGACGGCCGGCGCAGGCGGTCAGCAGCTTGGGCACGGTGTCGACCGGAGCCTGATTGAGGTCGATGACGCCGTTGGCGGTGTAGCGCCGCTCATTGCCGCCGGGGCGCTGCACCGTCTCGTCGCAGATGTTGGCGGCGGCGATGAACGAGGAAAGGTCGATCTCATCGAGCGAGCAATTGAGCCCGAACGGCGCCCGCAGATAATCGAGGATGGCCAGCGCCGCGTTGTCGGACCACACGGTCTGGCCGGTGCGGGGATCATAAATCCTGCGCCCCCGCACCTTGGCAGAAACATTGGGCAGCCCGCCGGGAAAGGCGGTGTCGTCGCGGCGGAGTTGGAGATGGAGATAGGCCCGTCCCCGAAGACGATGGGCGTTGGTCCACTCGCCGTTGCTGTTGGCGACCAGGACGCTGTCGGCGCTCTGGTTGGCAGCCCCGAGATGCTTCCAGACGTTGGCATAGGCGGTGCCCGAGCGGGCATAGGGTGCCGAGGTCGCGGTTCCACCACTATCCAGGCTGACCAGCGTATTGTCGAAATAGACATCCCCAACGCTCTCGACCTCGTGGGCGGCCAGCACCACGACAAGGTGGAGGATGTCCAGCTTGTTGGAGCCCGAGGGTGCCCGCAGGTGGGTGTAGACCAGCGGCCCGCCGGTGCGGACCTCGCCATAGACGATGCGGTGAGAGGTGATCGGCTGCCGGACCATCCGGGCCGGTGGCGTCACCGTGGTGGTGGGAACCGGCACCGGCGGCGGGACCGGGGCCGGTGCCGGTACCACCGGAGCGGGTGCCGGTGTCGCTGGCTTGCTGGGAGTGACCAGCGTCGATACGCCGATGGTGACGGCGCCTCCCAGCACGGCACCGAGAATACCACCGCCGACCATTTCGGCCACAGCGGCACCGGCGACCAGGGCAAGCACAGGTGGCATCAGCAGAGCCTCCAGACGATGTCGGCAGGAAAGCGGGCAGCGTGGACAGGACGATCCAGCCGCCGTACTGTTCTTTCAGTCGATTGGAGGGCGTCATGGAACAGCGACTGAGTGTGATCACGCTCGGTGTCGCCGACCTCGAACGGTCGCGGCGATTTTACGAAGCCGGGTTGGGCTGGACGGCATCGGACGCCAGCCAGGACGGCGTCGTCTTCTTTCAACTGGGTGGCATGGTCTTGGCGCTCTACCCGCGACAGGCACTGGCTGAGGATGCGTGCCTGCCGGACACTCCCGCGGCGGGCTTTGCCGGCATCACCCTGGCCTACAACGCCCGCAGCCGGGACGAGGTGGCCGCCCTCCTCGATATCGCGGTCAAAGCCGGGGCCACCCTGCTGAAACCGGCTCAGAATGTTTTCTGGGGTGGGCATTCCGGCTATTTTGCCGATCTCGACGGCCACGCCTGGGAAGTGGCGTGGAACCCGTTCTGGCCCCTGGATAGCGATGGGTCGGTAAGGCTACCAAGCAAATGAAAGGACGCCGTTGTGCCCTGCCCGGCTATCGGTAATATCCTGCCCTCCTCCGCGCCACCAACCACCTCAGCTGTGGGACCGCCAATCCTCCAGGCGGCGATGATCGCGGTCAGCGGCCGGCGGACCAACCCGGCGGGACCGGGCGCGGCGATGGCATCCCCGGCGCAGAGGCCGAGCGCCGGCCCGGCCGGGGTGGCGAGTGCGGCCACGTCGCCGAGACGGGCCATCAGCGGCAGATCAAGCGGCGCCCCGAGGATGAGTCCGGTCGCCTCGACCAGATCGGCGCTGCCGGTGACTCCGCGCATCAGCCGCAACGCCTCGCGACAGCCGGCATAACGACCGGCAGTGGCGGCCACGGGATCGCGGCCGGTGACCAGTGCCACCCAGCCGGCAGTGAAGCGCACACAGTCGGCCTCGCCCCAGGCGAACGACCGGTGCCGCCAGTCCCGGAGATAGCGATCGAGGAGAACGGCGATCATGCGGTGCCGCCCCAGGGAATGGTCATGGTCTGCAGCGCCGGGACGAACTCGAAGCCGCGGTCGCCGGGATAGTCGGCCTGCTGATCGGCGTCGGTGTAGTTGCGCACTCGCAGGCGCTCCAAATCGCGCAGCCGGTTCTCGGCCAGCAGGGTGATGGTGGCGGTGGGGCCACCGTCGCGGATTTCCACCGTGTCCATCAGCCCTCGGAAGATCAGCACCGGGTCCGGGACCACCGCCCAGTTCTCGTCCATGAACCCCAGCCAGAGCTTGACTGGCCGTGATTGCAGCGGCTCGGTCATGACGTGGGTGAGGAGATCGGCGGGCACGCCGGACAGCTCGAAGCTGGCGCCTGCCGCCCGCACTTCCAGGGTCTCCTCGACGCTGGAGACCTGCCCCAGGGTGCCGACACCTAGCCAGTCCAGGCCGTTCCAGGAAAGCGTGCCGAGACCGGACCACACCCGCGAAGTTCCCGAGGTGAAACCCAACTCGACCAGCAGCACCGGCCGGGCCACGGTCTTGAAGGTTTCGGCCTCGGCGGCTCCTGAGAGGCGACCGGTCATCACAGCACCTCGACGAAAGACAGGCGATAGCGGGCGCGCTGAGGCGGCGTGGTTGGGCTGGCCAGCGCCGCCCCGCCGGTCATGCGCATCAGCACCCGGCTGGTGCTGGTCTGGGCCAGACCCGCAACAGGCGATTCCCGCAGCGGTGGGGCTACGGCGACCAGGGCGACGCCGTTCTGATCGACGCCGACACCGCCGACCACCAGATGAGCGCGGCCAGGGCTGGCCTGGAGGAGAGCACCGGCCAAGACATCAACACCGCCCGGCCGGCAGCCGGTCAGCACCAGATAGCCACGACAACCACCGACAAGAGTCGGTGGGCCGGCATCGCCAGGAAAGAATGAAGTGCCATCGTCAAAGCCGGTGTCGTCATCGAAGCGGGTCTCGCCGATTTCGGCGGCATAGGCGGCAAAGGTCTCGGGCGCTGGCACGCCGGCAAGGCGGGTATAGTTCGGCAGGAGCAACTCGACCGCTCCCGCCCGCTGCCGCGTCAGCAAGGCTTCGAGCCAGGGCAAGCGGCCGGCGGTTGGCTCGACGGTCAGCTCGGCGACCCAGCGCGCACCACTACGCCCGAGCACTGGACCTGCTCCGGTGAAAGCAGAGGAAGGGGATGCCGTGAGCGTGTGGATGTAGAAGCTCTGGGCGACCGGATGCAGGTCCAGCGGCCATTCGATGGTCATTGCGTCAAAATCTCGATCAGATCGAGTTGATAGGCCGACTTCATCGGCGGCGTGGTCGGGTTCTTGCCGGCGTCGTCGGAGACCAGCCGCATGCGGACGCGGCAGGTGCTGGTGACCAGCGGTCCCACGACCACCGGCTCGCGCAGGCGCGGCTCAATCCGGATACTGGCGTTGCCCGAACCATCGGCGGTGACATCGTCGACCACCATGTGGCTGCGGCCGGGGCTGGTCTGGATCAGGTCGCCGGCCGCCAGAACCTTCTGGGCACCGTGAGTGAAGCCGGCCAACACCAGGGTGCGGCCAGTACCGGAAACCAGCCGGGGGCTGCCGGCAAGACTGCCCAGCGCCGCGAGGCGGCGGAAGTCGGGCACCAGCACCTCGCCCGACGGGCCGCGCAGACTGGCCAGGAACGCCTCGAACGCCCTGGCGTTGGCGCTATAGAGGGTGAGGCTGAGGCTGGTGACCCAGCGGGCGCCGTCGCGTTCCAGCACCTGGACCTGACCGTTGTAAGGGTTGTCGAAGCGGGCGGTCAGGGTCTGCACGTAGAAGGCCTGGGAGTCCGGTTTGAACGCGAGTGGCCAATCGGTCAAGACACCCTCCCGCCCCGGCGCTGGATGTTATCGACCACCTGCCGTTGGGCCTGTTTGGTCGCCTGATCGACGATGCCGGGAATGAGCCGGCTCAGGGTCTGGGCGACCAGAGCGTTGACCTGGCGGGCGGTGGCCTCAGGGTCGGTCGCCCCCCTGGCATCGACGTTGATGACGTAGCTGGCGCTGGCATCGGTGGCCTGGATGGTGCTGGCGCCACCAAAGGCATGACGCAGCTGCTCAGGCCAGCCGACCACCTCTCCGACCTTGAGCACCGCCGGCACCTCGCCGGGAGCGAGACCGGCGACACCACCGTCATGAAAGCGCGGTGCCCCGGCAAACATCCACGAAGGCATCTCGCGATAGCTCGAGGCTTCCCCGGCTACCCCGCCCTCATGGAACAGCCCGGAAAACCAATCGCCCGAGAACAGTTCGCCGAACAGACCGCCACCGCCGCTGTCCCCACCACCGCCGCTCTGGCCGTTGCCAAAGAGGGCGGTGCCGATCGGAGCGACGATCTCGCGCTCCCAAAATATCCTCGCGAGGTCTTCGACGATGCGCTGGGTCAGGTTGTCGAAGTTCAGCTCCCCGGTGGTGATGAATTTGACGAAGACATCCTCCATGCCGCCCATAGCATCGTTGAACACTCGCGAGACCTGGGCGGCGCTGTTGGTGGCGTTGCTGACGTATTTGGCCCAGGAGCTTTGAAGACCATCCTGCCAGTCGCGGCTCGCCGCGGTCATCTGCTGATAGGCGGCGGCAGCGGCCTTGCCGTAGGTGGTGTGGTCGATGGCGCCGATCTCCAGCAAGTGATTGAGCTTCTCCAGTTGCTCGGCGTACTTCTCGGCGGCATCCTTGGTGGCGTCGATCACCGACTTGGCGTCCTTGCCATCCTGAATCTGATGGGCGAGCAGGTCGGCCATCGCCCGGTCGGCCTCGCTGGCGTTGTCGCCCAACTGCCGCACCGCCTCCGCCGCCGCGCGATCGCCGGCACTCAGGTTGAGTTCGGCGAGTTGCCGGCGCAGATGCTCAAGCACCTCCTCGGCCTGGGATGCCGCCTCAGCCGCCTCCTTCTCGTCGTAGAGGGCGCCGGCCAGCTCGCGCACCTTGTCCTTCTGAGCATCGGTGGCGTCGGCCGAGAGCCGGCGCAACGCGGCATCCACCGCCCGTTCGCGGTCGGACATCTCCATCGCGTCGAGTTCTTGGCTGAGACTCTCGATCAGCTTCTCGTTGGGATCGATGGCGTCGCGGGTGGCCTGGGAGGACCGGCCTTTGGCTTCGGCCGCCGCTTCCTCGGCGATTTGCCACTGCTGAACTTTCAGGATCGCGGCATCGTAGTCGGCGGTGTCGCGTCCCAGCCCGGCGGCTTCGGCCTTCAACCCTTCGAGCACCTTGATCTTGGCTTCAGCCTCGGCGCGAATCTTGTCGACACGGGTCTCGGCGAGCCCCTGGAGACGCTCGTCGAGATCAGCGTCGATCTCCTCGAGCTGGTCGGCGACGATGCGGGCCTGCTGCTCGCGCACCGCGCCCTTCTTGTCCTCGGCGGCGATTTCGTCGGCCAGCTCCTGTTGGCGCTGGCGGGCCTGGAGGTCGGAAAGCGTGCGGTTGAGGTCTTCGAGCCGGGCCTTCGCTTCGGCCACCGCACGATCCGTGGTCCCGAGCAGGCCGCTCAGGAAGCCCTGAAAGCCATAATCACCGCTGGCAATCTGAGCGGTCAGCGCGTCCCGCTCGGTGGTGAGTTTGCCGATCTGGGCGTCGAGCGACTGGTCGGAGACCTCGCGCACGGCATTCAGAATGCCGGTGATCGCACCGATGATTCCCGCCGCCGCCTGACCGATGATGCTGTCGGAATTGCCGAAACTGGCGACAAAGGCTTCCCAGGCTTGAGTCATCTCATGGATGCGACCGGTCAGCCCGCCATGGGCACCGGCATCGGCGCCGCCGACACTTTCGGCCACGGCGTCAAGGATCGCCTGCTGGGCCTCGAACTGGCGGCCGGAGTCGACCAACCCCTGGATCAGATCGCGCTGGGCCTCGGTGAAGCGGACGCCGGCTTTCTCCAGGGCGTCCAGCGCTTGGCTTGGCTCATTCAGCGCCGCGCCCAGCAGCTTGACATTGGCCGAAAGAGTGCCGCCAAACGCCGCCGAGAGGTCGGCGGCCAGGTGCAGGGTGCGCTCGAAGCTGTCGCCCACCACCGAGCCGAACTGCATCAACTCCGTTTCGGCCTTCAGCACCTCGTCGCGGGATTGCAGGGTGCTGCCGGCAAGACTCTCGGCCAGCGCCTGGACATCGTGAGCCGTCATGGTCGCGTTCGCGCCGGTACGGGCCAGCGCCTGATTGATGGCGGTGAGGTCGTCCTCGGCCTTTCTCGCGTTGTCGAAGGCCAGCCACAGCGCCCCGATCGCCGCCGCCGCGCCGAGACCGATCGGCCCAAGTGAGCGTAGTGCCTGCCCAACGGTGCCGGCCCGCGCCGCCATGCCGATGGCGACATCCTCACCGAGCCGGGCCACCTCATTGAGGGCGTCGGTTCCGGCCCTGGCACCTTCAGCAACCGCGTGGCCCATGGCCGCCCCGCCGCTGCTGGCGGCTTCGATCTGATGCCCGGCCTCGGTCGCGGCGTTACCGGCAGCATTCAGCTCGTGCTCGGCCTCCTTGACTCCGCCCGAGACCAGCGACCCCAGCCCGGCCAGCGCTGCGCCCGCCGCGTCCCCGATGCCGTCGAGCGCCGCGCCGAAGGCGGTGGCCGCCGTTTGGGCAGTGCCGGTGCCAGCGGCCAACTCATCGAACGCCGCCGCGCCCTGGTCGCGCAAGGTGCCGAACGCGCGGGCGCCGGCGTCCTGAAGCTTGTCCAGCCCCTCGCTGACGAAGCGCGTCACCACCTCCTGCCAGGTCTCGTTGACCGAGCCGTAGTCGGCGGCTTCGAGCGCGGCGTTCAGCCGGGCGCCGGCAATCGGGATGATGTCGCGGTTGTTTTGCCGGACGTCATCGGGAAGGCCGACCGCCGGGGCGAGGTATTCCTTGTAGCTGTCATCCAGCGTGGTGCGAAGTTCGGCCGCCTGCTCGCGCACGGTTTGGTTGCGCTTGGCCAGCTCCTCGGCCATCACCGCATTCTGCTCGCCGAGTGCGGCGGTCATCACCTCCAGCGCGGTCTGGCCACCGGCTTCCTCAATGACCTGATTATCCTGCCAGAATTGGCGCTCCAGTTCGACCCGCGCCGCGAAGCCGTCCTCGGCGATGCGGTTGGCCTGATCGAGAATCGCCTGCGAGGCGTCGGCGTTTTCCTGGTCGGCATCGCGCAAAGTTTGGGAGATTTCCGTCCGCGCCGTCGCCAGCGCCGAAAGCTGCTGCTGGTTAGCAGCAAGATCGCGGGCGAAGCCTTCGTCGCCTGCGGTCAGCCCGGCCAACGCCGCGCCGACTTCGCCGGTGGCCTGAGCGAGCTGATTGAGCCCCTCGGTATTGCCGGCCGTGCCCAGCAGCTCCGCCAGCGCCTGTCCGGCACCATCGGCGACGGGAGCCAGCCCGGCAACCGCCGTTCCGGCATCGGCCGCCGGTTGCACCAGCATCTCCAGCGCCGCGCTGCCGGTCCCGCCGAGCCGTTCCAATCCATCGGCCGCTTCACCGGCCGCGGCGGTGATTCCCGCGAAGCCGCGATTGTCGTTGGCGATCTCGAACAGGCTGGTCAACGCCGCCGCGGCAGCACCGCCGGTCTCCGAGAAGGTGCCGAGGGCGGCGTCGCCGTCCTGCGCCGCCGCAGCCGCCGCGCGCACCGCTTCGGCCGCCGCCCCCAGGGGCGCCAGCGCATCCGCCGCCTGCCCTGCCCCGCCCGCCAGACTACCGAGCGAGGCCGACCCGGCATCGCCGATCTGAGTCAGCTCATCGTTGGCGGCCTGGACCCGGCCCTCGAACTGGTCGAGCGCCTCTCCGGCGGTGGCCAAGGCCTCCACCAGCGGCGAGACATCGGCCTCGATCCGCGCGCCCAGTTTCACGGTCATGGGTCGGTGTCCTTGGAGAAGATCGGCCGAATCGAAGCGGTTGAGGGCTCGCGCAATAGCAGCGGCCCGGTAATCTGGGCCGCTGCGCATGGTGACGGGACGGTTACAAACGTTTCAGCGTGTCAGAAAGGTTCGGTTTGCGATAGGCGGTAGCCAGGCAGCACCAGGAGGACGGACGATGAAGCAACCTCACGTCCACCTCATGATCGCGGATCGCGCTCGACGGTGCCGTCGCGCTCATGTCTCGAACTATTCGGTGTTTGATGGCGGTGAGTGCGTGCTGTGGACGGTCACCGCTCGGGGAGAGCGGTCATCAAGGGACAGGTGGCCCCGTGTCCCAAGCCGAAGGCGCAGCGCTGATGGCGATCCGGGGCCGCTGATGGGGTCTTACCGGACGCCCGACCTCATTTCGCTTCAAAGCCCGGACGCACCGGCGCGCCGGGCCACGTGATGAGCAGTCCGCCCACGCGATCTCCGCTGATGAGGTATTCCGTCTTGACCAGCGACTGGTTGTAGGAGAACGAGAAATCCTCTCCGGATCCACCATCTGGACCCGGAGTTATCGTCCGCTTTTCCTGATAGTTTAGGTCCGGCACGTCCTCGGCGCGCCTGACCGAGACGGTACCGTCCGCTACCGCCTTCAGGAACGACGCCTTGCCCTCGTCCGTCATCATGTTGGTGTAGGGGGTCAGTCCATCGGCAGAGAGGTTCACCATCTTTTCAAATCGGACGGCCGGCGAATCGCCCGGTTGAGCCTCCTTGGCGTCGGTATAACCGGTGCCGGTGCCGGTGGGCGTCCAACCGGCCGGCAAGGTTTCCCCGGCGGAACGAGCGGCTACGTCCTTGTCATCGCCCTTGCCCACCGCGTCCGCCAGGGCCGAGAGCGCGCGCTGGCCGCCCCGGGCCTGAATCAGCATCGCTTGAGCCTTGGGCGACAGACTGACGATGGACGCGGCGTCCTCGGCGCTGGTCGCAGCCTGACCCGCCGATGTCCCGGAAGACGGGGCGGCGGCCGATTTGCCCAGCACGAAGTCGCGATATCTCGCGAGCATGCTCCCGGTGTTCGATCCCGTATTGACGCTGGTCATGGCAGCCTCCATCATCGCGGGGCGAGGGGAGCGTCGCCGACGGTCGGATATACATACCTTGGCCACATTACGCCAGTATTCGTAAGATAGCGAAGATAATCGCCTCCCGGTCCGCGACAAAACAGCCCGACCTTATGTCCCTGTTTGCCCTCCCAGTTTGATCACGCCGCGATAGGAATGTGGCTGTGCATGAGGCCGGCGCGCACACGGATCGCCTCACCATTATCGATCCTCGTCTTCCGGTTCAGAAGTAGCATCCTTCCCGAGCGCTGCCCAGAGTCCTGGCTCAATTGCTGGTAGGAGCAACGCGACGACTCGGACATCGTATCCGAGCAGCCCGGCCTGGGTCAGGGCCAGCGCGCGGTCGATCACCGGTACCATCTGCCGCCCGACCATCGTGGGCGTGATCGCCCGGTTCGCTGCGTCCCACGCCTGCCAGCCCTCAATGGTCTCGGGCTGGCTGGTCACGTACGGGCAGCGTCCACCGCAGTCGCGTCCGCTGCTCCGGCACCCGTCGCAGTACCCGGCGCCGCCACCGAAGTGCCATGCAGCGCGACGCCGGAGCCTTCCCCCTCGGCGGCCAAGCGGTCCAGAGGGGCGTAAATCTGGCGCAGGAAGGCGGTGGCGATTTTCGGGATCGACATCAGCAGCGCCACGGTCTCGAACGTGATCGGCGCGGGGTTGCCATCGGCGAGAAGCACGCCTGACCACTCGAGGATGGTGAGTTGGCCGACGGCTCGGGCCAGCGCGTCCTTGGTCTGGCCGAGGCGCCAGGGCTCCTTGGCCGCAGCCGGCGGGGCGGTCTGGCCGCGATCGCGCAGATCGGTCACGGAGGCCGCCCGTGCCGCAGCGTCGGTGGCGGTGTCAAGCGGCCGGACCAGCAACCGCACACCGTGCGGCAGGTCAAGCCAATGGGGTTCACGCGGCAAATCGAGCCGGATCATCGGTGGTCTCCCAAAACTGTGTGAAGGGGATCGATTGAGCGGTATGGTGCGCCCCGCCCGCCTGGGATTGCCCGACGGATGCGGTTCTCGGAAGGCAGAGCAAGTGTTCATGGTTTCGCAGGACGATGTTGTCGCCATCCGCCGTGCCTTCATGGCCGGGAGCCGCGACCGTGCCCTGGTGGAACTGAGGCGGCGCTATCTGCTGTTGAACGACACGACGGCTCCGGCGGTGCTCGATCGCATCCTGGAAATGCCCGTGAGCACGCCGCCCACGTTCACCCGAAGCGAACCGCACCGGGACCGTCCCGGCATCAGCCGGAAGAAGGAGCGCCCGCCGATTTGATCGGCTCGAAATGGTGGGCAGGATGCGCACGCCCGGCGGCACGGGCAGCGAGATAGTCGGCGACCGCGTCTTCCAGGCAGGCGAGCGCCTGGGAGCACTCCTGGTCGCTCACCCACAGCACGGCGGCGGAGATCACCCGCCTTTCGAGGTCAGTCGGTGCAGGCACAGTCAAAGCTGCCTCCGTGGTCGAGATACTCGATCAGGTCGCCCTGGCGTTCGACGTCGCGTGTCATTTCCTGGTACCCAGGCCTGTCAAGCCGGAACCGCGCACCAGCTGGTTTACTCGGGCGGGCTTCGGCCTCCCGCGCGATCCACCACGCGGCCAGTTCAGGGCGGTCGCGAACGATGCCGCGGATAGTGGCTTCGGCTTTGAGGAAGCAGAGGTCGCAGTTGCCGAGCGGGGTGACGCCGTCCCGGTTGGGCAGCTTGAGGTCGAACGGCTGGTCTCGCCACCACGCCGCGATGTCGCGACGGGTAACGCCTGCCTCGGCCAGCGGACAGACATTGATCCAACGTTCGCGGGCCATACGGGCGGGGTCGGTCAGCTTGACCACCCGCCGCATCTCGTCGGCCCGCAGCCCCACCACGTTCAGCCAATGCGGATAGCCGCAGGCATGGTGCATGAATGTTTTAAGGCGCCGAATCTGGGTCTCGGTGGTGCAGAATCTTGTGACCGGGTTGGGCAGGAATCCCCGGTTGGCGATTACGGCCCGAAACGGCT
>CAIOBP010000124.1 GCA_903856295.1 uncultured Rhodospirillales bacterium | reverse complement strand
CTCCCTCCGTTCTTCGGACGCTTACGCGTCCTCATCACTCCGGGAGGCCCGGCTGCGCAGTATCAGCAAGCAATTAATTTACAGAAGCTAGTATGCACAAACCCAAGTGTAGCCATTGGACGATCTCCTCGTTATCTCAATGCGTTAGCATGGCGGCACTTGGTGCGGCACTTCGTGGACGGGCGGCACATCGAAGTGCCCGACGGATGCTGGAAACGGGGGCACTTCTCACTTTTTGGGCCTTCCGGGACCAAAGTGTTCGCAAAGTGCCCCACCAAAGTGCCCCCCTTGCAAGACATTGATTTAAAACAGCGTTCTTGATTTAGCCTCGTCATCGATTCTCCCCCCATTTTGGGCGACCTGCTTCTTGGCTGGTGCCGGCCGGTTGACGTCGTAGCGACTGTTCGGGGAAAATCCGGCCCCCTGTTTTCCGTCGATAAAGAGCTGCCAAGTTGCCAGCCCTTCGTCGGTCAAGCGGACTCCGGTCAGGTAGCGGGCCTCACGAATCTTGTGGTCGTCGACATGCGGCAGCACGCTGCGCATCGCCGGAAACAGCGCCCGTGCCCCGAGCGGCTTGGCTTCGGCTCCGGCCTCCAGGGCGAACCAGCCATTGAACGAGGCGATCAGATCGCGGCGATCGACCATGTAGGCGAGGTTCTGTTCAACCGCCGCTTCGATCCAGGTCGCGACCGGAGAGTTGTTGGCGACGTAGGTTTTCATCGCCTTGAGCATCACCGGTGGCGGAGCGAAGTGCCGACGGGCCGCGAGGCGCTTCCAGCCGGTGATCGCCCAGTTGAAGACGCCGCCCAGTTCACCCTCGACGATTTCTTCGGCGATCTTGCGGTTGTTCGGGTCCTCTTCCGCCCGCTGGACCGTCATTCGCATGATCAGGGCCCGGTTGTAGACGGCACCCGACTGGTCCTTGACCCGCGGCAGGTGATTGGCGGTGAGCAGAACCGGGATATCCAGGCACCCGTTCCAGTCCTGCTGATTCTTGCGTGGAACCGAGATCGGAGCACCGTCAACGATGACCTTGAACCACTCGGCGTCGAGGAACTCGTTTTCCTTGACCGCGTCGTCGGCGATCCAGGCCGAAGCGCCGAGCAGCGGCTCCACCCCGAAATGTTCGGCCAACGATACCGCCCGAATGCCGCTGGGCTTGCCGCCGACCAGACCGCGGGCAACGTAGGCGACCTGGCTTTTGCCGGTGCGGGTCGGGCCGATCACCAGCAGCGCCTTGGTCAACTCGCGGCGCTTTTTGCGGATCAGGAACGAGCCGAAAATCTCCGCCAGGGTCTCGATGCACTTGGCGGCTTCTTCCGGCGCGAGATCGGCGAAGGCGGCATCAAGGAAGGACAGCCAGATCGGGCAGGTGGCGGCGGGATCGAAGTTGGCCTCGATCCGCGAGGTGGCATAAAGCTCCGGGCTATGGGGCACGATCACCCCGGTTTCCGGATTGATGGCGCCGTTGCGGCCGACGATGAAGCCGGAGGCATCCCAGGGCACCTCTTCCCGGCTCAGGCTCGGTCGTTCGATAATGTAGCGGTGAACGGCATTGAGCAGGCTGGTGACTGGAGAAACGCCGGCCGAGGCGATCACCCCCTGAACCGCGACACGGAGGCTGTGGTGCAGGATGGCGTCGAACAGGCGCCAATAGCCGTCGCGGTAGGTCCAGGGGTCTCCGGCAATGACGATCAGCGGGCCGCGCTCCTTCAGCCAGTAGGAAATCACCGCCTCACCGAGCCGGGCGATCAGGGCGCCCTCGCTTTCTGGCTCGGGAGGGTCCTTCCGAGTGCGCTTCTTCCGTTCGGGCTCGGGAGCGGCGCTCTGAGCATCGCTTTTGCTCTGAGTCTGGGCAGCGACAGGAGCCACCGGCTTATCGACGGGTTTTTCCACCGGCTTGACGAACTTGGTCCTGGCGGTCGCGATCATGGTGCGGAGCGCCCGTTCTTCCCGCCGCCAGTTCCAGGTCCGAGCGTGGAGGCCGGCGGCGCGCAGGGTGGCGGCCATCAACAGGGTGACGATCTCGTCCTCCTCCACGCCCTGGGAAACCAGGGAGGCGGAAACCCGAAGCTGGGTCTGGTGAATGCCGGTGTCGCCGCTACCGAGATAGGACATGGCGGCCAGCGCCTTCTCGACATCGAGCGGCGGTTTGAAGCCGAGCCGGGCTGCGGCGGCGAGATAGGGATTATCCTCCGGAGCGGATTTTTCTTTTCCGGGTTCAACCGGCGCGGTCACCACCGGGCGCTGCCAGTCGAGCCACTCGACGAGGTCGGAGAACTCGTGCCGGCGCTGCCAGTCGGCCGCCAGCACCATCGCCAGGGCCGGCTGGCCATTGTTGGTGGCCATCACCTCCGGCTTGCTGTTATGGCTGCCGGGTAGGCGCATGATGCGCGGAAGGTCGCAGACATTGGTGTCGCCGGCCATGGTCCCGGCGAGCTGCTTGAGCACGGCGGTGATGCTCTCTTCGGTCTCGGCGGCGCCTTCCGCTCCCTGACGCACGTCGAGGGCTTCGGTCAGCAGCCAGTAAAAATGCAGGCCACCGCCGCTATCGATGACGACGCTCGGCGGATGGGGTAGCGAGACGACCGCTTTGCGCACGGTCTCCTTGTCGAGCCCGAGTTTGCGGGTGTCGACCTCGGCCCACAGCGCCGGGCATTCGGCAAGATCGGTGCGGGCGCCGGAGGAACTGCCGATGGCGCGGGTGCAGACGCCAAAATACATTGCACGGCCGGTGCCGTCCCACCGTTTGCAATGGTCCTCGACCAGGGGCATATCGCGGCCGAACAGCGGCCGGTTGGGACCGGCGCCGCGCTCGTTGGGCAGCGAGCGCAGTTCCACCGCATGCTCGGTGGTCGAACCGAAGAACTCGGCCAGGAACTCCGATGACGGTGAGTAATCGTGATCGCGCATGACGGACCTCAGTGGGCGATGACGGTCATGACGGTCGCTCCTTAAAAACGCGGAGGGCCGGCGGGGCGATCGGCAGAGCCGACCGCCCGTCCGGGGGAAGGATCGATCAGAAGCGGGTGCGCTTCGGCGCCGGCGGTTCGGGGGCCTTGGCTGGCGTCGACGGGGATGGCGGGGACTGAGCCGGCGGAGCGACAGGGGCCGCGGCCTCGGCGTGTGCCTCGACGGCATCCGGCTCACGGACCCAACCGACCAGCTTCAGCACCGGGAAGTAGGTCTTGCCGTAGACCTTGTGGGCATAGTGGTCGTGGCCGAGTTCGATCACCGGCAGCATGCCGGGCTTCTGGCGATAGAGCTTGCCGTAAGCCTTGCACAACTCGCCGATCGCTCCGAGACCGCCCTTGCTCGAGGTGGCGAAGACGAACTCGTCGCCGGTCTCCTGGCCGCGCAGGACCAACTCGTTGGTGAACTGCCAGGGGTCGCGCGGCTGCCTTTTATCATCCAGTTCCCACACCCCCTGGTCGAGGTCTCCGAGTTCACCGCGCCGCCGGGGCGGCACACCATCGGCCAGCAGATCGAGCAGATCATCGGTGACCCGGCCCGCCGACCAGCGTTTCCAGCCGACCTTCAGACCGGGCATGTTGGCGATGAAGCGGGTGCCGAGGGGGATTACGTCGTCTTCGACGCCGAACAGGTACTCCCCGTTTTTGAAGGTGATGTAGACCTTGATCGCCGAGGCCTGTTCGCCGTAGGCGGCGTAGGGATCATAACCGGCGGGGTGCGCCAGGGCGCCGGCAGGCTGGGTAGAGGCAAGAGCGGTGCTATTCATGAGTTTTTGCTCCTCTGGTGGTGGTGGTGGTCAGCTCAGGGTGATGGTCAGGCGTTCGGAGGAATCGCCCTCGCGCTCGAACGGGGCGAGATCGAGGCCGGCGCGTTCGGCGGCCTTGCGGTCGAGGGACTTGCGGCCCTTGACCGGGAACCAGGAAATGACGAAGCCGTCGCCCTGGACCTTGCGGGTGCCGAGTTCGCGCAGCAGCACGCGCACCTGTTCGCGGATCTCCTCACGACGATGGGTGGCGGTTTCAGCCTCGCTGTCGGCCTGTTCGTGCTGCAGGGTCAGGGCTTTCAGATGGGCCAGGGCATTGGCGCCAATCGGCACGCTGTCACGGGGAATGCTGGTGACGATCGCTCCCTGGCAGCGGTGCTTGAAGGCGCAATACCGGCACTCCTCACCGCCCGCGATTTTGCCCTCGGGCGGCAATTCGGTCGGCTCCTCGGCGAGCATGATCCGGCGCGCGCGCTCCTTGGCGGCGGCATAAACCGCCGGGTCGAAGGCCACCGCGAATTCGGTGATGGTGTCGAGGAACGAAGCGTCGGCGTAGCTGAGCAACGCGAAATTCGGCCGGTAGGGCGTGCAATGGCGGATCAAGCCCATCTGCACCTGGGTCTGACCCGAATGCTCGGCCTTGGCTTCTTTCAGCGACACGCGGGGATCGATCGATTTGCACTCGACCACCAGGGTGTTGCCGTCCGAGCTGGCGGGGCCGAGATCGGGAACCCCGAGGTGGGCCAGGGCATCCGGGGCGACGCCGACCAGCAACCCATCGCTGGTGGCGGAGAGGTAGCCATCGACCAGGGTCTTCTGCTCGCGGCCGGCGAACAGGAACTGAACGCCCTCAGGCTTCTGGCCGCGAATGGCCGGCTCCCAGAAATGGTTCTCGATCAGATCGCCGCGAACACGGGCGCCGTAGCGGTCCTCGTAGTCGGGATCGGGGGCGGTCTCGGCCTTGGAATAGGCGGTGCGGCGGGAGCACAGGAACGCCTCGGAAGCTCCGACCGTGGTCCGGCGGTCGTGGCTCCAGTGCTTCTGGTTGGCGGCGACATGGCGGTCGGCCATGTCCTTGATGCTGATTCTCATCTCCTCGGTCTCCTTCACGGGTTGAGCAGGCGGCGGATGATCTGGAAGGCGTTCTCAGGTTCGTCGGGCAGCGGATCGTCGAATTCGAGGAGTCCGGCTCTGCGGCGGATGCGGCAGATTTGCTCGCCGATCAGCTGCAGAGCGGCGAAGCGAACCTCCTGGGGTGCCGCCAGCAGCCAGTCCTCGCCGGCCACCACACCAACCAACTGGTCGGCGTCGTCGGGGCCGAGCGTGCTAACCCAGGCGACCATGGCGGCCACCCGTGGCCCTTCCGGGCAGTCGAGCACCCGGTCGAACCAGTGCGCCCTGGCGGCGTGGTAGGCTTTGGAGAGAGCGGTCTGTTCCCGGCGCCTCTCAACCAGCGCTGCCGGGGCGGGCGCGGAGGGCGGCCCCCGGTGCGACCGGTGACGGCCGCCATAAGCTGCGAAGGGGTTCATGCATCCCCCCTGTCGCCCACGTGAAAGCGAGAGGCGCGGCTAAGCACGTCAAAAAAGTGATCGGCCATCATCTCCGCATCCTTCCATTCATGACGACAAAGCGAAAATCTGGGTGCAAACTCACAAAACAAGAAGTCACGTTTGGCATCGTCTGAAGGAACAGATTCCAATCCGTAAGCGAATAGACAGTTTGAGAATTGCCTTTTGCCTAGCGAAGGGGACATCAAACTTTCTCAGTTGATTGTCAAATACTGTGTTATATCGTTCTTTTATTATGCTCTCACGCTGAAGCGGTCGACACAAGCGCAATTGTGGCGGCCTTTGAAGATCGTGTATTGCACAGGGGTTTGCGGACCGGATCACAGGCCAGCAGGTCAGCACCGTGGTCGCGCGGAAAATCCCGGCCTTGGCCGCAGAGGTCGCCATCGAAGGGCAATGGAACGGCGAAGAGAGGGAAACGCGGGGCCGACTACCGGGACGACAACTGCTGCATCCACGCAAACAACCCTGCTCACGACACGGCGTGATAAGGCGACCTTTCCTGCTCGGGAAGAGAAGCGCCTGATTCGCTTCATAAGCTGGCGCCTTCAGCTTTTTAGTAAAACTAGAGGCATGCACGATGTTTTTCGCGAATATCCAGATGATCTCTGATCATCTATTGAGCGTCGCGTGAAAGTGTGACACGGTAGTCAGGAAACGAATTCCTGGCAAGCTGGCCGCGACATGGTCCGGGCACTGAAGCAATCGGGGTTGTCCACCCCGGTCTGACCATCGAAGGAACGGAGGAAGTCGCAGTCAGAACGCGAATAGGAGGCTTCCATTCGTGTCGTATATTACGGAGAACTTGATCCATACGTTGGATCGATTGATCGTTTTACGAGCAGCGTCGATCGTCTGACTGATGAGTTGAAACTCTGTATTCTGTTCAATGATGCGACCATCGTCCAGCCGGGAAATCTGCTGGAGCATACCCACACTATTCTCGCGTTCGAGCGCTTGGCCCCCTTTACCCGCTCGGGTTTGCTGTGGACGAGCGTCGATCTCGGGCGGCAACAGACGCCGGCACAGGAACTCGGATGCCGGATGGATGAAGCCACCGAGTCGCTCTCTGCCGGTGACCGCCGCCGCCGGGGACAGGCGTTCCGGGCGACTTTCGACCGCTTATTGGCCCTGGCGCCCCCTGATTGGCCGATCAAACGCAGCGTGGCCCAGCAGGTCCGACAGCAGACGTCCGGAATTAAGCAAATCACGCTTCGTAATGCGGGGTTTTTGGAACAGCGCAAGGCAGCGGCCTTGCTGCGCCTGATCGATGCCGCCGAGGACCGTGGCGTCAGCCCGACTCGGGATTACCTGCTCGCCCAGACCGTGCGCCGTCGCGATGTGTTCGATCGCGACGACGTCCAGCGTATCCTCGCGGTTTCCCAGGCGCACTACTTCAAGGCGGGAACCGAGGCTCATGCCGCTCCCGAAACCGGCTTCGATGCCTGTCAGCTTTATCCCGGCCCGTTTTTCACCCGGTGGCTGCCGCAAGTCGGCATCGATGACTTGCCGATGCCGGAGATCGATACCTCTTTGACGTTCGGCGAGATGGGGCGGCGGCTGAGGGTCATCGGCGTCGACCTTGAAGCTCTGCTCGGGCTGTCCGCCGGCAAACTGCATGAGATCGTGGTCACACCGGAATGGCGGAGGGTTCGTGAGGTTGCGACCGGCCCGGGCCAATCCGTGACGATGACCGATAGCGGTGGCATGACGCTCCGTGAGGCGGTCGGCAATCTGCCGCGCCTGGTCACCACCGCCGGACGGCGATCGACCGGCCACCTGCGCGTTCCAGCGGTCATCATTCCCGAATGGCGGCGGAGCGTCTGGAGCGCGGTCGGTGCCGCCGCCCTGGCCGACGGAGCCGATGCCGGGGATGGAGCCACGGCGGTCATCGACCTCAGCGCGCACACCGTCGCCAAAGGAACACGGGTTCAAATGCTGACGCGAGGTGAACTCGCCCTGCTGACCCTGTTTGCCGTCTGCGGTGCCGGTGGCTTGCACGCGGGCGACATGATGGCCTCTCTGGACGAGGACGACGCTTTTCGCGCCACGATACCGGAGAAGCCAGTTCCGAGGTCGAGCGACCCGAAGGTGATGAGAGAGGACGGGCGTCTTGCCCTGCGTAACAGAACCGATGTCGCGCTGCACCGGTTGGAGGACACGCTGGCACCGCTGGACATCAGGATCGCGAACCAGCCCGAAGATGGCCGTTACCTGCTGGAATTTCCGGGCACTGCCGGTGAGCATGGTCCCCAGGTTGAATGCCGGATTCGCAATTCGCCGTGGGGCAATCCCGGCAGCGGCCCCGCGCCGGTGATTGGCAAGACGCTCTCGCCGCAGCATGCCACGGTCGTTCGCCTGCTCGCCGTCAATATGCCTCACCTCGTTCCCGCAGCCCGGATCGCCGAAGAACTCGGCATGGCCGGGCAAGTCGACAGCGGCAAGGCAATCTCCAGAATCATCAACAAGGTCAACGGGATTCTCAGCAATCAGTCGCTGCCGTGGCGGGTGTTCAGCAATCGCCGCGGCGGTTATGCCCTGGTCCCGGACGATCCGCCGCCAGGTCCAGAGGGTGGGGCCGGCACCGGCGCGGATGGGGAACTCTCGTAAGATGCGTCCGGCAAGTGTCCGTGGTTCCTTTTGCCTGCCAATCGGGCGAAAGGAAAATCTCCATGCCGGCACCATCCGACGCCACCTTGTGGCCAGCGTTTTCCGGGTTGATCCCGCCACCGCTCAAGCTGCTGAAAGACGTTATCGACTGGACCCACGAGCAAGTCGTGGCGTTCCAGGTCGCTCCCGAACGCCTTATTCTGATTGCCTGCCATCAGGTCTTTCCGACCCTCCTTCAGGCGCCCCTGGCCGGCGAACTGGCCTTCCTCTCGGCTGAATCCCGCTTGCTCGCGCACGGTGCGGAGCCGCTGCTGGTTCAGGCGTCGCTGCTGGAAGCAGGGCCGTGCGCCGGCGGCGGCTATGTGACGGCGGATATTCTCGATGGGTTGGACCGGGCCGCCGCCGGAAGCACCGCCCGGCTGGTGGCCACGGCTCGCGCGAGGGGTGCCGGTCATCATGGTCCGTGGCTGGTCGCCGTCGCGATCGGCACCATCCTGAAGTCCCGGCTCAAGACCGGGCGGGATGCCAGAGCGGGAGACCACCTGATCCTGACCCGGCCGATTGGCACCAACCCGGCCCTGTTTTCTGAGAACAGAGACGGCTATGCGCGCGTGGTGGCGGGCCTGTCCGATCGGATCGGGCCATGGCTGGCCACAGTGCCCGGCGTTCATGCCATGCTCGGGATCGGCGAACGGTCGCTGCTCGCCACCGGCTCCGACATGGCCGGGTCATCGGAGGTCACCGTCAATCTGGAGGCGGCGCGCCTGCCGCTGGCGACCGATCTTTCGCATTCAGCCGGCGGCTCACCCGTGTGGAATCGCGCCCTGAACGCGGTGCGCCGGCAAAACGGCAAGCTGCCCAGACCCGATGAACTCACCTTGCCGGAGTTGCTGCTGCGGCTCAACGAGGTGAATGGCGGGCTGCTGGTGGCGGTCGATCCCGGCGTTTCGGAAAAGGTGGTTGCCGAAATTCAGCGCCGTTCCGGCACCCCGTTCGCCCGCGTCATCGGCCGGATATCCGCTCCGGTGCAGGGAGGTCGTCAGGTCGTCATTCACAACCGGCCGCCGGAGGGAGGGGCTGATGACCAATAATCCTCGCCCCTCCCACCTGACCGCCGACGAACGCCTCGACGAGGTGGCCGCGATTCTGGCCACCGGACTCCGAAGGCTTCGTTTGAAAAATCAAGGCGTTAATCCGCCAGTGCTGGAGACTATTCCCTCGACTTCGACCGGTCACCAGAGCGGACATGCGGACAGAGAAACCCTGTCCAAGAGGAAATCGCCATGACCGACAGCGTGCTCGCCAGCATCGCCGCGCTGGCCTCCATGCCCACCCCGGCTCTCAAGGAGCGCTGGCGGGAATTATTTCAGTCCGACCCGCCACCCTTCAACCGTCACTTTCTGGTCAGCCGGCTGACCTACCGCATCCAGGAACTGGCCTATGGCGGTGTCACTCCGACCGTCGCCGCCCGGCTGGAAGCCATCGCCGCCGACGAGAAATACGTGGAGCGCGAGGTGGCCCGGAAACGCATCGCCGACCGGCCGGTGGTTGGCACCAAGCTGGTCCGCGAATGGCAGGGCATCGAGCACACCGTCACGGTCACCGAGCGCGGCTTCGAATACCGGGGACGCCCCTTCAAGTCGCTGTCGGCGGTGGCCAACGCCATTACCGGAACCCGCTGGTCAGGCCCGACCTTTTTTGGCTTGCGCGCTCAGGGAGGCAATCAATGAAAGCCCCAAAAATCCAGAAGCCCCTGGTCCGGAAGGTCCGCTGCGCGATCTATACCAGGAAATCCTCGGAAGAAGGACTGGACATGGAGTTCAATTCCCTGGATGCCCAGCGCGAGTCCTGCGAAGCCTATATCGCCAGCCAGAAGGCCGAGGGCTGGCTGCCGCTGGACGACCGCTACGATGATGGTGGTTTCTCGGGTGGCACCCTGGAGCGGCCGGCTTTGAAGCGGCTGCTGGCCGACATTGAAAACGACCGGGTCGACGTGGTCGTGGTCTACAAAATCGACCGCCTCAGCCGGGCGCTGATGGATTTTGCCAAGTTGGTCGAAGTCTTCGATGCCCACAAGGTCACCTTCGTCTCCGTAACGCAGTCTTTCAACACCACGACTTCGATGGGCCGGTTGACGTTGAATATACTATTGTCGTTCGCCCAGTTCGAGCGCGAGGTAATCGGTGAGCGCATCCGGGACAAATTCGCGGCCTCGCGCAAGCGCGGCATGTGGATGGGCGGCATCCCACCGCTGGGCTACGACGTGGTCGAGCGCAAGTTGGTGGTCAATCCGCCCGAGGCCGAACTGGTCCGTCTGATCTTCCGGCGGTACCATGATCTCGGCTCCGCCACCAAGCTGGTGCAGGAACTGGCGGCATCCGGCCATCGCGCCAAATCCTGGACGACGCAGGACGGCAAGGAACGCCAGGGCGGCAAAATCGACAAGGGTTTTTTGTACAAGCTGTTGGCGAACCGCACCTACCTCGGAGAAGCGGTTCACAAAGGCGTGTCCTATCCCGGCGAGCACGAGGCGCTTATCGACGCCGCCACCTGGGACCGGGTTCACGAGTTGATGGCTCAGAACGTCCGGCGGAAGGGCAGCCAGAGCCGGGAAACCACCCCGGCCTTGCTCAAGGGCATTCTGTTCGGTCCCAACGGCGTGGCGCTGTCACCAACACACACCCGCAAAAAGGGTCGTCTTTATCGGTATTATGTCAGCCAGACCGCGATCAAGAACGGCTACCAAGCTTGCCCGATCAAAATGCTGCCGGCCGGCGAGATTGAAACCGCCGTTATCACCCAAATCCGTGGCCTGCTGCGCACGCCCGAGATCATCGTCCGGACCTGGAAGCAGGCGGCCGATGACGGCGAACGCCTCCCTGAGTCGGAGGTCACCGCCGCGCTTCAAAGCCTCGACCCGCTGTGGGACGAGCTTTTCCCGGCCGAGCAGGCCCGCATCCTCCACCTGCTGGTCGCACGCGCCACCGTCGCCATCGACGGCGTCAGGATCGATCTGCACGCCGATGGCATCGCCACCCTGGTCGCCGATTTGCGCCCAGCGACAAAACCGGAGACACGCCCATGCTGAAGAACGCCGTGCTCAGCGCCGACGGCAAAATCCTGTCCGTCACCGTGCCGCTGAATTTTAGGAAACGCGGGGGCCGCAAGCTCATCATCGCGCCCGAAAATGCCGAGACCGTCTGGGAGCCGCCGCCATCCCGCGCCGATGCCACTCTGGTCAAAGCCCTCGCCCGCGCCCACCGGTGGAAGGGAATGCTCGACTCGGGACGGTTCTCCAGCATCAAGGAACTGGCCGACGCCGAGCAACTCGCCGACCGCTACATCGGCAACCTGTTGCGCCTGACCTTGCTGGCGCCCGACATCATCGAGTCGATCCTCGACGGCCGTCTGCCCAGGGGAATTGGCCTTGCCGACTTCATGAAGCCCTGGCCGGCGCTGTGGACGGAGCAGAGGGCGCATCTCCATGGCTTGGGTCAGGGATAGTGCGCGCGGCAGAGAGCTGCTTTCCATACTGGGGGCTTGTGCGGCAGCCGGAGAGCCAGAGCCTATGACGCTTAGTGCAAAGAACGGCAGCTTTGTCGCCAAAGCGGCTCCATAGGCCCCTAACGTCCTGTTCGGGCCGGAAGCGGAATGTCTGGTCTCGCGGACTGAACCATGGAAGCTGCCGTTATCGGGGGCACTTCTCGCCACTGGAACTGTCACGTTCGATGCGCTATATGACTATCTAAATGGTCAGGAGCATGACATGAACGCGGTCAATCTGGCAGATGCCAAAGCCCATCTGAGCGAACTCATTGATCGAGTCGAAGCGGGGGATTCCGTCGACATCACCCGGCGCGGCAAGCCGGTCGCGCGGCTCACAGCTGTGGCCCGCCCGCGCAAGCGGATCGACGCGGCCCAGCTCCGATCCCTGACGGCGATCATGCCGCCGCAGGCCCAGGGCACCGCGGATCTGGTGCGCTCGATGCGGGATGGTGATCGCTATTGATGCACTATCTCGACACGTCGCTGATTGTCGCTGCGCTTTCCAACGAAGCGATGACCGCACAGGTTCAGGGTTGGCTGGCGGCGCAGGATCCATCGCAGCTTCTGATTAGCGACTGGACCATCACCGAGGTTTCCTCCGCCCTGGCGATCAAGCTTCGGACGGGACAGATCGATCTGGACCAGCGCGCGGCGGCGCTTGCCATATTCAACCAGCTGGTGGTTGAGAGCTTCACGGTGCGGCCGGTCACCGGCAGGCATTTCCGGGCGGCAGCCAGATTTGTCGATCAGCATCGCCTCGGGCTTCGTGCCGGCGACGCCCTGCATCTCGCGGTCGCGTCGGAGCATGGCGCAATGCTGCACACGCTCGACCAGCGACTTGCCGAAGCCGGGCCCGTGCTCGGCGTGCCGACGCGAAGGATGGCATGACGGGGCGGGAGCCACCTGTCCGATCCAAGCGGGAGGCACTCCACCGCTACTGGTTGCCGGTAAATCCGGCCGGAGCGACCAGCTGGACACAATGATGATCGCAGATCGAACTCCTCGGCGGTGAAGCCGAGGAGTTGTCTATACAGCTTTAAATCTCTGTGCTTTCTGAAAGATGTAATGCGTCTTCAATGTCGACGCCAAGGTAACGGACTGTGCTCTCGATTTTTGTATGACCAAGCAAAATCTGCACGGCGCGCAGATTGCCGGTCTGCTTGTAGATGATGGACGCTTTGGTGCGGCGCAGAGAATGCGTTCCGTAATCCTCCGGACGCAGACCGATCCCGATCACCCACTCATCGACGAGGCGCGCATACTGTCGGGTGCTGATGTGATTGGCGTGATCGATCCTGCTGGGAAACACGAAATCGTCAAGCGTCCCGCCTCGACGTTCGAGCCATGCAAGAATGCTGTTGCGGGCAGGTTCAAGGAGTTCGAATTGAACCGGCCGACCGGTCTTCTGCTGAACGACGATTGCCCGCGACCGAACCTGCTCACCTCTGACAAGGTCCCCGATTTTCATTTTGACGATGTCGCAGCCTCGAAGCTTGCTGTCGATCGCCAGATCGAACATCGCGCGGTCACGCAGTCTCCGCTCTTGATCCAACCAAAACCGGATCGCCCAAACCTGCTGTGGCTTCAATGCGCGTTTGGCGCCGATTTTTCGTCCAGTATTCCACGGTTGCGGATATTTCACACATGGATCCACTAGCGTCCGGTCAAAAGTCGAACAAATTCAACTGGTTGCTAGGTTGTGGATCGCAGATGTGTTTCGCCTCAACACCAAGGGCTTGATCTAACGGCCTTTTCTCAAAAGGTGCAACCGAAAGAACCTGAAGCGATGTGTAGAGGGATACGCTTACTTTAAGTTGTCTATGAATAATTGCTACGAGCACGTACACCGATATGGATATCCAAAGTTGAGTTTTTACCGCATTTTCGGAAGTTCCATAAAACTGCTTGATACGCAAATGGTTGTTTAACCCATTTGAAGAAAAGTTCAACCTTCCAGCGATTTTTATACAAGGCACAAATCGTTTCGGCCGAGAGCAAAAAGCTGTTGGTCAGAAACACCAGGGATTTGCCAGTCTCAATGTCATTGTAGCGGATGCGTCGAAGCTGTTCAGGATAATTTCTTCTGGCATAGTAACCGTCAAGGATAATGGTTTGATCGCAGATGATGCCTGACTGGAGATCAGTTGGTTTGGAGTATATACGGTGGGCCGCCATATTCGATTTGGCGCGAGTTACGAAGAAGGCTCCAGCCAGATGCATAAGGTGAAGCCGCTCGAAATCGACGTATCCACGATCCATAATGTAAATGGCCCCAGCTTCCGGTATGATCAAGTCGATGGCATTTACATCGTGGAGCTTTCCATCAGAAATGTGTATGAAACTCGGTATACTACCACGCAGGTCCAGCAGCGCGTGCATTTTTACGGCCGCCTTGGTCGTCCTGAAGTGCGCCCAGGGGAAGACTGCCAAGCACAGGTCGATGGTTGTCGAGTCGAGGGCATAGACGGTATTCGAAAGCTCCAACCCGAGGTCGTCGTTCGAGTAAAGCCGGCGCGCCTGGGTGATCAGACGGTAAGACAACTCGGCGTAGATGCGCCAGTCGCGCTTCTCGTTGGCGTCTGCCAAAGTCGAGCGCCGAACCGGTTCCCGAAAGCCCATGTGGTAAAGTTTGGCCTGTTGAACCGAAAGGCAGGTTTCGATGTCGCGGAGGCTTTCACGATACGTCAGCTGCGCAAATGCCATCGCCCGGTATTGCTCGGCGCAGGACAAGGTCCGCACGCGATGGTCGCCTCCGTATCGAGTAACAATCCGGTCGAATGTTTTCCATGGCAGGAAATCCATGACTTGTGAGAACAGCATCTTGCCGGCGTACATCGGTGCCTCCGGGTGCGCGGAAAGCGCCACCCTGCCGAACGGCGAGCCGATGCTCAAGTCGAGGACATGCCATATCAGCCGGAAATTACCTTTATATCAGCGCCTTAACACTACAACCGGACACAGTTAACCGGACAGTAGTGACATGGATCATATTTGGAATGTCCCATAGCCGTTCTCCTCAAGGCCAATAGCGACAACGATGAGGATGGTACGGCGTTTTCGGTCTCACGCAGTAGGGGGTGTCCCCCTTTTCTGGGTGGCGGTAACAAGGCTGACATCGCACACGTATTGCTTTGGATACAGTTCTGCGGCAGGATGATCATTCTTTGGTACTGGGGCGCTCTCGTTGCCCCGAAACGCAGTGGAGCCGCACGTATGAGACTGCCCGATCGCCAGTGGGCACGGGTGCCTGAATACCAGGCGCTGCTTTATTTCTACCAGCTTGTCGATGACATGGTTTGGTACGGTTCGCGCGATAGCTATCGGGCACCGTCCCTGAACACCTATCATCGCTGTTTGGAAATCCTGCGTTCCTTCGACGAATTAAGGGCATCGCAGCTCCGAGAAGGTGTGCTCAGCCCGATGTTTGCTGAATTGTTGACGTTAGGGCAATCCGATCCGATTATCCAAACTCACTTCAGTGAAGAATGGGAGAAATTAAAATTCGCGCTAAAAGATAGCGATACCTCAACTAAAGTTTTTGCAGTTCGGCGGCTATATTTTGCGATTAAAGACAATTATCTAACTCGCTGTTACTGTGAAATAGGAGGAATTGTAATTATTTCTCCATTCAGAGATAAGGAAAGGCTGGCAAAGCTCGCTGGGGCATTCTGCTCTTACATATTGAATGTTGGATACTCGTCTGAGCAAGTGCGCTACGCTTTAGATAGTCATTTTTGGCCCGTCGCTGCGACTCGTGGGTTAGAACTCGCGTTGAAGTAGCTGCCTGCCCCTGACGCCGGACGCCGGCCTCCCATCATTTATCCCTTGGTGAGACCGGAGAGACCATCCCTCGGCGCCGACCTGCCGCTTG
>CAIOBP010000123.1 GCA_903856295.1 uncultured Rhodospirillales bacterium | reverse complement strand
GGAAGGGCGGCTGGTTGTGCCATGCCCCGGAATAGCACGGCTTTGGCCCAAGGCGGGAGGCCTGCTGGCAGGCCTGGCAGAAGGACTGGCGGGATGCGGCGTCCGGTCCTAGTACCTCGGCACAGTGATTATGACTCTTTCAAGATGTCGGGATAAGCGCGCGCCAGCTTCGCCCGCGCCTTCTCGGTGGTGAATTTCCATTTGACGCGGGCGCCAGAGGCATTGCGCTGGCGCCGCCAGGCGTCGATTTCAGCTTCGAGGACCTCTCGTTCCGCGATACGCCTGTCCAGGCACTGACCACGCAGCACGCCGATCTCGATTTCCACCATATTGAGCCAGCTCGCGTGCTTCGGCGTGTAATGGAACTCCAGCCGCTGAAGGATGCGATGGGCCTCGGGTGCCGGAAAAGTCTCGTACAGAGATCCAACATTATGGGTCGAAAGGTTGTCCATCACCACGCGTATCCGCTCCGCGTCAGGATAATGGATATCCGTCAGGTCACGCATGCAAACAGCGAAATCGCGCGCGGTTCTCCGATCTGTCACCTTCACGTGACGCCACGATTTATGCGCATCGAGAAAAACGAACAAATTGGCCGTGCCGTTACGCCGGTATTCGTAATCGTACCGTTCAGGCTGACCGGGGGCGGCGGGGATCGGCGTGCGCACCTCGCCGATCAACTGGGTCGGACTTTCGTCAAAGCAGACCACGGGGTTCGTTGGATCGGGCGCCTCGGTGTAGAGATCGAGGACATCCTCCATTCGCGCGACATAGGTGCCGTTGACCTCCGGAATACACCACATCTTCCGGAGCCAAGGCTTCAGATCGTCCTCGGCCATACGCCGGCGCACGGTCTCGCGCGACAATCCATCGTGGTTCGTCAGTTCGACCATCGCGCCCGCCAGCAGATTGAGTGTCCAGCGTTTCCTCCCGGTTGGCGGACTGGAGCATGCCGTCGCCACCAGAAGCGCCGTCTCCTTGCCGGAGAGCTTGCGGGGCGCTCCAGGGCGCGCTTCCTCGCTGAGCGCGAGTTCGAGATTGCCCTCCACGAAGCGGCGTTTGGTCCTGTAAACCGTGGAACCGCCAACCGAGATGCTGCTCGCGATCGCCTCGTCGCCGATCCCGGCATCCGCGGCCAGCAGGATCTGGGCGCGTTTGAGTTTACGGGCCGCGTGTTTGCCACCGCTCAACATGGCCGTGAGCGCCGCGCGTTCGGCCTCGCTCAGGTCTACCCGGTAACGTATGTTCATGTCGGATCCCCCGCTGACGAGGGCAACGATGAATCGCGCGGCAACTGATTCTCACCCGGTTTTCACGCAAAAACAGGGGCAATATCTGGCGTTCATTCACGCTTATACATTGGTCAACGGCCGTCCTCCCGCCGAGGCCGATATGGGACGATTCTTCCAGACGACGCCGCCGACGGTCCACCAGATGGTGGTGACCCTGGAACGGGCGGCACTGATCTCACGTCAGACCGGTGTGGCGCGGAGTATCGCCGTTCTGGTCGATTTGGCCGATTTACCCACGCTCGAACCGGGCTACCGCCAACCGGTCATAATCACTGTGCCGAGGTACTAGTACCCAGAATCTCTAGACCGCGAAACACGGTTTCATCCTCTTTTGATGGACGACGCTCTTGGTCCACACGAAAGGTCGCGCCTCTTCGTTGTAGCTGGCGATGAAGCTGTCGATATGGTCCTTCAACTCGGGGACGCTGGCGAACGAACCGCCCTTGAGGGACTTCGCGGACAGGATCGAGAACCATATTTCGATCTGGTTCAGCCAGGAGGTATGGGTCGGCGTATAGTGAAAGTGGACGTTCGGATGCCGCGCCAGCCACATATCGCGCTTCGGTTTGTGCGTTGACAGGTTATCCAGGATCACGTGGAGTTCCTTGCCCGGGTGCTGTTTCACGATGCGGTTCATGAAATCGAGAAATTCCAACCGGCGCCGGCGCTTGTAATGGCGGCCCGAGACCTCGCCGGTGCCGACGTTGAGGGCCGCGAATAAGGTCGTGGTCCCGTTCCGCTTATAATCGTGCGATTGCCCGATCATGGCGCGCCCGCCAGGCAACTTCAGATAGCCTTGAGCCCGCTCCAACGCCTGGATCGAGGGCTTCTCGTCGACCGAAAGTACCACGGCGTTGTCCGGGGGGTTCATATAAAGGCCAACGATTTCAGCAGCCTTCGGCACAAAGTCGGGGTCCGTGCTTTGACACCAGGATTTGCGGCCGGACAGGTCGATCTTCTGAGCGCGCAGGAAGCGCCAAATGTATTGCTCGTGGATGTCGCCCAGTTCGCGCGACAACAACGGTGCCGTCCAATTGGAATAGCCCGCTGGCGGCGCACGATCCAACATCCCCAGAATGCGCCGATCGTGCTCGGGGCCATATTTGGGCGCGGCCCCGCGGTCACCGGTCTCGCTCAGTCCGCCCAGCCGGTCGCGGGCGTAGCGCACACGCCATTTCGACGCGGTCCCAACGGTGCAACCGATCTCGCGTGCGATGGCCCGGGTACTCCGAGCGGATGCGGCGAGGAGAACGATCCGAGCACGATCGCGCATGCGCGCCTCGCTCTTGCGGGAACCAGCGAGCGCTTCGAGGGCCTTACGCTCCTCCACGCTCAGGACGATCACGGTCGCCAGGGGAATCGCTTTCATACCCCCTACGAATCATGACTCAGGTTCCAGCGATAGTGGGTACTAGGGGCCGTTGCAGTACTTGTGAATGGGACAAAACAGGGGTCACCACACGGTTTGTTCAAAATCGTACGCTAAGCGAACAGCCTCGAAATCATGCTGCTGCTGACGTTGTAGCTCCGAGCGATCCCGCTGAGCAACTCGCCAACCCGCGCCAGTCAGTCTGCCCGGTTAGCGATCCTCGCCAGCCCTGGAAAGTGGACGCCGCACACGTCGTGCATCTGGCCGGCAATCATCCGGGGGCAATCAGCCGCGACGATCCGACATAAGGTCGGCATAGGCAGGCCGGGACCATGTTGGGCCAATAGGCGGTCGGTCCTGAGCCTCCCGGCGCGCTCGCACCGGTTGCAGGCAACGGTCAGCAGGGAGAAGCGAACAGCGGCTTGGCCGAGGGTGACGACGCCTGAGGGCATGGCAGGGACCTAAATACAGGCGTTTCGCACACACCGAGCATCCGCTCCGCGCGGGGTGGCCAGTGGTACGTTTCGACGGTCCAGAACCTGTTGGCACGGGACGGGGCAGCGGCGTAGCGTTTGCCTGCTTTCGTCCCCTACCGCTGCCGTAATAGGGGATTGAGTAGGGGACGAACCCCTCAATCTCTCAAAAAATGGCGGAAAACTGCGGCGAGATGGTGGAGCTGAGGGGAATCGAACCCCTGACCTCCTCATTGCGAACGAGGCGCTCTCCCAACTGAGCTACAGCCCCATCCCGCGCGTTCAACGGCCCCCCGGCAGGGGCCGTCG
>CAIOBP010000122.1 GCA_903856295.1 uncultured Rhodospirillales bacterium | reverse complement strand
GAAATCATCGACGCCCAGGACGATCGGATGATCGCCGTGGTCGTCACCGTCGCCGCAGTCTTCAACCTGATGTTCTTCCTCTTCCCCGTTCCGATCATCAACGGCGCGACAAACGCCGCAGCTACCCTCTTCGCCGGATGAAGGCTGGCGAGGAGGGGGCGGCGAGCTTCCACGTGCTGTCGTTCGAGAGCATCGACGGCACCAACGCGGAAGCCCGGCGTCAGCTGAATACCGGGGCCGGGGCTGGCACCGTGATCTGGGCGCGGCGCCAGGAGGCCGGTCGCGGCCGGCGCGGCCGGGCCTGGGTTTCCGAAGACGGCAACCTGTTCTGCTCGGTGATCGTGCGTCCGGACTGTGCCCTGGGCGAAGCGGCGCAACTGTCCCTGGTCACGGCGCTGGCGGTGGCGGAGACCGTCGACACGGCGCTGGGCGGCGCGGTGCCGGTGCGGGTGAAATGGCCGAACGACGTGCTGGCCGGCGGGCGCAAGCTGGCGGGCATCCTGCTGGAGTCCGACTCCGGCGCCGGGGATGGCGCGGCGTTTCTGGTGGTCGGGGTCGGCATCAACATCGCCCACGCGCCGGAGGCGACCGAGTTTCCCGCCACCTCGCTGGCGCGGGAGGGCGCGGCCGGGCTGAGCGTCGTGGCGGTGCTCGAGGGGTTTCTAGACCGATTTGCCGTCTGGTACCGGCGCTGGAGCCGGGAGGGGCTGGCGCCGGTGCGCGCGGCGTGGCTGGCGCGCGCGGCCGGGCTCGACGGGCCGGTCACGGTGCGCTTGCACGCCGAGACGCTTTCCGGCAGCTTCATCGGGCTTGATGAAGGCGGCGCGCTGCTGCTGACTCCCGATGGCGGCGGGCCGGTGCGCCGGATTGCCGCCGGCGACGTCTTCTTTCCCGTCACCCCTTGCTGATGCCGATCGCCAATGCTGCTGACCATCGATGCCGGCAATACCAACGTTGTCTTCGCGGTTTATGATGGCGAGCGCCAGCTCGGCTTGTGGCGCTGCGCCACCGACGCCAAGCGCACCGCCGACGAATACGCGGTGTGGCTGACCCAGTTGCTGACCCTGCGCGGCCTCTACCCCCGCCAGGTTTCCGACGCGGTGCTCGCCAGCGTCGTGCCCGGCGCGACCTTCAATCTCAAGCGCCTGTGCAAGGACCATTTCGGCTGCGAACCGCTGATCGTCGGCGACCCCCGGGTCGCTCTCGGGGTCCGGGCCGAAGTGGCGCGGCCGGAGGAGGTCGGGGCCGACCGGCTGGTCAATGCCCTGGCGGCGGCGGCGGCCTACGCGGCGCCGCTGATCGTGGTCGATTTCGGCACCGCCACCACCTTCGACGTCGTGAATGCCGAGGGCAATTACTGCGGCGGCGTCATCGCGCCGGGGATCAACCTGTCTCTGGAAGCGCTGGACCGCGCCGCCGCCAAGCTGCCGCGGGTGGAGATCGTTCAACCGGGGCAGGTGATCGGCACCAGTACCGTCGCCTGCATGCAGTCGGGGATTTTCTGGGGCTATATTGGTTTGATCGAGGGGCTGGTCGGCCGCATCCGCTCCGAGTTTCTGGCCACCCATCCGGCCCCGGCGATGCCGGTGATCGGGACCGGCGGCCTTGCCGTTCTTTTCGCCCGCGCGACATCGGTGATTGATCATGTCGACACCGAGCTGACCCTGCGGGGGCTGGTGCAGATTCACCAGCGCAACAGAAAGCCATGAGCTTGCCCAATTTTTCCTGCCGTCCGGCCGATGATGCCCTGATGTTCCTGCCGCTCGGCGGTTCGGGTGAGATCGGAATGAATCTCAACCTGTACGGCCATGCCGGCAAATGGCTGATGGTCGATCTCGGCATCGCATTCAGCGACGAGACCATGCCGGGGATCGACGTGCTGGTCGCCGACCCGCAGTTCATCCGCGAGCGCAAGCAGGATCTGGTCGGGCTGGTGCTGACCCATGCCCATGAGGATCATCTCGGCGCCGTGCAATATTTGTGGCCCGATCTGGAGTGCCCGGTCTTCGCCGCGCCGTTCACCGCGACGGTGCTGCGGGCCAAGCTGCACGAACGGGCGCTGACCAACAAGATCAAGATTACCGAGGTGCCGCGTGGCGGCCGGGTCAAGATCGGGCCGTTCGAGGTCCAGATGGTCGGCGTCACCCATTCGGTGCCCGAGTCGCGGGTGCTGGTGATTCGCACCGCCGCCGGCACCGTGGTTCATACCGGCGACTGGAAGTTCGATCCCGAGCCGGTGGTGGCGCCGGTCACCGACGACGCGACGCTGGCGGCGCTGGGCGGGGAAAACGTGCTGGCGCTGATCGGCGATTCCACCAACGCTACGGTGCCCGGGCGTTCGGGCACCGAAGCCTCGGTGCGCGTCGGGCTGGAGGCGGTGATCGGCCGCTACCGGAACCGGGTGGCGGTGACCTGTTTTTCCACCAATGTCGCGCGGCTGGAAAGCGTGGCGTTGGCGGCGGCGGCGCATGACCGGCGGGTGGCGCTGGTCGGGCGGTCGCTGTGGCGGATTCACGAGGCGGCGCGGGCCTGCGGCTACCTCGCCGATTGCCCGCCGTTCATTTCCGAGCACGACATCGGCTATCTGCCCAAGGACAAGGTGGTGATGATCTGCACCGGCAGTCAGGGCGAGCCACGCTCGGCGCTGGCCCGGATCTCGGCCGGCGACCATCCCCAGGTGGTGATGGAGAAGGGCGACGCGGTGATCTTTTCCAGCCGCGAGATTCCCGGCAATGAGCGCGCCATCGGCAAAATCCAGAACCGCTTGCTGCGTCAGGGCATCGAGTTGGTGACCGTCGATCAGGAGCCGGTGCATGTCTCCGGCCATCCCGCCCGCGACGAGCTGGCGCAGATGCTGCGCTGGGTCAAGCCGAGGGTGGTGGTGCCGGTCCATGGCGAGTTGCGTCATCAGATGGCCCATGCCGAGGTGGCGCGGGAGTGCGGCATCACCGAGGTGGTGATTCCCTCCAACGGGTCGCTGGTTCAGCTGGCGCCCGGTCCGGCGGAGATCGTCGGCGAGATGGTTCACGGCAAGCTGGCCATCGACGGCAAGCGGGTGGTGCCCCTGGAGAGCGGCGCCATGCGCAGCCGTCACCGGGTGATCTTCAACGGCGCCGCCGTGGTCACGGTGGTGCTGAACGAGCGGGGCGAACTCGCGAGCGCGCCCCGGTTGTCGGCGATCGGGCTGGCCGACGAGGAGCTGGATCGCGACCTGCTGCTCGATGTCGTCGACGCGGTGCGCGAGGCGGTGGCGGCGCTGGCCAAGCCGGCGCGCAAGGACGACCACGCGGTTACCCAGGCGGTGAAGGCGGCGGTGCGCCGGAGTTTCAACGCCAGTCACGGGAAAAAGCCGCACACCGACGTTCATCTGATTCGCGTTTGAGTTTCCTGAAACCATCGAATGGAAGTGCTGTCATCATGATCGGAAAGCTTAACCATGTGGCGATCGCGGTTCCCGACCTCGCCAAGGCCACGGCGCTGTATCGCGACACCCTCGGCGCCACGGTCTCGGCGCCGCTCGATCAGCCGGCCCACGGGGTGACGGTGGTGTTCATCACCCTGCCCAACACCAAGATCGAGCTGCTATATCCGCTGGGCGCGTCCTCGCCGATCGCCAAGTTCCTGGAGTCCAACCCAGGCGGCGGCGTCCATCACATTTGCTTCGAGGTCGAGGACATCCTGGCGGCGCGCGATCAGTTGAAGGCCACCGGGGCGCGGGTGCTCGGCGACGGCAACCCCAAGATCGGCGCCCACGACAAGCCGGTGCTGTTCCTCCATCCGAAAGACTTCCTCGGCACCCTGGTCGAGCTGGAACAAGCTTAAGTCCCGGCTTCCAAAGGCCCCCGGCCTTTGGTGGGGTCCAGGGGCCAAGCCCCTGGCCTGCCAGCTCTTTCTGCCTCCCAGGAGAGAACACGATGAACCAGCTTCCTACGATTGCACCGGCCCTGCCTGTCATTTTTCTGGCGGCCTCGGCGCTTGGGCTCTTGCTGTTCGGGGTGTTCAGCCGGGACGGTGGCGGTCGCTTGGTGTCGTATCTGGCGT
>CAIOBP010000121.1 GCA_903856295.1 uncultured Rhodospirillales bacterium | reverse complement strand
TTCGGTTGACCTCGACAGTTATACGATAACCAAGCTATCTGGCCTTGCCAAATCATATCGCAAGGATTTTGAATCCTCGGCCGAGGCGTTCAAGACTCTCCATGACAACATCACGGTTTTCAATGACACCGTCAACGCCTTGTGGCCGCGCTTCGGGGCGCTGCTGGAGTCGGCGCGGCAGGGCATGACCGCGGCGACCACGGCGCAACGAGCGGTGCGGGACGAGGTCGTGATTCAATCCGTGACCATCCTGGCCATCCTGCTGGGAGCCTTCGTCGCCATCAGCCTGATCGTCTCGCTCAGCATCACCCGGCCGCTGCGGGCCATCGAAACCGTGATGCGCCGGCTAGCCAGCGGCGACGACGGCGCCGAGGTGCCCGGCACCAAGCGACGCGACGAGATCGGGGAGATGGCGCGGGCGGTCCAGGTCTTCCAGACCGGTCTGCTCGAGCGCGCCCGGTTGGCGGCCGAGCAACTGGCGGCTCAAGAGGCGCGGGACCGGCGAGCGCGAGCGCTGGAGGTGCTGATCGATGGCTTCCAGAGCGCCATCCTCGCCATCACCGAGACGGTGGCGGGTGCAGCCGGTGAATTGCACTCGAACTCGGAGATCATGACCCGGATCGCCGAACAGACCCGGCGGCAGTCGGGAGTCGCCGCCACCGCCGCCGAACAGGCCTCGGCCAATGTCCAGACCGTGGCCGCCGCATCGGACCAATTGCACTTGTCGATTTCGGAAATCGGCCGGCAAATCCAGGATAGCGCCACCATCACCTCCGCCGCCGCCAACGACGCCGAACGGACCAACGCCAATGTCGCGGCTCTGGCGGCTGCCGCCGCGAAGATCAGCCAGGTGGTCCGGTTGATCGACGCCATCTCGTCCCAAACCAATCTGCTGGCGCTCAACGCCACCATCGAGGCGGCCCACGCCGGCGAGGCCGGCAAGGGCTTCGTCATCGTCGCCAACGAGGTCAAGGGGTTGGCGAAGAAGGCCGCAGAAGCGGCCAAGGAGATCGCCGGCGTGATCGCGGAAATGCAGGCTATGACCGCCGAGACGGTGACGGCGATCAAGAGCATCGGTCACACCATCGCCAGCCTCAACGAGGTCGCCTCGGTGATCTCCGCCGCCGTCGAAGAGCAAACCGCCGCCACCAACGAAATCGCGCGCAACATCGAACAGGCGGCGGCCGGCACCATCGTCGTGTCGGTCAACGTCAACGACGTCAGCGAGGAAACCTCGACCACGGTGGAAACCGCGCGCCGGGTGCTCGACGCCGCCATCGAACTGGCAAAACAGGGCGACATCCTGCGCCAGGACGTCGCCCTCTTCGTCGAACAGGTTCGGGCCGCCTGAGTGCGGGGAACCTCGAAAAATATCTGATGGGCGGGCGGCGATCGGGGCTGGCCGAGACCATCGCCCGGCTTTCCGCCAAGGCCGCCTGACCTACGGGCCGTAGGCGGCGAGGAAGACATCGACGGCCCGAGAGACGACCTCGGCGTTTTCCACGGCGTTGGCGGGCTCGCGGACGCGAAAAATGACGGGTTCGGTCAGTTCGGCATCCAGGAGCGCGATGAGGTGCAGCGCCATGACCTCGGGATTGCCCGGCCTCAGCTTTCCCGCCCGTATCGATTCGGCAAAGAAGGCGCTCGCCTTGCGGACCCCACGCAACTTCCCGCGCTCGTGCACCATGCGGCCGATGTTGGACCGGCCGGATTCTCCATAGGCCAAACGAATAATAGCAATAACCTCTGGTCTCTGCTTGAAGGACAGAAAGCTCTCGCCGTAGCGGAGCAGCGATGTCCTTAAGTTTCCTTCGTCGCTCAGTTCATCAAAAACCGCATCCAATATGGGGCCTAATGCGGATTCGGCGACTTCGATAAACAGGTCTTCTTTTGATGAGAAATGGTTGTAGATCGTTTGTTTCGACCCTCCGGCGCGCGCGACGATCGCTGACATCGACGCCCCCTCGTACCCGCCGGCTACTCGGTCGCGCTCGGCGGTACGGTCGAGGAGGCGGCCAAGGGCCAAGCGGCGGTAAATGCCGTGATGCCCGTCATGGTGCTGCTGATGCTGACGGTGCTGATGATCCAGGTGCAAAGCTTCCAGCGCCTGCTGATGGTGGTGCTGGCGGCGCCGCTGGGGTTGATCGGCGTGGTCGGCGCCATGCTGCCGACCCAGACCCCGATGGGCTTCGTCGCCATGCTCGGCTGCGTCGCCCTGATCGGG
>CAIOBP010000120.1 GCA_903856295.1 uncultured Rhodospirillales bacterium | reverse complement strand
TGCCAAGCGGCAGGTCGGCGCCGAGGGATGGTCTCTCCGGTCTCACCAAGGGATAAATGATGGGAGGCCGGCGTCCGGCGTCAGGGGCAGGCAGCTACTTCAACGCGAGTTCTAACCCACGAGTCGCAGCGACGGGCCAACTTTTTTCAGACGATTACCTCGGAAATCCACAACAATACTCCAAAAACACCCTGACAGCACCGCCCTCCCCGCCATCATGCTGGCGAACCGGCAACGGCCACAGCGGACCGTGCGGAAGGAGCCCCCGGATGAAATATTTACAGCTCGATGACACCCTGGTATGGTCCGGCCGATTTTGGCGAGGGGCTTCCAGCGGGCAGCCTCAGAGGAGAGCTGACACCCATGAAGGTGATTGCCGGCAACAGCAATCGGCCGCTGGCCGAGGCGATATCTGTGTGTCTCAACACACCATTGACCAAAGCCAACATCAAGCGCTTCGCCGATCAGGAGGTGTTCGTCGAGATTCTCGAGAACGTCCGCGGCGAGGATTGCTTCGTCATCCAGTCGACCTCGGCTCCGGCCAACGACCATATGATGGAACTGCTGGTGATCATGGACGCGCTGAAGCGCGCCTCGGCCCGGCGCATCACCGCGGTGCTGCCCTACTACGGCTATGCCCGTCAGGACCGCAAGGCCGGACCGCGCACCCCGATTTCAGCCAAGCTGGTCGCCGACCTGATCACGGTGGCCGGTGCCGACCGGGTGCTGACACTCGATCTCCATGCCGGGCAGATCCAGGGCTTTTTCGACATTCCCCTTGATAATCTGGTCGCCGGGCCGGTGTTCGAGAAGGACATTCGCGAAACTCACACCACCGGCGAGTTGGTGGTGGTGTCCCCCGATGTCGGCGGTGTCGTGCGGGCGCGCAAGCTGGCCAGCCGCCTCGGCGCCGAACTCGCGATCATCGACAAGCGCCGCGAGCGGGCCGGCGAATCGGAAGTGATGCACATCATCGGCAACGTCGCCGGTCGTGCCTGCATTTTGATCGACGACATCGTGGACAGCGGCGGCACCCTGTGCAACGCCGCGCGCGCGCTCAAGGCCGCCGGAGCGGTGTCGGTGAGCGCCTATACCACCCACGGTGTGCTGTCCGGCGGCGCGGTGGCGCTGATCGGCTCCTCGCCCATCGACATGCTGGTGACCACCGACAGCATCGCCGCGACTCAGGCCATGAAGGTTTCCCACAATATCCGCCAGTTGACCATCGCGCCGCTGATCGCCGAAGCGATGCGGAGAATCAACGAGGAACGGTCGGTTTCCACGCTGTTCGGCTAGTCTTTTTCGAGATGCCCGCCGCCCGCGCCGTCGCGGGGGGTGGTCGTGGCGCCCGGCACCCCTGGAGGCCGGCGTCTCACCCACGGCGGGCCGCAGAGTCCGCCAGCCCTGAGGAGAGTCTTCGATGACTGAAACCCACACGCTGACCGCCGAGCCGCGTCAGCGGGCCGGAAAGGGGACCGCCCGCCAGACCCGCCGTGCCGGTCGCATTCCCGCCGTGATCTACGGCAACAAGCAAACCCCGCTGATGATCTCGCTGGACCTCAACGAGTTCTCGAAGATTTTGAAGAAGCCCGGCTTCTTCACCCATCTCTTCGACGTCACGGTCGCAGGCGCCACCCACCGGGTGCTGCCGCGCGATGTCCAGTTCCATCCGGTCACCGACGTGCCCGAGCATGTGGATTTCCTGCGGGTCAGCGCCGAAACCAAGATCACCGTGCATGTTCCGGTCCGCTTCGTCGGCCAGGACAAGAGCCCGGGCCTGAAGCGCGGCGGCACCCTCAACATCGTGTTGCACGAGATCGAGCTGAGTTGCGATGCCGCTCATATTCCGGAGCATATCGACATCAACCTCGAGGGCCTGGACCTTGGCGCCTCGGTCCACCTCAACACCATCGCGCTGCCGGCCGGCACCAGCGTCACCCATGCCGCCCAGGACATGACCGTGGTCACCATCGCCACGCCGTCGGGCCTGAAGCTTGACGCGGGAGAGGCGACTCCGGCGGACGCGGCCAAGGCCTGACCTGAGCAAAACGGACCCGGCGGATGCTGCTCCTGGTCGGCCTCGGCAATCCCGGAGCGGAATACGCAGGAAACCGGCACAATATCGGATTCATGGCGGTGGACGAAATCGTCCGCCGCCATGGCTTCGGCCCCTGGCGCAAGCGCTTTCAGGCTAAAATCGCCGAAGGCACGGTGGCTCTGCCCAACGGCGGCACCGAGAAGGTGCTGGCCATCCAGCCCCAGACCTACATGAACCTTTCGGGCCAGTCGGTGGGCGATGCCGCCGGCTTCTACAAGCTCGGACCCGAGCGGGTGGTGGTCTTTCACGATGAACTGGACCTCGCGCCCGGCCGCTTGCGGGTCAAGCGGGGCGGCGGCGCCGGCGGCCACAACGGCCTGCGCTCCATCGACGCCCATCTCGGTCCCGACTACTGGCGGGTGCGCCTCGGCATCGGCCATCCCGGCGACAAGGCCCTGGTCCACGCTTACGTTCTGCGCGACTTCGCCAAGGCCGACGCCTCCTGGCTCCCTCCCCTGCTCGCCGCCTGCGCCGACGCCTTTCCCCTGCTCGCCGCCAGCGCTCCCGACAAGTTCATGAACAAGGTAACTGTGGCCATCCAGCCAGCCAAACCGGAACCGGCAGGAAACTGTGCGCAAAGTTGAGAACTCCCCTTGCGCTCCCCCCTCACCCATGTCATAACCCCGCCGCCGGTCAGGACGCTGCGGTAGCTCAGTGGTAGAGCACTCCCTTGGTAAGGGAGAGGTCGAGAGTTCAATCCTCTCTCGCAGCACCATTCTTCTCAATGGGTCGGACCGAAATTTCCTCCTGAAAATCTCAAAATAGGCGCGATTGTGGGCATGTTACCTATTTCGCCCACGGTCGAGAGCGTTCACCGCAGCCGCTAGATAATCAGGGGCGTGGTGGTCAGCGAAGTCCTTCCCGGCGAGCGCGAGTCCAATCCGGAATTGTTCGAGGTGTCCGGCAGGGGGGCGCGGCGGCATGGTCAAGCGCTGCATAACCAAACATGCTGTCCTCCGTTGAGCGACAGGGCACCTAACAACGGGCGATCCTACCGGGCCTCGCCGCAGGAGCCATCATCGGCCTCCGAAAGTAAATCTGGCGGCAGAGCGGCGCCTCCACGAGTACGTCGGAGCCGACTTCTACGACACGTTCGACTGAGATGCGTCCCATGAGTCCCAAGAAATCCTTACGATCTTGACATTGCCCTGAACGCAGACATGGCCAGTGCCCGCGCCCGGGTATGGTCGACCATGGGCAACGGATAGTCGGCACCGAGTTTGACCTGGGCCGCCCCGAGCACCTTCGGCGGGGCGTTCCACGGTTTGTGTATCCACTGCGCTGGCACCTCGGCCAACTCGGGCACGTATCGTCTGACATAGGTACCATCGGGGTCGAAACGCTCGCCTTGCAGGACCGGATTGAAAATCCTGAAGAACGGTGCGGCATCGGCACCGCATCCCGCGACCCACTGCCAGCCTGCCGCGTTGTTGGCGGCGTCGGCGTCGACGAGGGTATCCCGGAACCACCGCTCGCCATCCTGCCAGGGACAGAGCAGATGCTTGATCAGGAACGACGCCGCGATCATCCGCACCCGGTTGTGCATCCAGCCCGTTTGCCAAAGCTGGCGCATACCGGCATCGACGATGGGATAGCCGGTCCGTCCCCGGCACCAAGCCCGGAACGCTTCGGGATCGCTCCTCCAGGGAAAGTTCCTGAATTCCGGGCGTAAAGGATGTTCCGCCATGTCGGGGTGATGGAGCAGCAGGTCGTGGCAGAATTCGCGCCAACCCAACTCGGTCAGGAACCGCGTCACCCCGCTTCCTGGCGCGCACAGTGTCCTGACGGCATGCCACACCGTCCGGACACTGATTTCTCCAAATGCGAGATGGGGTCCAAGGCGTGACGTTCCCTCGCGGTCGGGACGATCTCTGTCGCTGTCGTAGCTCTCGATGACGCCATCCTCGAGGAAATCGGTCAGGCGCTCCTGGGCGCCCCGTTCTCCCGGTGTCCAGACGGCCCGAAGCCCTCCGGCCCAATCGACGCCGGTCGGCAGCAACCCAAGGGCCTCGACGTCGATGCCCCGAACGGATCGCGGCCACCCGGTCAGTGCCTTCGGAACCGGCAGCGGCCGAGACGGCTCCGGCATAGCCATGCAGGTCTTCCAGAAGGCGGTGAAGACCTTGAAGTTACCTCCGGCCTGCGTCCTGACGGCGCGCGGTTCGAAGAGAAGGGCCGCGTCGTGGCCATGAACGGCACTGCCGCGTCTCCCGAGCAAGCCGGCAACCCGCTCTTCCTGGCGGGTCTCGCGGGGGCGAGGCACGCGGTTGAAATGAAGAGTATCGGCTCCGGTCTCCTCGATAAGCGCTCCCAGAACGGTTGGCGCGTCTCCCCGGCGGACCACCAGCGTCGTGCCAAAGGCGCCGATGTCCCGTGACAATGCCTTGAGACTGTGGTGAAGCCACCACCGGGATGCTCCGCCGAGGCCGGACTGGTCATCATCATGGATGAAGACCGGAATGACCGGGCGCTCCGACAGAACCGCCGCAGTCAGGGCCGGATTGTCGGCCAGTCTCAGATCGCTCCGAAACCACAGCAGGACGGGCGGTAGCCCGGGCTCACTCATTTTCAGCCCTCATCGTGGTCCTTTCGGGAAATTCCGGCAATCCGTCAGACAGGATAATCCGCGCCGAGCGAAACTTCCCGCCACGTCTCCATCTCGCCCAGGAACTCCCGCAGCTTCGCCGCCACCTGCTCGTAGGCCGGACGGCCAAGCACCAGATGCAATGGCGGCTCCGGCGACTGCACGGCCTGGACGATGGCCTCGGCGGCACGGAGCGGATCCCCCGGTTGGGAGCCGCTGTACCCTTGAATTGCCGCCCTGCGCGCTCCCGCCGTGGCGGCATAGTCGTCGATGGCGACCGCGGGCGTTTCACCCTTCATGTCTGTTATTCTCCGTTTTTGGGGTGCATGGCACGAAGTTGCCCATAACTCATGCCTGAGCCCGCGCGAAACTGTCGGCTCGGGCAGCAGACCAGGCGGCCCTGAACAAGGGATCGTCGGTGCCAGCCAGCAATTCGCCAGGTTCAAGGAACTTATAGAGGCGGTCGTAGGTTTCCACCCGATCCGGACCGAGCCGCCGGGAGAAATGATGGGGTCGCAGTTGTCCGGGACGGTCCAGGCCGACCGCGGCCACCAGTTCGCCGAGGGTGGCGAGCGTGTTCCGGTGGAGGTGAAAGACGCGCTCGGCCTTGTCGGCGATCACCAAAGCCCGCTGGCGCGCCGGGTCCTGGGTCCCCACGCCGACCGGGCAGAGGCCGGTATGGCAGTTCTGCGCCTGGATGCAGCCGACGGCGAACATGAAGCCGCGGCCCGAATTGCACCAGTCGGCGCCAAGCACGATGGCCCGGGCGATGTCGAAGGCGGACGCGATTCGGCCGCTGGCCGCAAGCCGGATGTCTTTGCGCAGATTCATCCCGACCAGAGCATTATGCGCGAACAGCAGGCCATCGCGAAGGGGCATGCCCACGTGATCCATGAATTCCGGTGGTGCGGCACCGGTCCCGCCTTCGCCGCCATCGACAACGATGAAGTCGGGACGAATGCCCGTTTCAAGCATTGCCTTGCCGAGGGCGATGAACTCCCATTCCAGACCGATGCAAAGCTTGAAGCCGATCGGTTTTCCTCCAGAGAGCGTGCGCAACTCGCCGATGAACCTCATCAGTTCCAGCGGCGTCCTGAACGCCGAGTGACCGGGCGGAGAGACGCAGTCCACTCCGACCGGCACCCCGCGCGCCGCCGCGATTTCCGGTGTGACCTTCGCCCCGAGCAGTACGCCGCCATGTCCGGGCTTGGCGCCCTGGGATAGCTTTATCTCCACCATGCGGATCTGTTCGAGAGCAACGCGCTCGGAAAAGCGCTCAGGAGAGAAGTGTCCGTCTGGAGTACGGCAGCCGAAGTAGCCGCTGCCAATTTCCCAGATGAGGTCCCCGCCTTCCTCAAGGTGGTGGACACTGCAGCCCCCCTCGCCGGTGTCGTGGGCAAATCCCCCCATGCGGGCACCGCGGTTGAGCGCCCGGATGGCATTGGCGCCGAGCGCTCCGAAACTCATCGCCGAGATATTGAGCCGCGAGATGGAATAGGGGCGGGAGCAGTCGGGACTACCGACTATCAGCCTGTCCGGTTGCGGGACAGGCTGCTTCGGGGCAATGGAGTGATTCAGCCATTCGAAGGCCGGGGCATAGACATTGAGCTTTGTTCCGAACGGCCGCTTGTCGAGTTCCTCTTTGGCCCGCTGATAGACCACGGACCGCTTGTTGCGGCTGAACGGAACATTTTCGTCGTCCCCTTCCAGAAAATACTGCCGAACCACCCCGCGCAGCTCTTCCAACATGAAGCGGGCGTGGCCCACGATCGGATAGTTACGCAAAAGACTGTGGCGAGCCTGGACAATGTCGTGGACGCCCAGCGCGGTGAGCGCGAGAGCCGCCACCAGCGCCCAAGTCCATCCGCCGCCGGTTATGGCGACCGCCGCCAGCACCGTCCCACCGCCCGCGGCAAGCAGGAACACGAAATATCGAGCTGAGAAAAACGCCTGGAGCATTCTCATGACTGTTTCCGCCTTTGGCTTGCAGAGTGAACCGCGCCGGGATTGCCGGAGGCCGTTTGGTTTGAGAATTTGGCAGAGCCTTGTCCGTCCCTCCCAACTCAGCTATCTTGCCGACACGGCACTGACCCGGCCGGTTTCCCCTGAACTGTAGCCCGCCGCATCGATCCCGACTCGTACCGGGGTTGGTGGCGTCGCGCGGCCTCGAATTGGAACGCTCATGATGACGAAAATTGGCTTGCCCGTGAAGACGCGTGTCAAGGCGGGGATAAGCGGCAGTAAGGGCGGCTGACCTTTGCGCTACTTTTCGCTGATGAAAACCCATCAGCGAAACCTCGCTCATCGGCGGCGGTCGCCGCCGATACCAACTCCCGCGCACCGCACCGCCCGCTCTCGGCCCAATCGGCGCGTGAGCGGGCGCGATGCGTCGATGCGTCGCACTTTATGCGCGCCCCTTACTTAGCGGCCTTGACAAGCATCAAGCCAGCCCTCCTGCGGGCTCATGGTACGATCGTGCGGCTTAATGGACCTGTCGCTGTTCCTTAAAATTCTGTAAACATCGTCTTGCCCATAGATTGGGCAGCCGCAGGGCTCGCACGTTCAGGAGGCTGGATAATGGCGGAGATGAAACAGGCTTCATGGTCCCGGCGCCGGTTCATGAAACTGGCGGGAGCCGCCGGGTTCGGCGCGCTGGCGGCACCGGGGGCGGCGCTGGCCGACTTCCGCCATCTGGCGCCGGTGTCGGTGGCCAATCCGCTGGCCGAGTACCCGAACCGCGACTGGGAGCACCTCTACCGCGACATCTTCCGCACCGACGGCTCGTTCGTCTTCATGTGCTGTCCCAACGACACCCATAATTGCCTGCTCAACGCCTTTGTCAAAAACGATGTCGTGGTGCGCATCGAGCCGACCTACGGCTATGGCAAGGCCGAGGACCTCTATGGCAACAAATCCTCGGCGCGCTGGGACCCGCGCTGCTGCCAGAAGGGGCTGGTGCTGGCGCGGCGCTTTTACGGCGACCGCCGGATCAATGGCGCCTTTCTGCGCAAGGGCTTCAAGGCCTGGGCCGACGCCGGCTTCCCGCGCGATCCGGTGACCGGCGCCGCACCCCCGGACAAGATGAAGCGCGGCTGGGACGGCTGGGTCAAGGTCAGCCATGCCGAGGCCGCCGCCTACCACGCCCGCGCGCTGCACGACATCGCCAAGACCTATTCCGGCGACGAGGGCAAGAAGCGCCTGCTCGCCCAGGGCTATGACCCCGACATGGTGAACGCCGTGGACGGCGCCGGCACCCGGGTGACCAAGTTCCGCGGCGGCATGGCCTATCAGGGGGCGACGCGCATCTTCGGCGCCTTCCGCATGGGCAACTCGCTGGCCCTGCTCGATGCCAACCTGCGCGGCGTCAAGCCCGAGGAGGCCAAGGGCTCGGGCACCTTCGACTCTTACACCTTCCACACCGATCTGCCGCCCGGACACCCGATGGTCACCGGCGAGCAGACCAACGATTTCGAGCTGTTCGACACCGAGAACGCCAAGCTGATCCTGGTCTGGGGCATGAACTGGATCACCACCAAGATGCCGGATTCCCACTGGCTGACCGAGGCCCGGCTCAAGGGCGCGCGGGTGGTGGCCATCACAGTGGAATATTCGGCCACCGCCTGCCGCTGCGACGATGTGGTGGTGATCCGCCCCGGCACCGATCCGGCCTTCGCCCTCGGCATGGCCCAGGTGATGATCGCCGAAAAGCTCTACGATGAACAGTTCGTCGCCAATTTCACCGATCTGCCCAGCCTGGTGCGCATGGACACCCTGGAGCGGCTGGAAGCGAAAGACATCCTGCCCAACTACCAAACCGCCGAGTACAAGAACTTCACCAAGGTGCTGGTCGGCGAGGAAAAGGCGCCGCCGACCACGATGCAGTCTGGCATGGTGATCGGCAGCCATTATGCCCATGACTTCAACGATTACGTGATCTGGGACCTGGAGTCCGGAAAACCGGTGCCAGTCAGTCACGATCACGTCGGCGAACATTTCGCCAAGCTCAAATTGAAGCCGGCGCTGCACGGCACCTTCATGGTCACCACCACCGACGGCAAGACCGTCGAGGTGCGCTCGGTCTTCGATCTCACCCGCCAGTATCTCGACGCCAACATGACGCCCGATCAGGTCGCCCAGATCACCCGGGCGCCCAAGGAGGCGGTGATCAATCTCGCCCGCGAGGTCGCGGCCTCGGGCGGACACACCCTGCTCGCCTGCGGCATGGGGCCGAACCAGTTCTGGAACAACGACAACAAGGACCGCTCCCAGTTCCTGATCCTGGCCCTGGCCGGCAGTCTCGGCCGCCATGGCGGCAATCTTGGCAGCTATGCCGGCAACTACAAGAACACCCTGTTTTCGGGTATTCCGCGCTACACCGTCGAAGACCCGTTCAATCCCCAACTCGACCCCGCCGGCCCGGTCAAGCTGCGCCCGGCCTATCGCCCGGAATCCATGCATTACTGGATCAACGGCGAACGGCCGATGAAGGCCGGCACCAAGAAGATCACCGCCGGCGCCCACATGCCGACGCCAACCAAGGCGATCTGGCAGGTCAATTCCAACTCCAGCCTGGGCAACCAGAAATGGTTCTACGACGTGGTGTTCAACACCCTGCCAAAATGCGAGGTCGTCGCCTATAATGATTGGTGGTGGACCGGCTCCTGCGAGTTCTCCGACATTGTTTACGGCGTCGATTCCTGGGCGGAATTCAAGATCGCCGACATGACCGGCTCCAACACCAACCCCTTCGTGCAGATGTATCCGCGCACGCCGATGAAGCGGGTCTACGAAACCCTGTCGGACATCGAAATCTATCCGCTGGTGGCGGGAGAACTGGGAAAACTGACCGGCGACCCCCGTTTCGCCCAGATGTGGCATTTCGTGACCAGCGGCCAGCCCCAGGTTTATCTCCAGCGCATCATCGACGCCTCGACCCCGCTCAAGGGCTACAAGGTCGAGGAGTTGGAGGCCAAGGCCAAGCTGGGCATCCCGGCGCTGCTCAACACCCGCACCTACCCGCGCATCAACAGCTGGGAGCAGGTCAGCGAATCCCGGCCCTGGTACACCAAGACCGGCCGGCTGGAGTTCTACCGGCCGGAAGCCGAGTTCATCGAGGCGGGCGAAAACCTGATCGTCCATCGCGAGCCCTCGGAAGCGACCTTCCACGACCCCTGCGCCATCGCCGCCGCGCCCCATCCGGCGATCCGGGCCAAGCTGCCCGCCGACTGGGGCATCGGCGCCGAAGACCGCAGCGCCCAGTCCCGCCAGATGCGCAACACCTCCTACACCGTCGAGGAGTTGGTCAAGACCAAGCATCCGCTGGACGCCAAGGGCTTCAAGCACATCTTCCACACGCCCAAATACCGCCACGGCGCCCACACCACGCCGATCGACACCGACATGATGACGGTGTTGTTCGGCCCCTTCGGCGACATCTACCGCCACGACAAGCGCAGCCCCAGTACCGGCGAAATGTACGTCGACATGCATCCGCTCGACGGGCTGGCCATGAACCTCAAGGACGGCGATTACGTCCATATCGACGGCGACCCCGCCGATCTGCCCTTCCGGGGCTGGGACGATCCCGCCCGCAAGGCCGAATACAAGGTGGCGCGGTTGATGGTCCGGGTGCGCTTCTATCCCGGCACACCGCGCGGCGTCACCCGCATGTGGCACAACGCCTATCCGGCGACCCCCGGTTCGGTGAAGGGCCACGAGACCCGGGCCGATGGTCTGGCCCGCAACCCCGAGACCAATTACCAGGCGATGTTCCGCTATGGCAGCCAGCAGAGCCTGACCCGCTCCTGGCTGAAGCCGACCCATCAGACCGCCTCGCTGATCAGCCGCAAGACCTGGACCAACGAGGTGACCAAGGGCTTCAACGTCGATGTTCACTGCGTGACCGGCGCGCCACGCGAATCCATGGCCCGCTTCACCAAGGCCGAGGATGGCGGCATGGACGGCAAGGGAACATGGCGCCCGGCGTCGCTGGGCTTCCGCCCGGCCTCCGAGAACGCCTCGCTGCTCTCCTATCTCAAGGGCGGTTTCGTCAAGGTCGGCTGATCCGGCGGTTTCATCGACTTCAGGAGCATTCAAATGCCCAAGGTTTTCAATTGGCAAATCGGCCGGGACATGGACTACCTCTATGAGGGCGCCCGGCCGAAAAAGCAGTTCGGCATGGTGATGGACCTTAACAAATGCATCGCCTGCCAGACCTGCACCATCGCCTGCAAGACGACGTGGACGTCGGGACGCGGCCAGGAATACCAGTTCTGGAACAATGTCGAGAGCAAGCCCTACGGCTATTATCCGCTGGGCTGGGACGTGCGGATTCTGGAGAAGCTCGGGGTTCAGCCGATCGATGCCGGCCCCTATCAGGGCAAGACCATCTTCGAGGCCGCGCCCGAGGGCGAGCGGGTGCTCGGCTATCGCCCCGAGGACATGGACTACACCAGCCCCAACATCGGCGAAGATGATTCGACCGGCGGCATCATCAACGAGGGCGGCGCCTATCTGCAAATGCCGCACATGCAGTGGATGTTCTACCTGCCGCGCATCTGCAATCACTGCACCTATCCCGCCTGCCTCGGCGCCTGCCCGCGCCAGTCGGTCTACAAGCGGCCCGAGGACGGCATCGTGCTGATCGATCAGGAGCGCTGCCGGGGCTACCGGGAGTGCGTCAAGGGCTGCCCCTACAAGAAGCCGTTCTTCAACGCCCTCAACCGCACCTCGGAAAAGTGCGTCGGCTGCTATCCCGCCGTCGAAGCCGGCCAGCAGACCCGCTGCACCATCGGCTGCATCGGCAAAATCCGCCTCCAGGGCTTCATCAACACCCCCGATCAGGCGCGCGAGGACAATCCGCTCGACTATATCGTCCACATCGCCAAGGTGGCGCGGCCGCTGTTCCCGCAATTGGGGCTCGAGCCCAACGTCTATTACATCCCGCCGATGCATGTGCCCTCGTGGTTCCTCAAGCAGATGTTCGGGGCGACCGTCGATCAGGCGGTCAATGTCTATCGCCGGGCCGCCGAAGATAAAAAGCTGCTCGGCGCGCTGATGCTGTTCGGCGCCACCAAGGAGATCAGCCACCATTACAAGGTCGATGGCGACACCGTGACCGGCTACACCGAACAGGGCGACGAGATCATCCGGGTGCCGATGCACGAACCGATCTTCACCCGCGCCGTCTTCGACGAGAAGCTCCAGGCCTACCGGTCCAACATCACCTGAGCGGGAGAGAACGCCATGAGGTACACGGGTATGGTTTCACGTGCCGCCCTGGCCGCCGCGCTGCTGCTGGCCGGAACCGGGATGGCGGCTGCCGATGATCACCTGCTGGTCCAGCGCATCGCCGCCGGCACCGGACCGGTGCTCGATCCCGATGCCGGGCTGTGGCAGCAGGCGACGCCGCTGACGGTCGCCCTTCAGGCCCAGATGATCGCGACGCCGGTCAATGCCGAGCCGGCGGTGTCGGCGCTGACCGTGCGCGCGGTCCATGACGGGCTGTGGCTCACCTTCCAGTTGCGCTGGGACGATCCGACCAAGAGCGACACCATCGATCTCGACCGCTTCGGCGATCAGGCGGCGGTGGAACTGCCGGTCAAGGCCTACGACGCCAACAATCCGCCCAATCCGATGATGGGCGACGCCGATCAGCCGGTGACCATCATGCAATGGCGGGCGGCGCTTCAGCGCGATCAGGAACAGGGCGAGCCCAAGCTCCCGGACATCTACCCCAACGCCCATATCGATTTTTACACCGGGGACCTGCTGAAGCCCGAGGAAGCCCGGGCCTATACCGGCGCGGTCGGGCTGGGCAATCCGGTGTCGCGGGTCGGCAAGTCGCCGGTGCTCGACCAGATGGCGGCGGGCTTCGGCTCGCTGACCGTCAAGCCGCAGCAGCGGGCCGGCGCCAAGGGGGTGTGGGCCGATGGCCATTGGACGGTGGTGATCGCCCGCCCCATGAAAACCGATGGCGAGTTCGATCCCAAACTGGCCCCCGGAGACGGCAGCGTCGCCGCGTTCGCGGTCTGGGAGGGCGGCAAGGACGAAACCGGCTCGCGCAAGGCCTGGTCCGACTGGGTGCCCTTAAGCCTGGAAAAGTGAGCGCGACATGAAGCTGTTCAAGCCGCCGCCACAGGCCGGCGACCGGACCGCCGAGAGCCTGCTGGCCCGCGCGGCGGTGTTCCGCCTGATCGCCCGCGGCTTCGCCTATCCCGGCGAAGGCCATGCGGTGGCCATGCGGGCCGACTGCCGCCGCCTGCTGCCCAAATCCTCGCCATCCCGGCCGGAGACTCTGCCCGCCCGCGTGACGGCGCGGCTGCGGCTGGCGGCGAGGAGTTGGGCCGGCGCGACCGCCGCCGACCTCGCCCCGGAATATCTGCGGTTGTTTCATGGCGCCGGACCGCTTCAGCTCTACGAAACCGCCTATGGCGACGGCCGGCGGCTGGGCGGGCGTTCGGTGGAAATGGCCGATATCAGCGGCTTCTACAAGGCGTTCGGGCTCGAGGCCGCCGGCCCCGACCGCAACCGCGCCGATCATCTCGGGGCGGAGCTGGAGTTTCTCAGCCTGCTGCTGGTCAAGGAGGCCTACGCCCTCACCCAGGGCTGGCGCTCCCGGCGGGCGGTGACCATGGCGGCGATCGGCGCGTTTCTCGACTACCATCTCGGCCGCTGGATCGCGCCGCTGTGCCGGGCCATCCGGGCCAGCGATGCCCCACCGCTCTACCGCCAGATGGCGGCGCTGCTGGAAACTGCGGTCACCGAGGAATGCCGGCTGCGCCGCCTCCACCCCACGGCCACCGAGGCGGTTCCGGCCCGCGACGCCATGCAGGACGAGTCATTTTCCTGCCCCCGCGCGGAAGCCGGCGCCGCGACCGAATAGACGGAAGCCCCGTCCCGGAACCGCTCACCGGCTCTTGGACAGCAGGGCTGTGTATGTCGACGCCATCTCCTGGCACTCGTCCGGCCCCAGGAGCATCCGCAAGCGCGAGATGATGCCCATCTCCTCCTTCTGAATGTGAAAGATGACAAGGCCGGCAAGGTCGGCGAGAAAACCGTGGAAGGCCTTCCAGCTATCCTCCCGGAATCCGCCGGCCAGCGCCGCGTCCGACAGCGGGCGCAGGCTGGCGATCAGCGAGCGGATCGCCTCGTGCTCGTCGAAGAGCATGCCGGTGACATCCTCGAAGCCGAAATCATCGAGCTTCGGAAACAGCTCTTTCTCCTCGAAGGGCAGATGATGACGGACTTCACTGTCCATCATCGCGATCAGCGCTTCCAGGAGCAACCGGTCGGACGGTACCGACGGCTCCAGCCGGCGATCCCATTTGCCGTTGCCGATCCGGACCTCGAGTTTGTTGATGATATCGAGTGTCGCCACGTGGTCTTCATGCAGCATCGCGTCGATCATGGGCGGGGCTCCTTTCGGGGGCCAATCAGGATCAGGCCGAAGCAGCGGAGATGTGTCCCCGCGTTCGTTTCAGGACTTCGGCCCCGAACAGAAGGAAGGCCAGGGCTCCGGCCAAACCGGCCAGAGCGCCCAGCCTGATGATCCAGCCATCGGCCAGGATCAGACCGGCGCCCACCAGCGCCAGCGCCGCGATATGGCACCACCGGTGGACCGTGAGACAGGGTTCGGACGCCAGCTTGACCGGCGACAGCGCCTTGGCGCCGAGGCGGCTGGCGTGCATCGAGGCGAGAAACGGCAGGATTCGTTGCAGAACCCCGAGCAGAAAGCTCAGATACCAGCCGAAGATCAGGCAGAACCCGAACAGAGGCGTCAGGGTATCCGGGCCGGCCTCCAGCACGATCGCCAGCGCCAACCCGAGCGAAAGCGGGCAGAACAGCCAGGACAGCCGGATCAACAGAAATTCCGGCCCCAGCCGCGCCCGGATGCGCTTCCGGAGCATGAGAGTCATCTGAATAATGTGGCACAGGGCGGCGCAAAGCCCGGCCACCAGACCGGCGATCAGCAAGGCACGGAGATCGGCCAGGGCTCCGGCCTCGGCGCCGAGCACCGCCAGCACGGCCAGCGCGAAGGCCGCCCAGGCCAGCCTGTCGCCGGTGGGATTCGAAACCGCGAACATCGGCATCAGAATCTGGGAAAAGCCCAGCACGAGCAGACCCATGAAACCGAAACCGGCCAACACGAGATGAGCCCGCGCCACATCCGGATGGCTGTCCAGCCAACCGAACCGGACGTCCAGGCTCAACCCGATGGCGAGCACGACCGCGCAGCCGATGGCCACCAGCGCCGCGCCGAGATGCCACCGGAGCAGGCCGTCGTCGCCCGCCTGCATGACCAGCCGCGTCATCGACAGCCCATGCAGCATCACCGCTCCGCCCAACAGGATGGCGCCGCCGACCATCGGGAGCGGTTCGTACAGGGCGAAGCCCGAGATCAGCCCGGCCCCGCCGGTCACCAGCAGCACGAAGGCGAGGTGGCACAACCGGGCGGGCGGCGGCGGCAGCGCGAAGGCCACGGGCAGCATCTGGAACGACGCCCCCATGGCGGTGGCCAGCAGAACGCCGAGGGCAACCAGATGCAGAACGGCCAGCACCGGCCCCGCTCCGCCCCGATACCCCGACACCTCCTCCGCAAAAATCAGAATCCCGGCCCAGGCGGCGGCATGGCACAGCAGCGCGACCCCGAAGAAGCGCAGCGGAATCACCTCGGGCAGCAGCCTTTGCGTGGCCCCGCCCAGTTTCAACCCGCCCCCGCCCGTCCGCCGGACCTCGACAGGGCGCGCCTCGCGGACCGGCGAGGGAGCCGCCGCGCCCCGGACAACCCGGATGTTCCAGCGGCGCTCGCCGAGACGGCGGCCATAGGTCGCGAACCCCCGCTGATGAAGCAGCCCGCGCAGCGGCGCCGGATTGAACGGCGCCAGGATGATCAGGCCGCCGCCAGAGGGAATCTGTTCGGCCGCCGCCAGCACATCGGCGATCGGTTCGCGCCCCTCGGCCAGCATCGGCCGGACATCGACCAGCGCGGCGGCGCTGGCATCAAAGCCGGCCAGCCATGCGGGAACGGCTTCGGCCGCAACGGCGGCGTCGGGCACCGGCCCGCCCCGGCAGGGCGGGTCGGCGGCGGGCTGGGAGGCGCAAGCCGGCTCCGGAGCGGCGGTCGGTGGCAGATCGTGTGTCATTGCCCCTGAAGGTGGATCGGTTGCGCTCGGAACTCAATGCCCAGGGCCACTCATTACCGCATCTCCCCCTGCAAGCCCTTGACGATTGATAACCGGGAACGCGCACAGTGGGGTCCGGGACAGGTGCGTCAATCCGAGCGGTTCGCGAGAATCAGGCTCGACACTGTATTGTTCGATGACAATGCACCCGCCCGCCGGGACTATTTTGGCGGCACGCAAGAGTCGGGGCATCATAAAATCGTTTGTGATCGGCCTGGGAAGGCGCGATAGTCCGTGAAACGTCTGCGGCAGTCCTTTTTCTCACGAATGCTTAACTAACGATGGAATCAGCGCCCGCGCCAACCACCTCGAATCCCGTCGGGGAGATGATCGTCTTCAGCTGCGGCGGGCGTCAGGCCGCGATTCCGGCACACATGGTGCTCGGCATCTCCCGGGCGACGGTCGCGGCGGCGGTTCCGTTCACGGAACCGCCCATCGAGGGGATCGTGTTTCACGAAACCGCGCCGATGCTTCAGATCGACCTGGCGGGTTTGTGGGGCGGGGAGCCGCGCGGTGGCCAGTTCGGACTGCGCGTTCTGACCGCCAAGGGACCGGTGGTGCTGCGGGTCGATGGCGTGATGTCGGGTGGCCGGGTGCGAGAGCGGGCGCCCGCCAGCGCTCAGCCTGAAATCGAGCAGATCCTCGCCGGTCTGGTCGCGGCCGAGGGAGAGGCGCCCCTGCCGCCGGGCGCATCCGCACCCGCCGAGGACGGCCGGGACATCCCCTTGCTGGTGGTCGGCGTCGCCGGCACCTGCTTCGCCCTGCCGGCCGCCGCCGTGCTGTTCGCCGGACGCCACGAGGGCTGCGCGCCCCTGCGCGCCGGGGAACCCTATGAGCGCTTGGTGACCCTGGCCGGTGAAATGCTGGCCGGAGTATCGCTCGGCGGCTGGCTGGGACAGGCCGCCGCCGACGAGCCATGGGGGCTGGTGCTCGATGGCGGCCCCCGCCGGATCGCCGCCACGGTCTCGACCATCCATGGCATGGCCATCGCCCACAGCCGGCAGTTGCAGACGGTATCCCACCGCCGCGGCGACTTCGTCTGCTTCCTCGATCCCAGCCGTGGCGCGCTCGAGGTGATCGACCCGGGAGCGCTGGGCGGGGACGCGGCCGGAGTGGAGACCCTGACCCGCCATCTCGGGCCGATTTCCGACTTTCACACCACCCAGGGCGCCCGGCGCCACGCCACCGAACGGCGGCAGGGGCTGGCGAGCAGAAACGGCGTGGTCGCGCGGGCCGGGGACTATGCCTGCGTGTTTCCGGTCGCGGCGTCCCTGGGAATTCTCCGGAATGCCGAGGTGCCGCGCGTCCCGGCGCGCGGTGCGGGGAGTGCCACGCTGCTCGACCTCGGCGCGTTCCTCGGGACCGGCGCCCGGCCGGAGTCCGGCCGTTACATCCTGATGGTCCGCCGCGCCGGACGCAGACCCGCCGCCCTGCTCACCGACTCCGTGGCCCCCTTATCGCCGGAAATCCGCTGGTCCCCCCTGCCCGCGCTGCCCGCCAGGGTCCGCGCGCTCTTCGAGGCGATCGGCGACGATGGCGAACGCTGCTATTTTCTCGTCCGCGAGAGTGCCCTCGGACGGGACATCAGCCGGATCGTTTCGGCGCACGGGGCCGGTTGCCTCGCGGGCTGGGCCCAGCTTTCGCCGGCTCCCGACGACGAGCCCCCTCCTCCTTGATGCCGCGACACTCCATCACCGACGCCCCCTATCCTGGAAGGCTTTCATGCTGAAGAATCTCAAGATCGGTCACCGCCTGATGGTGCTGGTAGCCTTGCTGATCGTGTTCATGACCATGGTCGGGATGCTCGGCCTTCAGGGGATCAAGACGACCGACGCGGCCCTCGATACCGTCTACAACGACCGTGTGGTGCCGCTGCGCGATCTGAAGATCATCGCCGACATGTACGCGGTGAATATCGTCGACACCACCCACAAGGCGCGGAACGGTGGTCTCTCCTATGCCGAGGCCCTCAAGAACATCGACACCGCCAGCCAGATCATCCACAAGAAATGGCAGGACTATCTGGCCACGTTCCTGGTCGACGAGGAAAAGAAGCTGGTCGCCCAGATCGAGCCGCTGATGATCGCGGCCGACCGTGAGGTCGCGCGCATCCATGCCATCCTCGAGGCCGGCAAGGCCGACCAGCTGGCCGAGTTCGCGGCAAAGTCGCTCTATCCCGGCATCGATCCGGTGTCGGAGAAGTTCGGCGCGCTGATCGACGTTCAAATCGAGGTGGCGAAGGCCGAATACGAAGCCTCGCAGATCCGCTACGACCGCCTGCGCACGCTGATGATCGGCCTGCTGGCCGGCGCCGTGGTGCTGGGGATCGGGTTCAGCGCCGTGATCATCCGCTCGATCACCCTGCCCGTCCGCCATGTCAGCGCCATCATCGAGCGGCTGGCGAAGGGCGACCTGTCGGTCGATCTCACCGACGACGGGCGCCAGGACGAAATCGGCGAGATGGTCCGGGCGGCGGCGCTGATCGTGTCGACGCTCAAGGCGGTGGCCGGGGATCTCGGCGCCCTGATCGAAGCGGCCCGGACCGGCGCGCTGTCGACCCGTGCCGATCCGGCGCGTCATGCCGGTGAATTCGCCGTCCTGGTCGGCGGGGTCAACGATCTGGTGGAAATCCTGACGGCACCGCTCTTCGAGGTCGCCTCGGTGATGGCGAAACTGGCGGCGGGCGACGTGCGCGGCCGCATCACCGGCGCCTACGAAGGCGATTTGCGCGCGCTCAAGGGCAACGTCAACCGCAGCCTCGAAGCGCTGGTCTCGCTGCTCGACGAGATTTCGGTGTTCGCCCAGGCCATGGCCGGAGGCGATGTCACCCGCTCGATCGACGGCTCTTATCAGGGCGATTTCGCCGCCATCAAGGTCAATCTCAATCAGGCCGCGGCCCAGCTGCGCGCGGTGATCGGCGAGGTCGCGGACTCGACCGCCCAGGTCGCGCTCTCCGCCACCGAAACCACGGCGGCGGCGGTCGACGTCTCCCGGCAGGCGGCCAGCCAGATGATCACGCTGGCGGAGGTCTCCTCGGCCATCGAACAAACGGCGGCGGCGGTGGGGGAAATCGCGCGCAGCGCCGAGCGGGCGAGTTCGCTGGCCGGAGAAACCGCCATCGCCGCCGAGAACGGTCAAACCAAGCTCACCCATCTGTCGGCGGTCGTGGAAAGCATCCACAAGGGCAACGCCCGGATCGGCCAGATCAGCAGCCTGATCACCACCATCGCCGACAAAACCTATGTGCTGGCCCTCAATGCCGGTCTCGAGGCGGTGCGGGCGGGCGAACATGGCCGGGGGTTTGGCCTGATCGCCCACCAGATCACCAAGCTGGCCGAAGAGGTGGCCGGCGCCACCCGGGACATCCGCAGCCTGATCGACGAGGCCGCCGGCACGGTTCAGAGCGGCGTCGTCGCGGCGCAGGCCGCCGGTTCGGCCATCACCCAGATCGTCGGCAGCGCCCGGGACAGCGGCGCGACCGTCCAGGCCATCGCCGCCGCCATCGACGAGCAGAACGCCATGACCCATGTGCTGAAAGACCGGGTGACCCATCTGCACATGGTCGGACAGACCACGGCCGGCGCCGCCGAGGAAATTTCCGCCACCATGGGCTCGCTCAGCGAGATGGCGCAGCGCCTCAAGGCGGCGTCCGACCGTATCCGGTTCGCGTGAAGGATCGCTCATGAACGAGTCCCTCCGGCAAATCATCGGCAAGATCATTGCGCCGCTGCTGGTGTGCTGCGCCATCTTCGCGTTCTTTTATTTGGGCGGCGACACCTACCAGACCTTCGGTCTGGCGGCGGTGGACAGCACGCGCAAGGCCCTGAAGTACATTCTCGGGGTCATCGCCTTTCTGTCGCTGGCAATTCTGGCCCAGCGCATCATCCGCTATGTCATCTTCGACGGCATCGTCGTCCGTGCCACCGGGACGCCGGTGCCGCGCCTGCTCAGCCAGATTTCCGGACTGGTGATTTATCTGATCGCGACCTCGGCCTGCGCCGGCATCGTCTTCGACCAGGATCTGACGGTGCTGTGGGCGGCATCCGGGGTCGCCGGACTGGTGCTCGGCATGGCGCTGAAGGAGTTGCTTCAGGACGTCTTCGCCGGCATCGCCCTCAACATCGACCGGGCGGTGCGGATCGGCGAGCATATCCGGCTGCACAAGTCGGGAGACGACGCGATCGTCGGCCAATTGCTGGAAATCAGCTGGCGCACCAGCCGCATCCGCGACTTCTACGGCGATGTCGTGATCCTGCCCAACAGCAAGTTCAGTTCGTGCACGATCACCAATTTCAGCCAGCCCGAACCCTCAAGCTACCGCTTCGCCACCGTGACCCTGGATGCCCGCGTCCCGTTGGGCCGCGCCGTGCGCATCCTCCAGGCCGCGGCGCTCGAGGCGCTGACCGAGCTGGTTGGTCCCTCGACCCACCAGCCCTGGATCGAAGTGAAGGCGATCAAGCTCGAGGGGGTCGAATACGCCATCTTCTACAAGGCCGAGTGGCAATATCTGGTCAATGCCCGTCCGGCGGTGCTTCAGAACGTGCTGATTCATCTGGCCCAGGCCGGGCTGGAGCCCGCCCTGCCGCGCCAGGAGGCCGTGGCCGACACGCCCCACGAGGGCTTGCATCTGCCCGACGCCACCCGGCTGAGCGCGCTAATCGGGGCCACGGAGCTGTTCCGCGGCCTTGCCGAAGGCGACCTTCTGGTGCTGGCGCGCGGCGCCCGGCTGCGGGAAGAGGTCGCCGGCAAGCTGATCGCCCAGGCCGGCGAAGCGGGCACCACCCTCTATCTGGTGCTGGAGGGGCTGCTCTCGGCCGAGACCAGCCGGCGCAAACCGGCGCGCGGCGAGACGCCGCCGATGCTGCGGCCCGGCGACCTGTTCGATCCCGCGGTGATTTTTCAGGGCGAGGCGCACGCATCGACGGTGCGCACCCGCACTCCGGTTTTGCTCTGCGAACTCAGCCGCGATCTGCTCGCCGAACTGCTCAAGACGAGTTCCGAGGCCCTGCCGGTCATCAGCCGCAATATCGCCCAGCGGCAGCAGGCGCCCAAGGGGCAGCCCCGTGCCTTCAAGGGCCTTGACGACGGCGACTTTGCCGAGGATGTCGCCCAGCACATCCGCCACCTCTTCCCCGAAGCGATGCCGGGCAAGGGCGCGAGCGCGCGCAAGGCGGGCCTGGCTTGAAATTTTCCCAGAGCCGAGCACCTGACTGCCAGCGCCAGCCCGGCCGGAATTTTTTAGAGAGTCGGATTACAAAATAGGCAGATCAACCGCGAAGCATTCGTCCGACAACGACGCGTTTGGAGAGATCGATGAACACGAAGAGTATCAGCGCTCGCGTCTACCTCGCGATGGCCATCCTGGCCCTGGCCGCCGCCACCGTGAGCCTGTATGGCATCCGGATTCTCACCTCCTACGAGGAGGTCGTGACGAAAATGGAGGGAGCCTCGAGGGGCGCCATCCTCGGCGAGCGGGTCAACGGCCTGATTCTCGCGGTGGTGATGGATTCGCGCGGGATCTACATGTCGAAATCTCGGAGCGAATCGGAAAAGTACGCCTTACCGCTGCTGGCCAGCCTTGAGCGTCTGCGCGCCGCCCTCGGCAACTGGAGCGAGGCCTATCCCGGAGAACAACGGAGCGCCTTCGATGCCGCCAAACAGGCGACCGAAGAGTTCATCCGCTTCCGCACCGAACTGGTCCGCCTGTCCCGGGAGGTCGGTCTGGACGAGGCCCGGACCTTCGGGGACAATGACGCCAACCGGGCGGTACGAACCGCTCTCAATGACAAAATCAAAACCCTGTCCGCCGCCAATGAACGGGAAGTCCTGCGCCTGAGAGACGAGGTTGCCTCGGAGTATCGCCGGGATTTCTGGCTGATCATTATCTTGACGATTGTTGGAATTACCGGCGGCATTGTCGTGGCATCCCTGATCGTCTCGCGCAGAATCGTCGCTCCGTTGCGCCGCATCACCGAGGCGATGAAAACCCTCGCGGACGGCGATCTCTCGGTGACCGTGCCCCACATTGACGCCAATGACGAAATCGGTTCGATGGCGGCAACGGTTCAGGTCTTCAAGGACCACGCCATCGAGATGGAGCGCATCCGCTCCCAGCAGGCCCAGGCCGAGCGGGCCGGGCGCCAGCAGAGAATCGAGGTTCTCGCCAACGATTTTTCGGGCGCGGTGGCCCGTCTGTTCGGTTCGGTCTCCAACTCGGTGAAGGAGGTCTCAAGCGCCTCCGACGCCCTGAGCGCGGGCGTTTCCGAAACCTTCAAGACCGCGTCCCTCGCCTCCTCCGCCGCCGATCAGGCCAACGGCAACGCCCGGGCGGTGTCCTCGGCCGCGGGCGACCTGGCGGTCAGCATCGGTTCGATCGGGGAGCGAGTGTCGCGCGCCGCCGTCGTCGCGGCGAGCGCCGTGGATCAGGCCGGAGCGACCAACCAGCGCATCCAGAGCCTGAGCCAGACCGTCGCCGACATCGGCGAGGTCTTGAAGCTGATTTCCAATATCGCCAGTCAAACCAACCTGCTGGCGCTCAACGCCACCATCGAGGCGGCCCGGGCCGGTGATGCCGGCAAGGGTTTCGCGGTGGTGGCCGGCGAGGTCAAGAATCTGGCCAACCAGACCGGCAAGGCGACCGAGGATATCGCCGCCCGCATCTCCCAGGTTCAGCAGGAAACCGCCGAAGCCGTGTCGGCGATCGGCAATATTTCCCGCACCATCGGATCGATCAACGAAATCGCCAACACCATCGCATCCGAGATGGGACGCCAGGAGAGCACAACCAAAGAGATTGCCAGCCACGCCGGGGAAGCGGCGGAAAGCACGAGATTGGTGACCGAGCGCATATCAGACGTCACACGGGTGTCCCAGGATGCCGTCAAGATTGTCGATAACGTAGCCATTGCCGCAAATCAGGTCTATGGCGAAACCGAGCAGATGCAGAACACCGTTACACGGTTCCTCGCGGATGTCCGTCAGGTCGTCAGGGGGGCCAACGAGGCGTCTTCCGATGTGCCGACGCTCGAATGGCGCGATAGCCTGAGCGTCAACCATCCCGCCCTCGACGATGACCACAAGCAATTGTTCCGTCTTTTCAACGATCTGGCCACGGCGATGCGCGATGGCAGCGCAAAGGCCACCATCTTGCGCACCCTGGACGCCCTGATCGACTACACGGTCAACCACTTCCGCCGTGAAGAGGAAGCTCTGGCCTCGGTCAAGTATCAGGGGCTCCAGGCCCAACGAGACGAGCACCGGATGTTCGTCGACAAGGCAAAAAGCATTCGTGATCGCTACATGGAAAGCGAAAGCAATAGCCTGATTATCGAAACCATGGAGTTCGTCAAACGCTGGTTGGTCGAGCACATCCAGGTTTCCGACCGGGCCTATGCTCCCTTCATCCGGAACGCCAAGATAACCTAGTCCTGACCCTCGTCTCCGGCGATACCGGCGCGCGGCCGCTCATGTCGAGGGGCGCGCTCGGGATCAGCGGTTGGCCTCGGACGGCGCGTTATCCGGACGAGGCTTCGGCGGGGCGAACTCATCCTGGAGCACCTGGGCCTGAATAGCCGCGCCACAGCCCTCACCACCATAACATCCCCTCTTGGTGGACAGCTTTCCAAGAAAACCGGTGCATAAGGTACATATCCGCGATCGATACTGCACACGAAAAACCGTGAATGCCGACCCCAGCTTTCTCAACAGCGGCCACTTATCGGACAGTTTCGTCCGATACAGAATCAGAGCCAGCACGACTGCCGCATATATATATGGTTCACCGTTTTCGTGATTGGCGGCAAAGATGAAGTGTAGGGCAATCAAGACATTGATGACATAGACCGAGCGGTGCAGTTGCTTCCAACGCTTTCCGCCCAGGCGCTTGATCTGGGCGTTTGTCGAGGTGACCGCCAGGGGCACCATCAGCATGAAGGAAATCAACCCCAGAATGATGAACGGTCTTTTATAAACGTCGGCGATCATGTCATCGAGATTGAACGCCCACTCCAGGGCGATGAAGGCGATGACGTGCAGAACGGCATAGAAAAACGCATAAAGCCCGACCATCCTGCGGTATTTCGCCAGCGTGCTGATACCGGTGATTTCTTGAACCGGACGCATGGCCAGAGAAATAATCATGAAGGTAAAAGCCCAGTCCCCCAAATAGCGATTGATGAAACCGACAGGGGTCTCGGTCAATGAGGGGCCAAGCATGTAGCCGCCGATCAAGAATCGCCCGAGCAGCCATATGAAAGGCAAAGAGGCCGTCATGAAAACCAGGGGCTTCCAGTCGACCTTCCGGCTGATCTTCATTGTATGATCGACGGTTTCATCAATGCCGTTCAAGATCAGCCAACCGGCGAACAGCGTGACCAGGAGCTTGGCCGTTCCCATCAGCATGAAGGGCGCCCGGGGTCCAACGGCGTCGAAATAATATCCGCCGCTTTGCGTCAGCATGATGATGCCGGCACCGCCGGTCAGGTAGGCCATGCCAAGAACAGCACCAAGTATCCTTCGAGGTGCGATGTCGACAGTCAGAACCTGCAAAGTAACCATGCAGCCGGCATGACCAATTCCAATGAGCACCATTGGCATGATGATCAGCCAATTGAACGGATTCGCGAACAAACCAAGTGAAAGATAGCCGATGCCGGCCATGGACAAGCTGGCGCCGATCGCCGATATCCGGCTTTGGCGTTCGATGACCATTTTCCATATCGGAATCGACGCCAGGACGCTCGCCCCCAGCAGGCCGATCAGAACCGCGGCGTGGGTGGCCGCGAACAACCGCGTCACGCCAACAATGTCGGAGACCGAAATGCACCAGAGTGTATAGAACAGGCTCAAAACAATTACGTCGGCACGCGTGTAAAATGTCGCGACAAAAGCCAACTGCATTCGAGGATCACGGCTGACAAACCGGAACACCTGACGCAAGGGGTTCTCCCGGCTGTCAGTTCTCGCAGAGATATCATACAGATTGTTCTTAGACATAAAATAACCGAACACGCCGGCCAGCATCGGAATCGCGACAATCAACACGATGCCATTTTTTTGTTCGGCAACCTGCATGATGATAGAAGAAAGAACGGTTCCGCCAAAGACCATCATGAAAATGACGTCGGTCAGCAATTTTGGTCTGTTGTGAAACTCCGAAACATCGCCAACCAGTGTTGACAACTCAAGCTGAACGGCATCGGCACCGCCCGAAATAAGCGCGCGCGTGACATAGAGCAGGGCCAGCGCTCCCGTCCCGACGGTCAGACCGACATTGAGACTGATCAGCGACAACAGCGTGCCCGCGCAAATTGCCAGAAAGCCGCCCTTGATGATCGGAAGACGTCCGATACGGTCGGACAGCAATCCGAACCAACCGACCCCAAGGATCGAGGCGATTTCCGCGAAGACTTGAATATCGGCGTTGATTGCCCCCTCTTTCTCGAAGGCGATACCAAACACCGTATCAAGCAGTAGCGGCTGAATACTGATTGTAAGCGCAGCAACCATGGCACCAGAACACGACAGCAAGTATATCGTGTTCCACTGTAGCCGGCCGAACCGCTGGACAGGCGCGGATGCGGGATTCTCAAGGCTCTTCGGCATCGGCTCCACCAACTTCTTCCCACAATCCATTAAGGTGCGAGTCCCGCAGAGCGCAAAACTCACCATTCACCATGATACTTTTGGCGTAGCCGAGACTGCCGGGGCCACCAGCTGGATCGTGATACGCCGTGCCCTTGACGAACATGCCGGGACGAACAAAGCAGCCCCCGGATTGCAGGAACAGGCGGGGAGCAAGATCGAGCCACCCCGGCGCATTGATGCCGTCATCGATCAGCACATAGACATCGCCCCACACAGACCGGCTGCCCGTGCCCGAGACTCGCAAAACGTTCCCCTGGAAGCGGTAGGCCTGAAACCACTCATGGGCTTCCGGAGACAATATCTCCGCCGGTGGCGGGCCATTCAGATCGACGGGAATGGCGACAGTCTGCATTTTTGGTGATGCCGGAGTGGAACTCTTCGCCGGACGCAGTTGAGGCCCGGTCGGCGCCGTCCCGATATCCTTGGCCAATATTGTATGGCAATTGGCACACGGGGCATTTTCACGACCGTCGACATGCGGCGCCTTCGTCCCTTGCACGATCGGCAGCACCCAACTCTTGGGACCGGCGACCTGTTTTGCCGGGACCACGATATGACAACTGGAACAAACCATCTTCTCGCGGCCATCCCGGTGAGGCCCCGGCATGCCGGCGATGATCGGAGACGCTTTGGCGTATGTATGATCGCTCCAGGGATTCTTGTTGAACACGGCCATCAAAAACATCGCCATGCCAAAGACAATGCCAAAAGCCATGATCCAGGGGGCGATATCCTGGCGCGCTGGAAAGTTGATCTTCATATGCTAGCCATTCGTCCCCTGCATGCGGCGCTGGTCTCGGGCCTGCTTCTGGCAATATTCACTGTTATCGACGCGATACCGCGATGATCCGGCCGCAAGCCGCCGAGGCTCCCGCACCATCAACCGCCGAACTTTCCCCCCCGTCCCGACAGCCATCGATCCCCGCCGTTCGTGTACACGGTCGGGCGCGGCCGCGCATTGCGATTTGACATGCCGGTGACATTTTTCCGGAAAATGTCCGTGGCATCTTGGCACACCTACATTACGATGCCAGCGTTATCAGTCCGCTCACCGGGCGAAAGCCCAAAAAGGGGGGTCTTGCGATGAAAAGCCTGTTCCGTTTGGTTCTACCAGCCGCGCTGGTTCTGCTGGCGCTCTCGGGCCGCGCCGCCGCCGCCGGCCCCCTGGTCGCGGTCGCCGCCAACTTCGCCGAACCGGCCAAGGAAATCGCCAAGGCGTTCGAGACCAGGAGCGGCCACGCGGTGGAGCTGGGCTTCGGCTCGACCGGCCAGTTCTACACCCAGATCAAGCAGGACGCGCCGTTCGCCGTGCTGCTCGCCGCCGACGCGGAAACACCGGGCAAGCTGCTCGGCGAGGGGCTGGCGGTGGCCGGTTCGCGCTTCACCTACGCCATTGGCCGGTTGGTGCTGTGGGGCAAAAGCTCGGCCCTCCCGGCCAGCGAGGCGGTGCTGAGAAGCGGCGGTTTCGAAAAGCTGGCGGTGGCCAACCCCAAGCTCGCGCCCTATGGCGCCGCCGCCGTCGAGACGCTGCAAAAGCTCGGTCTCTACGAGGCGCTCGCGCCCAAGCTGGTCCAGGGCAACAACATCGCCCAAACCTTCCAGTTCGTCGACACCGGCAACGCCGAATTGGGCTTCGTGGCGCTGTCTCAGGTGATCGCCAAGGCCGGGGGCTCCTCCTGGCTGGTGCCGGAGACGCTGCACGCGCCCATCCGTCAGGATGCCGTGCTGCTGGCCAAGGGCGCCGCCGATCCGGTGGCCAAGGCGTTCCTCGACTTCCTCAAGGGGCCGGAGGCGCTGAAGGTGATCGAGACCTACGGCTACGGCACCGCCCCGGCGCCCTGACCCGATGCTCGTCCAGCCGATCCTGCTGACTCTGCACCTGGCGGCGCTGACCACCGCGATTCTGCTGGTGGTCGGCACGCCGCTCGCGTGGTGGCTGGCGCGCAGCCCGGTGTGGTGGAAGGAGGCGGTGGCCACCGTGGTGGCGCTGCCGCTGGTGCTGCCGCCGACCGTGCTCGGCTTCTATCTGCTGCTGCTGCTCGGCCCCCATGGCCCCGGCGGCTGGCTGGCCGGGCTGTGGGGCGCCCATTCGCTGGCCTTCAGCTTTCCCGGACTGGTGATCGGTTCGGTGCTCTACTCGATGCCCTTCGTGGTCCAGCCGATCCGCAACGCCTTCGAGGCGATCGGCGACCGGCCGCACGAGGTGGCGGCGACCCTGGGCGCCGGGCCGCTCGACCGCTTCTTCACCGTGGCGCTGCCACTGGCGCGGCGCGGCTTCCTCACCGGCGCCGTGCTCGGCTTCGCCCACACCGTCGGCGAGTTCGGCGTCGTGCTGATGATCGGCGGCAACATTCCCGGCCAGACCCGGGTGCTGTCCGTGACCATCTTCGACTATGTGGAAACCGGCGACTGGAGCACCGCCCATCTGCTGGCCGGAGGCATGCTCGCCTTCTCCTTCCTGGTGATCCTGAGCATGATGGTGCTGGAAAAGCGCATCGGGCGGACCGGGCCATGAGCGACGCTCCGACTATCGAAGCCCGCTTCCGGAGCCGGCTCGGCGGCTTTGTCCTCGATGTCGGCTTCGAGGCGCCGGCACGGGGGATCACGGCGCTGTTCGGTCCCTCCGGCTGCGGCAAAACCACGGTGCTGCGCTGCGTCGCCGGCCTGCACAGGCCGGATGAGGGCTATTTCGCGCTGAACGGCGAGGTCTGGCAGGACGGCCGCGACGTCCGCCCGACCCACCGGCGGCCGGTCGGCTATGTCTTCCAGGAAGCCAGCCTGTTTTCCCACCTCTCGGTGCGCGCCAACCTGCTTTATGGCCATCGCCGGATCACCGGGCGCGGCCTGCGGGAGACCATTGGTTTCGACGAGGTCGCCGGCTTGCTCGGGTTGGACCACCTGCTCGAACGGGCGCCGCTGCACCTTTCCGGAGGCGAGCGCCAGCGGGTGGCCATCGGCCGGGCGCTGCTGTCGCAACCCAAGCTGCTGCTGATGGACGAACCCCTGGCCGCCCTCGACCGCTTCAGCAAGGACGAGATTCTGCCCTATCTCGAGCGGTTGCACACCGCACTGTCGGTGCCGGTGCTCTATGTCAGCCACGACATCGCCGAGGTCGAGCGGCTGGCCGATCATCTGGTGCTGCTGAAAGGCGGGCGGGTGACCGCGGCCGGACCGCTGGAGGAGCTTCAATCCGACCCGGCGCTGCCGATCGCCCGTATGCCCGAGGCCGGCGTCACCCTGCCGGCGGTGGTCGAGCACTTCGATCCGGACTATGGCCTCGCGACCCTGGCCCTGGCCGGCGGCCGGCTGCTGGTGCCGGGCCATCCGGAGACACCGGGCGCGACCCGGCGCGTCCGCATCGCCGCCTCCGACGTCAGTCTGGCCCGCGCGCCGGCGGCGGGGAGCACCATTCTCAACACCCTGCCCGCCCGCATCCTGGCCGCCGAAGCCCAGAACGGCGTGCAAATGATGGTTGCCGTGGCGCTGGGCAGCGATGGGCGCGGCGCCCGCCTGCTCGCCCGCGTCACCCGCAAATCCTGGGACAGCCTCGGTCTGGCCCCCGGCCAGCCGGTCTTCGCCCAGATCAAGGGCGTGGCGCTGGTGGACTTCGCTCTGGAAGGAGCCGGCAAGAGCGACACCGGAGCCTGATCGATCATGGCGAAACCCTGAAACGGGCCGCGCAGTTGCATCTATCGGCAAACCTCCGGTGTCGCGGGACTTCAGGTCGTGACGCGCTCGCTCCGCGGCACCTGATGGTGATTCCAGCCAACGGAATTGATGGCGGCCGTGACCCGGCCGAGCTGTCCTCCGACAATCGACAGCAGCGGCACCGAGTGCGACGCCGAGCCGGCCACGGCCGCCATCTCGGACTCCGGAGCATCGCGTTTGACGATCGCGGTATTGGCAACACCGCCATTGTGGCTGGCGAACATTGTTGGCATTGGCTTTATCCCTCTCCATTCATACGCAAGAAAAAACGAACGCAATCGCCGTGCCAACCAGAGGTAATGAACATTAAAGCCGCGATAGACACCGGAATCTCACAATATTATGGCTTAGTCTTTTGGCTACACACAATGTACTGTGCCGAAATCAAGAGCACTTCCATGACGGCGCCGCAAATCCAGGACGGTAATCTATATGATTGCTCAGATTGACTCCAAAACACTGCCCACAATTTGCACAGACTGACTTTTCCCATGCCCACTTCACGGGCAGACTCAAATTATCCGGCTGAAATCACACGCTGATTTCCTGGCGCGAAATTTGCTTTGGCTCAAACGACTTAAGGAAATGACCCGACCGACCGGACTGCCGGTCTGGCCGTCTTTTTGTGTGTGGTCTTGGGCTGGGGAGAACCATGTCGCCTTCTGGAACGCCAACTCCGCGAAATACCGGAACCCGGCGCTATCGCGGGATTCTCAGACAGGTCGAGGTTCGGATCCGGGCACTGTTTCCGGACATCAATCTGGCCAACCGCGCCCTGTTCCGACTGACCGACCTGTCCGAGGACATGCGCATCCTCTCCCTCAATGCCGAGTTGGCGGCCGGGCGGGCCGGTCCCAGAGGCACGGCGGTGCGGGCGCTGACCCAGTATACCCGGGGTCTGGTGCGACGCCTGGTCGAGATCAACGCCGACGCCTCGGGACTACAGTCGCTGTATGGCACCACCACTTCGGCGCTGCGCACCCTGAGGCATTTGCGCCAGTTGGAGGAAGCTGCGGTGCATGTGGATATCGCCGACATCTCGCCTTCCGGCCAGAGCGCCCTTGATGTGCTGGAACGTGTCCGCGCCGGGCACCTTCATGAAATGGCCGCCCGCATCGCCGGCATCAACGGCGGCACCACCCGCCTCGGCAAGATGGTGAGCGTGGTCGACGATGTCGTGTCCCAGGCCGCCAGCATCGCCACCAACATCGCCGCCGAAGCGGTCAACGCCGGGGCTCATGAGGCCGAGTTCGCGGCGGTCTCCGAGACCATGACCCGGTATGTCGAGGAGTTGCGCACCATGAACGACCGGGCGGCCCGGGGCGTGCGCGGCGCCCTCGAAGGCTGCAAGGCCCTGTCCGAAGCCGCCACCACCCTCACCCGCCACCAATCGAAGCCGGCCTTTCAGCCAGCCATCCAGGGAGCGAGCGCCTGATGAAATGTTACAAGCTGTTTGCCCGCGGCGAACACCGCTGGCTGGCTTTCACCCAGGATGAGCACAAGCCGGGAAGCATCGTCGACACCAATCAGGTGGTGATCACGACCAGCGGGGGCGCCATCCTGCTCGATCCCGGCGGCATCGAGGTCTTTCCGGCGATGATGGGGGCGCTGGTCCACGAAGTCGACCTCGAGACCATCGGTCATATCTTCCTGTCTCACCAGGACCCCGACGTCGGCTCGGGCCTTGCTTTGTGGCGGCAGGTGACGCGACCGGGAACCCTGGTCCATATTTCCGCCCTTTGGCCCTCCTATGTCTCGCACTTCGACGCCGACACCAAGTTCGCGCCGATCCCCGACGAGGGGGCCGAGATCACGCTCGGCGGCACCACCCTGCGCTTTTTGCCCTCCCATTACATGCATTCTCCGGGAGCGTTCTCGGTCTACGATCCGGCGGCGCGGGCGCTGTTCTCGGGCGACATCGGCGCCGCAATTCTGCCCGACGGCCCGACACGCGATGTCTGGGTCAGCGATTTCAACAGCCATGTCCAGTACATGAGCGGCTTTCACCGCCGGGTCCTGGCCTCGCGGGAGGCCCGGGACGCCTGGGTCGAGATGGTGGCGCGGCTGCCGCTCGATTTCATGATTCCCCAGCACGGGCTGGCCTTTCGCGGCCAGGATATCCAGCGCTTTCTCGATTGGCTGTCCGGCCTTGACATCGGCTGCGGCGTCGACGCCTACCGTGGCCGCGCGGCGCGCGGGTAATTCCTCACTCTTCAAGAAAGGGCGCCCCCCATGGCCGAGCCTGAACGTATCGTCGAATTGCTGCGCGTGGTGTCGGGCATCGCCACCGACAAGATCCGCACCATCAAGCAGGTCACGGCCTCGACCCGCATCCTGGCCCTCAACGCCCTGGTCGAATCCAACCGGGCCGGAGAAGCCGGGCGGGGCTTCGCGGTGGTGGCCAACGAGGTCAAAAGCATTTCCGGCCGGATCAACAAGGTCACCCATGAGCTGGAATCGGAGTTGTCCGCCAACATCGACGAGCTGTCCTGTCTGGGCGAGGCGATGATCATGCATGTGCGCGGCAATCGCCTCGCCGATCTGTCGCTGAACATGATCGAGATCATCGACCGCAATCTTTATGAGCGCTCGTGCGACGTGCGCTGGTGGGCCACCGACTCGGCGGTGGTCGATTGCCTCGCCCAGCATTCGGAGGCCGCCGGCCGCTATGCCAACAAGCGGCTGGGGGTGATCCTCGACTCCTACACCGTCTATCTCGATCTCTGGGTGGCCAACGCCGAGGGCATCGTGGTGGCCAATGGCCGGCCCGAACGCTACCCGCGCGCCATCGGCACCGATGTCGGCGCCAGCCAGTGGTTCCGCGACGCCATGGCCACCCGCGACGGCAGCGACTTCGCGGTCGCCGACGTCTCGACCAACGAAGCCCTCGACAACGCCATGGTGGCCACCTACAGCACCGCCATTCGTGAAGGGGGCGAGGTCAACGGCAGGGCGATCGGGGCGCTCGGCATCTTCTTCGACTGGGAGCCCCAGGCCAAGGCGGTGGTCGACGGCGTCCGCCTGACCGAGGATGAACGCACGCGCACCCGCTGCATGCTGATCGACAGCCGCGGCCGGATCATCGCCGCATCCGACGGCCGCGGCCTGCTGCGCGAGATCGTCCGCCTGGACTGCTCCGACACCATGGGCAACTACCGGGACGACAACGGCGCCATCGTCGGCTACGCGCTCACCCCCGGTTATGAGACCTACCAAGGGCTTGGCTGGTACGGCGTGATCGTCCAGGAATCGGTGAGCTAGAGCGGGTCATGCTCTGACCGTCATCCCTTGAACTCCCCCCGGCGAACGGTCAGCAACCTCCGGGCGATCAGCCACAGGAACAGGCTGTTGCACCGCAGATAGCGCGCCCCCAGCCGTCGCGGTTCGGTGACCAGACGGAACAGCCATTCCAGCCCCCAGCGCCGCAGCAGGCGCGGGGCCTGAGGCTTGACCCCGGCCAGAAAGTCGAAGGCGGCGCCGACGCCGATCATCACCGGCGCCGAAATCCGGCCCAGATGCGCGGCCATCCAGCGGTCCTGCTTGGGCGCGCCCAGGGCGACCCAGACGATGTCCGGCCGGGCGGCGTTGATGCGGTCGACAACGGCTTGGTCTTCGGCCGCGCTCAGAGCCTGGAAGGGCGGCGCCAGACTGCCGGCGATCTCAAGCCCGGGAAACCGGCGGGCAAGAGTGCTCCCGAGCTTCTCCAGCGCCTCCCCGGTGGCGCCATAGAAGTAATGCCGCCAGCCCGGCCCGACCGACGCCGCGCAGACCGCCAGCATCAGGTCGGGACCATAAACCCGCTCGGCGTCGGCATGACCGGCCCGGCGGCATAGCCAGACCAGCGGCATGCCGTCGCTGGTCGCCATGCCCGCGCGGTTGTAGATCTCTCGAAGCTCCGGGTCGCGGTGACTTTCGACGATGCTGTGGACATCGTTGACGCAGACATACGTGGCGCTCCGCCGCTCGATCCACGCCCCGATCCGGGCCACCGCCGCCGCCATGGTCTGAGCCGTGACGCCGACCCCAAGCACATCCACGCGCAGGGCGGAGAGCGGGTTCCCGCCGGAACCGGGCGGATCTACCCCGCCGGAACCGGGCGAGCCTACCATGAGCCTTTCCCGCTCAGCACCACCAGCACGGTGCGCCCGAGAATATAGAGATCGAGCCACAGGGACCAGTTGCGGACATAGTAGATGTCGTGGCGCTGCTGCTCGGCCAGCGGGATCGAACTGCGCCCCGACACCTGCCACAGACCGGTGATCCCCGGACGCACGCGCCTGCGCACGTGCTGGGTCTGCGGCTCGAAGCGGGACAGGTGGTAGTGCGGCAACGGGCGCGGGCCGACCAGACTCATGTCGCCCCGAACGACGTTCCACAATTGCGGCAGTTCATCGATGCTGAAGCGGCGCAGGAACTGCCCGAGCACCGGGATGATTCGCGGATCGTTGCGAATCTTCATCGAATAATTCCAGTCGCTCCGCGCCTCGCCGGATTCCGCGATCAGCGCGCCGAGCATGGCGTCGGCGTCCGGCCGCATGGTGCGCAATTTCCACATCCGGAACGGGCGGTTGTCGAGCCCCTCCCGCACCTGGGAAAAGAACACCGGCCCCGGCGACACCACGAACACCAGCAGCGCCAGCACGGCGATCGCCGGCAGCGCCAAAATCAACGCCACGGTGCCGAAGACCAGATCGAGCGCCCGCTTCACCACCTGATTCCAGGGGACCAGCAGGTTGCGCCGCATTTCCAGCCCCAGGTGCGTACCCAGGTCGCGGACCGAAACCCACAGGGTCTGCATGTCGCCCGGTTCCGGCACCAGCACCACCCGCTGATAGGGCAGATCGTCGGTCCAGGACGGCGCCCCGAGCATGCCGCGCGACAGCGCCACCAGAGCGACATCGACATCGGGCACCCGCTCGGCGACGGCGGCGAGATCGAACTCCGCGGCGGGCAGCCATCCCAGTTCCGGATGACTGGTGAGGGCCGCGACCAGCTGGCGCCGCTGGCTTTCCGGTCCCACCACCACCACCGCCTCGCCCCACCAGGACCAGTGGACCAGCAGGTGCCGGGCCAGAGCATCCCACACCGGAATCGCCAGCACGGACAGCGCCGCCGTCACCAGCAGGATGCCCCGCGACCACTGGCCGTTCTGGGCGAGATAGTCGAACAGGATCATGCTCCCGAAGCACAGGCAGCTCACGAGCACGCGCTTGCGCAGGCGCTCGACCCCGGTCAGGCCATAACCGGGATAAAGCCGGGCCATGGCATAGGCGAGCGGCAGCAGCGGCACCGCCATGGCCACACCGGCAAAGACATGAGGAGCAATGAGAATCGGAAACCACTGACCGGCAAATGTCCGGATGAGCACCGCGCAGTAAAGCGCGCCATACAGCACCATCAGATCGCCGATGGCCAGAAAGGCGACCACCGCCGCCACCGGAGGCGCGCTCCGCCCCGTCTTTGCCTTTAGCGAAGGATTTGGCACGATTTATCCGTTTCAAGGTCCATCGTCGCTCGTCCGCCACGACTGCGCAAACCCCACCCCCAGCAGCAAGGCCAGGGTCATCGCAACCGCAGGCATCTGAGCGCTGAAATCGACCAGCCCATGCCCGCCGATCAGAACCACCGCCGACACGGCGACCGCCGGATAGATATGGTCGCGCCGCCGGATCATCAGGCCGCGCAGGCAGGTCAGCGTCGCCGCCGCCAGGGAGATATATAGCAGCCCCGCCGCCGGCAGACCGAGGTCCATGGCCGTTTCCAGGTAGACGTTGTGAGTGAAGTCCCAAACCGTGGGCGCGTCCAGCGACGTGTCGCGATAGATACGGAAGGCCGGCAGGAAAGCGCCGAAGCCATGCCCGGTCAGCGGCGCGTCGGCGATCGCGTCGGCGGTCAGGCGGTAGAGGTTGGGCCGAACCTCTTCGGCGGCCTGGGCCGGGGTGGCGGCCAGACGCTCGACCGTGCCCGCGCCGCTCAGGCCGAGCACGCCGAGCCCCAGCACCACAACCAGCGCACCCAGGAAAACTGCGGTGCGCGGCGGAACGAGCCGCGACAGCACGGCCGCCACCATCAGAACCAGCAGGGCGGCGCCGGTGCTGAGAAAGGCGCCCCGGGAATGGGAGAGCAGCAGGGCGGTGACCAGGATCACCGCGCCGACCAGGAAGGGCATCGCCCGCACCAGCACGGTTTCGGTCAGGTCATAGAGCCGCCGGGGCCGCCTGCTGCTGCCACTCAAGGGCCGGAGCGCATGGAGAAACAGCCCCATGCAGCACACCACCCCCAGGCCGGCATAAGCGCCATAGGCGTTGCGGTTGACGAAGGTCGAGGTCAGGTCGCCCGGATAGGCCCATTTCTCGAGCCACAGGATGCGCTCCCACCCCGCGAAATGGACCAGCAAGCCATAGGCGGCATAACAGGCCCCGGCGACCGCGACCGCGACCAGCGCCTCCCGCGCCCGCGTGCGCTCGCGCCCAAGCTGCGCCGCCAGCCAAAACACCCCGCCATAGATGGCCAGACGCAGCATGGCCACCCGCGTCAGTTCCGGATCGAGCGAAATGCTGGCGCCGAGCGGTCTGCCCAGGGCACGAACCGCCTCGCTCCACAACGGATGAGCCAGGGAGGCCGGCACCGTCGGCAGAGTTTGCACGAACGCCCAGAGCATGACCGCTCCGAACGGCAGCGCCACCGGCCACAACCGATGCATCGGCACCGGAGCCCGGGCACGGCCGGCGACAACCAGCACACACCACGCCCCCAGCACCAGCCCAAGCGCGACGGCCAACACACTCCACGCCCACGGCCGATGACCGCCCAACGGCAGCGGCGACAACAGCACGATGGCGAGCAACAGACGAAAGACGGCCGAATTGGCCGATGAGGTCACGGTCATCTCAGGCGCCCGCGCCACTCATTCAGGTCGGACTCCCGGTCTTGGTCTTGTTGTCGCCGGCATCATTATTATGCGTATCCGTATTTGTATTATTATTCGTGTTATTGTTTGTATTGTTATTGGTGTTCTGGGTATTACTGCTGGTCGTCTGCTGAGTGTCGGGCTGCTTACCCGAAAGAATGGTGTTGATGGCAGAAACGTTTGTGGGGTTGACAACCGTGAGAACCTGGGCCTGCTGGGCCGTTCGAAGTTCGGTCCGCACGTCCGAGGCGGCCGATGGCACCGCCGCAGTCACCGCCTGACTGGAAGCCGCAGTATAGGCGCTGGCCATGACGGAGACCGCCGAGTTCGCCGACATCTGGTAGACAGCTGAATTGGAAACCACCTGAACCGAAGCGGCCGCCATGGCCGCGACCGCCACCGGCGCGATCCGCTGGGCTTCCGGTTGCACGATGATGCGAGCCGCGGTCATCACAACCTGCAGGGACTGCTGAGGATTCGCCTGCGCTACGCCAGAGTTGTTGATGGATTGAACGGCCGCTGCCGCAACCTGCATGGCGGCGGCAGGCGCGACAGCCAGCACGCGCTCGGCGGTACCGACCGCCTGATTGGCGGTGTTCGCCGACAAGGTCGCGTTACCCGTGGTCACCGCAGCCGCCATGGTGGCCAGGGCAAGTTGCGCGGAAGCCTCCGGCGCGGCCCGTTCGACATTGGGATTAACAAAGATGCGGGCCGCAGTGGTAATCACGGACTCGGTCTGACGTTGCGCCGCCTGCTGAACATCGGCGTTCTTGACGCTCGCCACCGCCGCCCCGGCCATCGCCACCGCGCCTTGGGGATTGGTGGCCATCATCTGCTCGGCGGCCTGAACAACGGCGACCGCGAGTTGCGCGGCCTGTTCACGATTGCCACCGGACAGGGTGGCGATCGCCTGCTGCACCGCTTCGCTGTTGCCGGTGGCCATTGCGGCCTGAAGGGCCGGCGGCAGAGGAATCGCCGGTTGCCGTGCCCCCTGTTGCCCCTGATTGCCCGCCACCTGGGCGAGCGCGAGCGATGGCGCCGCCAGCCCCAGGACAAGCGATGCCGCGATCAGCAGGGAAAAGCGTCCTCGCATTTCAAAGTCCTCCCAATCCAGGCCGATCAAAACCGCCGCTGGTGCACCTTGATGATGTCGCCGGGCAGAATCGGCGTCCGCTCGACCGCCCGGTATTCCTTCTGGCCATCGTCGCCCTGGCGCACCAGTTCGACCTCGCCTTCGATCGCCCGGTAATCATAACCGCCGGCCCGCGCGATCGCGCTCAGCACGGTCATGCCGGTCACATAGGGAAACTCGCCGGCTTGCCGGACCTCTCCCAGAACATAGAACGGCCGGAAGGTCTGCACCTCGACCGCGACCCGCGGATCCTGCATGTAGGCGTTCTTGCGCAGCGCCGTCTCGACCCGGTTCGCCAGCACGGTGGTGGTGACGCCGCTCGCCGGCACCGTGCCCACCAGCGGCAGGGCGATCGAACCGGCGGCGTCCAGGGCGAAGGTCCCCGACAGGTTTTCCTGGCCGAACACGGTCACCCGCACCTGATTGCCGGGTTCGAGACGATAGCCCTCGGCCGGGCTGGAGATTTTGGCCGGAGCATCCTCGGCCGGAAAACTGGTGGTGAACAGCGCGCAGCCACCGACCAGACCGGCAAGCAGAACCACAACCCCGCCGAAACGCGGCATCCGGGCAGTCCTCGGGACATGATGGTCAGACATCGAACGAAAAACTCCCATCGAACGAAAAACTTCCAATGTCACCCACGGCACCCCCCTCCCCCATCATGGGCGAAGCCGAAATTGACTCATATGCCCATTCGTGATCGACTGCAACAGCTCGGTTGTGGAAGCTCCAGGTCGCAATCATGGTGTCGGTTTTTCATCGCGCGCTTTCCTCGATAACGCGCCTCGCTCAACGGCAGAACACGCACGGGCCGGAAGCGCCGAATGGTCAGTGCATTTACGCTATCGGCGACATTCACGGAGAGCGACAGTGTCTCGACTCATTGCTCGCGGCAATCTCGGCGGACTTTCACCAGAGATTCAACGAACAGGATGTGCGGAAAATCATCATTTTTCTTGGTGATTATATCGATCGCGGTCCCGACAGCCGGGGCGTTCTCGACATTTTATGCCGGCTCGCGGCGGAGAGCCGTGCCGGCGACGGTCCGGCCTGCCGGTTTCTCTGCGGCAATCACGAAACCGCGCTGCTGGATTTTCTGGCCGACCCGGTCGCCGAAGCCGAATGGCTAAGTTACGGCGGTGCCGAAACCCTGGCCAGCTATGGCATCCGCGCCTCCACCGGCATCACCGCCCCGGCCCGCTGCCGGGCCCTGCGCGACAGCCTGGCAGAGCGCTTGCCCGAAGCGCACCGCACCTTCCTCGACCAACTCGAACCGATGGTCGTGCTCGGCGATTACGCTTTTGTGCATGCCGGCATCCGCCCGGGCATTGCCCTGGAGCGCCAGCGCCCGGAGGATTTACAACGTATCCGGGAGCCATTTCTGTCGTCGCACCGCCGCCACCCGAAGGTCATCGTGCATGGACACACTCCGGTTGCCGAGGCTCAGATTCTGCCCAATCGAATTGCCGTCGATACCGGCGCCTACGCTACAGGTAGCTTATCGGCGGCAAATCTCTACGGTCTCGAAGCAAAGATTCTGACCGTGGCCCGGCGACCGGGATATTGAAGTCTGGTCAAACACCACAGGTGGATAGGGTAAACTTTTTATGGTGAAGCCTACCCGGAGATGTTAATAAATCATTCGAACTTTGCGTCACCAACTGCGAGCATGGCAATGCCCTCCCATCGTGATCCAGGCGAGCGCCGACCCCAGGACCCTGGATTATGGTTTATCGTTCAAGCGCTGTCCCGTGGCTCCACGGCCTCGGCGGCGGCGATCGTCCTGTTGGCGCTGGCCCAGGCCGCGTTCGCCGATGTGCGCGGCGCCAGCGAGGCCGGGGGAGACCCGCGCCGCACCCGCTCGGGAGCCGCCCTCACCGCTGAAGTCAATCCGGATGAAGCCGCCCACGCAAAATCCGACTCGGAGCGGGTCAACGAGAGTTACCAGCCGAAAGGGATCGAGCTGGGCAGCTTCCTGTTCCTGCCCAAGATCGAGGTCGACGAAACATTCAGCTCGAACGTCTACGCCACGGAAGTCGACACCAAGAGCGACAGCATCACCACGATTCGGCCATCGATGAAGCTGCGCTCCCGCTTCAAAGAACACGAGCTTAATTTTTCCCTACAGGCCGAACAATATCTTTTCGCGACCTACACCAGCGATGACCGGACCGAGATTCAAGCCGACCTTGACGGCCGCTACGACTTCAACAGCAACACCCAGGCCAGCTTTTCCACCGAGGTTTATGCCCGTCACGAAGATCGCGGCAGCCCCGACGATGCCCATGGCGTGGCGCCGACCCCGACCCAGGGCGTGCTCAACACCCTCAAATTCAAGCACCAGAGGAACCGCTACACCTTCCAGGGCGAGTTCGAATCCGACCGCCTGAGCTTCGACAATGTCGCGACGGCGAACGGCGCGCCGGTCATCAACACCGACCGCAACCGCTGGGAATTGACCGCGCGGGAACGCGCCAGCTACGAGATGGCACCGGGATATGCCGCGGTGATCGAGCTGTCCGAAAACAAACATTACTTCGATTCAAAGCTGGACCGGGCCGGCTTTGACCGCAACAGTTCGGGATACCGGGTTGAAACCGGCGTCGGGGTTGATATCAGCCAGCTTATCCGCGGAGATTTTCTGCTCGGATACTTCCATCAGGAATTCAAGGACTCGCGCCTCACCGATCCCGAGGGCCTGTCCGTACGTGCGACCTTCAATTGGACCCCGGATAAGCTGACGCTCGTCGTGCCGTCCTTCTCGCGCACGGTTTCCGACACCACCACCGCCCAGGCGTCCGCTCTTGTCCACAATGCCGCGACGGTGACCGTGCGTCACGAACTGCGGCGCAACGTCGTCCTGACCGGATTCGGCAGCGTGGCTTACGACCAGCTCTCCGGGGTTGAAAATCAGAATGCCATGACCTACGAAGTAAAAGGGAAGGCAATCTATGCGTTCACCCCCCAGCTTTTTGTCGGCGGCGAGATCGGTTATAAGACGAAAGCCTCGGAGGCCGCCCTGGCCAGTTATGATCAGACGACGGTCATGCTGAGGATTGGCGTTCAGTACTGAGCCTGCCTCGCCCTCCCCTCTCTGGTCAACATCAGGAAAGCCTGCCTGAACCGATGGCTGAACTCACGGTGCCTTCTCCGCCGCCTGCCGCAGGCTCTTTCGCCGACCAGCAGCGAAGCGCCCGCTGGGCATGGCGCGTGGTCTGGCGCAGCCGGTATCTCGTCCTCGCCTGTGTCATGATCGGGGTGGTGCCGACCACCCTGTTCCTGCAACAGGCGACGCCGGCCTATACCGCCGAGGCCAAGGTGATGGTCCAGGCCGCGGAAACCAACGATGTCCTGTCCGAGCGCGCGCCCGGCGGCATGCGCGCGATGCTCAATGAAAGCGTCATGGCCACCGAGGTCGAGTTGATCGGCTCGCAGACGCTCGCGCGCCGGGTCGTCACCAAGCTCCGCTTGGACGAAGACCCGGAATTCAATCCCAGATTGGCGAAGCCCAAGGCGATCGATGTCTTTTTCGCCTCGCTCAACCCGCTGTCGTGGCTTCCCCGCTCGGGGGGCGCGAAGAGCGACCTGATTCAGGCCCTGAGTCCGGCCGCGCGGGAAACCATCGAACGCGACGCCATCGCCAACGCCGTCGTGAGCAACCTGAGGGTGGCCGCGCAGCGCCGCTCCTATGTCATCTCGATCCAGTTCAGTTCCCATGACCCCGAGAAGGCGGCACAGGTCGCGAACAGCTTCGCCGAACTGTATGTCCTCGACCGGCTGGAAGCCAGCTTCGAGGAGGCGCACCAAATCTCGGATTGGCTCGGCGGCCGCCTGGAAGTCTTGCAAAAGGACTTGGCGAACGCGGAAAACGCGGTGGAGCGCTTCCGCTCCGAGCACGATCTCCGGAATACCAACGGCCGCCAAACCACCATCGGCGACCAGCAATTGTCCGAACTGAACTCGCGTCTGGTGATCGCCCGGGCCGATCTCGCGCAAAAGCAGGCCCGGTTGGCGCAGATCCGCACCGTCTCCCAGGCGCGCGGCGGCTTCGACGCCTCGTCCGACGTCCTGCAATCGCCGCTGATCCAGCGGCTGCGCGAGCAGGAATCGCTCAAGTCGCGCGAACTGTCCGAGGCGATGAAAACCTACGGCGCCCGCCACCCGCGCATCGTCGGCTTGCAGGCCGACCTTTCCGATCTGCGCGGCAAGATCGCGTCGGAAATCAGCAAGATCGGCGCCTCGTTCTCCAGCGATGTCGAAATCGCCGCCGCCGGGGCGCGAACCCTGGAAAAAGAACTGGATCACCTGCGCACCCAGAGCAATACCGCCGGCGAGGTCACCGTCCGCCTGCGCGAACTGGAGCGGCAAGCCGAGGCGAGCAAGAGCCTGTACGAGACCTTCCTCTCCCGCTTCAAGCACGAGGCCGAACAGGGGCACATGCGCCGGGCCAATGCCCGCGTCGTCTCCTCGGCCAGCATTCCGGTCTCGCCCTCGTTTCCCAAAACCCACAAGATCTTGCTGGTGGTGACGCTGGTTTCGCTGGCGCTTGGACTGCTGCTGGTCTTCCTGCTCGACCGCATCGACAACGCCGTGCGCTCCGCCGACGAGGCGGAGGAACTGACGGGCCTGCCGATGCTGGCCGTGGTGCCGATCCATCGCGGCCAAGGCGACCGGCCGGTCGACGTCGTGCTGCAGCAACCGCGCTCGGTTCTCGCCGACGGCGTGCGCAGCCTGCGCACGGCGCTGCTCACCGGCGACGCCTCGGATCCCGGGCGGATCATCCTGGTGACCTCCTCGGAACCCAAGGAGGGCAAGACCTTCGTTTCCCTCTGCCTCGCCCTCATGTTTTCGAAGTCCGAGGAGCGGGTGCTGCTGATCGACAGCGACGTCTACCGGCCGCGCCTGCATGTCACCCTGGGGGTCGAGGGCGAGCGCGGGCTGGCCCAGGTCCTGTCCGGAGACCTGAGATTCGACGAGGCGGTCCAGCGGCAGGTCAGCGGCACGCTCGATTTCCTGCCGGCCGGGCGTCACGCCAACCTGACCGAGGTTCTCCAGGAACCCCAGATCCGGCCGTTGCTCGCCGACCTGATCAGCCGCTACGACCGGATCATCATTGATTCACCGCCGGTGCTGGCGGTCTCGGACACCCGCGTCCTGGCACGCCTGGTCGACCGGGTGATCTATCTGGTGAAGTGGAACGCCACCGCCCGCGACGCCGTGCGGAACGGCATCAAGCTGCTGCGCGGCGCGGGCGGAAATCTGTATGGCGTGGTCCTGTCCCAGGTTGACCAGCGCAAGCACAGCCGCTACGGCTACCGCGATTATGGACAATATTACGGCCGTTACCGGGACTACTATGGCGAATGACCCGTCGGCACACACCGCGCCGCCACCCAACTGGGGCATCGCCGTCGTCGCCGCGGCCCTGGGCTGTCTGCTGCTGACGCTGGGTGCGCCCCGGCTGGTCGCGGCGTTGCTGTCCCTGGAGTCGCGGACGGTGGTGTGGGACGTCTACGCGGAGGCCAAGGTCGCTCCGGCGACTCTGGCCGGCGCGGCGGCCGATATCGCCGCCGCCGCCGCCTGGGTCCGGGACGGCGAGCAGGAGGGCGACCGTGGCCTGCTGCTGCTGCAACAAGCGACCATGACGACGACAGCGGCCGAACGGACGAAAATGCGCGAGGCCGCCGAAATGGCCGCGATTTCGGCGCTCGCCGTGGCTCCCGGTCAGCCGAATGTCTGGTCGCGCCTCGCCAATTCCCGCGAACGGCGGGGCAACCGCGAGGGCGCCGCGGCGGCCCTGCGGATGTCGATGCTCTCGGGCTCGTTCTCGCCGGCCCTGATGGCGCCGCGGATCGAACTGGGCCTGAGGCTGCTGCCGGCGCTGGATGCCGAAACCCGCGCCCTGCTGAAGCGGCAGATTCGCTTGACCTGGGTGATCAAACCGGATTTCGTTGCCGAGTTGAGCAACCGGCCGGTCACCGGCTCTTTGGTCCGCGAGGCGCTGGCCGAGCTGGCCGAGTTTGATCTGGCGCAATTCCAACGCCTGCATGGGAACGGGCGCTGATCCGTGCGAGGCTCCCGTCCGATGGCGACCCCTGCCCTCCCTCCTGCCCCCACCGTCGATATCGCCATCTGCACCCGCGACCGGCTGCCGATGCTGACCGGAACGCTGGCGGCCCTGGAGACGGCGATCGATGATCGCGCCGATGTGCGGCTGCTGGTGGTCGACAACGGCTCGCGCGACGGCACCGGGGCTTATCTGTCCCGACGGGCCGATGGCAATCCCCGGCTGATGATGATCACCGAGCCGCAACCGGGGCTCTACCACGCCCGGGTGGCGGCGATCCGGCTCGCCCGCGCCGACATCCTGATATTCATCGACGACGACGTCGTGCCAGCGCCGGATTTTCTCGAGGCGGTGCTGGCCGCGTTCACCGATCCCGCCGTGGGCGTAGTCGGCGCGGCGATTCTCGGCCTGCACGACGGCCCGCTGCCGGACTGGTTTTCCCCCCGGCTGCGCAACGAATTGCCCGATCTGCCGGTCCGGGACACCATGGAGATCTGCGCCTATCCGGCCTATCCGCCGGGCGCGTGTCTGGCGCTGCGCCGCCATCCCTGCCTCGACTATTTCCTCAGCCCGGAACGCCGGCAAGTCGAATTGGGCGTCGGCGGCGGTGCGATCAGCGGCCAGTCTCCGGTCGGCGGCGAGGACACCGACCTGTGCCATATCTACGAGCACGCCGGCTTCCGGGTCATTCGCCCGGCCGCCGTCCGGGTGTATCACCGGGTCCATGCCGATCGCCTGACTCCGGGCTGGATGATCGCCAAGTTCGAACGCGACGGGCGCTTGAGGGTGCGGCTGGCGCGGCTGCGAAGCAAGCCCGCCCTGGGCCGCGAAACCGCCGTCATCCTGGCCGCTCTCCCCATCCTGGCCGCGCTGGTCGGGATCGCCAGCCTGTTCGGCGCCCAGCGGGCGGTGCTGATCCGGGCCTATTTCGCCAAATCCCTGGGCGCGTGGCGTGAAGTCCTGTGGGGGCGACGGGGCATCCGCTTCCCCTACCCACCTCACCCGCCGGCATCCGCCCTGACCGGGGCGGGAACAGAGTAAGGCTCCGCCATGTCGCTGCGCGTGGCGATGACCGCTCTGCTATCGCTGGCCGCCTGGCTGGTCGACAGTCTGTGGCTGCCGTTCGTGTTCCGCAAACCGACCGGAGCGACAACGGCGACGGCGACGGCGCCGCCGCTGCTGCTGGTCCGGCCCGATCAGATCGGCGACGCGGTGCTCTGGCTGCCCTCGGCGGTCCGGATCACCGAAGCCTGGCGGGCACGCGGTTTTCGCATCGTGATGGTGGCCAGCGCCGGTCACGCGGACTGGCTGTACCGAACCGGACTCTTCGACGAGGTTTGGCCCCTGCGCCGCCGCGCCTTCCTGCTCGATCCGCTCTACCGCATCCGCTTTCTGAACCGGGTGCGGCGGCTGCGCGCCGCCGAGGTGCTGCATCCGGTGTGGTCGCGAGAGTTGTTCACCGGCGACGCCATCGTCCGCTTCAGCGGCGCCGCGCGGCGGATCGGCTGGACCGGCGACCGCTCCAACACCACCCGTCTGGAGCAATGGCTGGGCAACCGGGTCTATACCGAGTTGCTGACCCCGCCAGAGCCGAAAGGCCATGAACTCCGGCGCAACGAAGGCCTGCTTGATCTGCTGGGCATTCCGGCGACGCGCCTGGATCGTCTGCCGCTCCCCCGGGCGCCGCTGACGGCCGCGTCCCTACCCGAGCGCTATTATGTCCTGGTCCCCGGCGCCCGTCGCGAGATTCGCCGCTGGCCGGCGGCCAACTTCGCCGCGGTGGCGAGCCGCCTCCATCGCGCCACCGGCCTGACCGGCGTGATCTGCGGCGGGCGAGGCGAAGCCGGACTGGCCGCAGAGATCGGCGCCGGCACCGGGGCGCCGCTTCTCGATCTCACCGGACGCACCAGCCTCGAGCAGCTGACCGGGATCATCGCCGATGCCGCTCTGGTGATTTGCAACGACACCGGGGCCGTTCATCTCGCGGCGGCACAGGGAACGCCCTGCGTCTGCATCCTCGGCGGCGGCCATTACGGCCGCTTCCTGCCCTACCCCGGCTCGCGCCTGACCGACCCCAGGCCACCGGAGGTGGTGAGCCGGGTCATGCCCTGCTTCGGCTGCAACTGGGTCTGCCGCTACCGGTGGCTGTCCGATGCCTGCGCCCCCTGCATCGCGGGCGTGAGCGTCGATCAGGTCTGGGACACGGTTGTCCGCGCCATAGAAAGCGAGAACGGCGGCAGGACGTTTCCCTGATCACCGGTCACCCCGGATCAGCCGGGCGAACAAGCCGAAATCCGCCAACACCCGCCAGCCGCCGAACGGCCGGCCGATGGCACCGCAGCGCCAGCCGGCAACCAAGGTCACCACGGCCTGCCCCCAGATCAGCGGATGCAGCACCAGCACACTCCACGCCGAGGGCGCTATCCAGAAGGCCAGGACACAGCCAATCGTCGTCGTGGTCGTGGTCAGCACATGGAGAGACAAAACGGTCGAGGTCTCGCCGCGCGCCATCAGCGCGTAGGAAACCGGCGACGACAGCGCCACCGGAATCAGCACCGGCAGCAGCGCCTGAAACAGCGGCCCCGCCGCGACGAATTCCGGCCCCAGCAGCGCCGGCACCAGCCATTCGGCGCCGATCATCAGCGGAATCAGCCCAATCATGGTCACCGCCGGGGCAAATAGGACGAGAGAGAGCGTCGCGGCGCGACCACGCCCGGGATACTGGGCGTGAATATGGGCCAAAGCCGGATAAAGCGCCTGCAAAGCGATCTGAATCACCCCGAGAATGCCGAGAATCAGGCGCATGGTCCCGGTCAGATAACTGACCTGCTCGATCGGCGCCCAGCGCGCCGCCGCCAGGATCGGCACCAGCCAGCCGAAGGTGGACAGCAACCCGGCCAGCCCCAGGCGCAGCGCCGGACCGACCAGCCGCCGCACCCCCGAGCGCGTGGCCTCGGCCGAGCGGGCAAGGGAGTCCAAACGATGGCGCGCCAGCCCCAGCGCCAGCAACGCCGCCACCGCCTCGGTCACCGGCACCGCCAGCGGCGACGGCCAGACCATCAGCAACGGCCAGAGCAGGGCCAGCGCCGTCACGGCCTGAAGAGTCCGGATCACCCCCTGTTCGACCGCGCGCAACAGCCCGCGCAGCGCCCAGGCATAACCGAGGGTCACCACAATCATGGCGCAGATCTGCGCCACCAGCTGGAGCATGGCCGCCCGGTCGCCATGACCGAGAACCAGCCCGGCCAGCACCAGCAGCGGCGCCGCCGCCAGCGCCAGATAGAGCTTGAGCCGCGTCACCTCGGCAATCACGCCGGGCGCCGACGCCTGCGATCGGTCGGTATCGCCGGAAGCCAGCGCTAACAGCGGAATACCCGCCATTTCGGGACCGCCCTGAATCAAGGCCTGGGCGATGGTGGTCAACGACCAGGCGATGCCGATCAGCCCCAGCCCCTCCACCCCGAGCATCCAGCCGGCCAGGGCGACGGTGCCGAGCTGGGCCAGCCGGCTGGCCACCTCGCCGCCGCCGGTGCCGAGCAGTTGCGCCAGCAGCGTTTCGCGCCGGGTGCTCACGGCGCCTCGCCATCGCCGGCCGGCGGCCTGCGGGCGATGTGCCAGTTGGCGCAAGCCAGCTCGGCCGAGGCGGGCAGAGCCATCAGAACCGGATCGAGCAACAACAGCGGACTGAGCGCGAAGCCCAGCCCCCAGCGCAACACCGCCCGCACCGGCCCGAAACCGCCGGACAACAGCAGCGCCAGCCACTCCCGCACGATCCACATCAGGCCGAACCCCGGCCCCATATGGATGCCGGCCCCGAGCGGAACCAGCCCGGCGCGCCGCAAGGCATCCCGAAACCCCTCGAGGGTCCAGCGCTGGAAATCGCTGCCGCCGTGCCAGGGTTGCAGCAGGGGCGCCTCGAGATACCAGACGCCGCCGGGCTTGAGCACTCGCGAGGCCAGCGCCAAAAACCGCTCGGGATCGGCCACATGCTCGATCACCGCCTCGCAAAAGATGGCGTCGAAGGTGCCCTCGGCGAAGGGCAGCCGGAAGCCGTCGCCGACCACATCGGGACCGGTTTCCCAGGTGATATCGAGATTGACCATCCCCGGCTGGCGCCGGCCGCCGCTGCCCAGATAGAGCACGCGCCAGCCCTCCCGCTCCGCCCGCTCCAGCAGCGCCCGCCGCGCCCGGTCATCGGTGAAGCCGCGATAGGGGCCATATTTGAGCAGCCGCACCAAACCATATAACCGCCGGTGCCGCCTGACCCGGCTTCTGGCCGCGACGCGCAACCGCCGCAGCACTCCCGCCCCTCCGTCGGTGTTCGCGTCGGCCATCAGAGTTTCACCCGCTTGAAAACCGCCTCCGGCAGCATCCGGATCACCAGCATGATCAGGCGCCAGACCGGCCGGACATACACCACGTCCACGCCCCGCCGCCCGGCATCGAGAATCGCGGCCGTAACCTCCTCGGGCCCGGCGGTCAACGGCGCCGGCAGGTTCAGGCCGTCGGTCATGCGGGTGCGCACGAAGCCCGGCTTGACCGTGACGACGCGGACGCCCCGACCGGCCATCCGGGCGCGCAGCCCCGAGAGAAACGCCGTGAAGCCGGCCTTGGCCGAACCATACAGGTAATTGCTGGCCCGGCCGCGCTCCCCGGCGACCGAACTGATGCCGATCAGCACCCCCGAGCCGCGCCCGGCCATGCGATTGGCAAGCTCGCCGAGAACAAGCGCCGGAGCGGTGAAGTTGGTGCCGATGATCCGCTCGGCAAGAGCCGGATCGCGCTCGGCCTCGGCCTGATCGCCCAGCAGGCCGACGGCGCACAGCACGATCCCGGGCAGGACGGACAGGCTGTCGAGCAGCGCCGCGCGGCTCGCCTCGTCGAGCAGGTCGCACACTCTGGTCTCGACCGCTCCCCCGAACCGCAAACGCAGATCTGCGGCGTCATCCTCCAGCCGGGTGGCATCGCGGGCAACCAGGATCAGCGCATGGCCGCAGGCGGCATAGCGCCGGGCAGCCGCGCGCGCGATATCCGAGGTCGCGCCCAGGATCAGAACGAGAGCGCATCCGCTCATATCCCCAACCTCCGGGACTGAAGGGAGTGAAAGATACTCCGGGCGCCCCAAGCCTGCCGCGCCGCCAGGAAGCGGTCAAGCTCCGGATAGCCGCGCCGCAGCGCCTCCGCATCCATCCGGGCATCCTTGGCTAGATAGAGCCGGCCGCCATGATCGGCGACAATGGCGTCAAGCTCGCGGAACAGCGCAAAAACCGGCGCCGTGGCGGGAAAATCAAGCGCCAGCGTATAGCCGTCCAGGGGAAACGACAGCAAGCCGGCGCCTTGCGGCCCGAGCAGCTTGAGCACCGCCAGAAACGACGCCAGACCGGAGGCGGCGGTGGCGGTCAGCAGCCGGCGCAGCCCCCCGGCAGCGGCGGCGCGCGGCACGACGCACTGATACTGGACGAACCCCCGGCGGCCATAAAGGCGGTTCCAGTCGAGCAGCGCGTCCAGCGGATAAAAGAAGCGCTCGAGATCGACAAGCCGGGTTCCGGGCACCGCCAGCCGGTAATAGGCTTCGTTGAACGCCGCCACACTGTGGCGGTTGAGGGCGCAGCCGGGAAAATCGCAGGGAACCCGGAGCGTCCCGCGACGGCCGGAAACCAGGGGCGCCGCCCGCAGACCGGCGGGCAGATCGCTCGCGACGGCATGCTCGCCGAGCATCAGCACCGAGCGTCCGAGGCTGGCGCCCCCGGCCAGCGCATCGATCCAGGCCACCGAATAGCTGCGGTCGCCGGATTGCTCGAACAGGGCCAGCGCGTCGTCCAGAGTGGCCGCACGCCGGGTTTCCTGGCGTATCCAGGCGGTTTCGATCGGCCGCAGGCGGAAACTCGCGCGCAGGATCACCCCGGTCAGCCCCATGCCGCCCAGGGTGGCCGCGAACAGTTCCGGCTCCCGGCCCGGACCGCAGGTCACCACCCGGCCATCGGCGAGCGCCAGATCCAGACTCCGGACATGGGCACCGAAGCCGCCGTCGCGATGGTGATTCTTGCCATGGACATCGGCGGCGATCGCGCCGCCGATGGTGACGAATTTCGTCCCCGGCGTCACCACGGGAAACCAGCCGCGCGGCCCGAACACCGCCAGAATATCCGCCAGCGTCACCCCGGCCTCGCAGGTGAGCAGGCCAGTCGCCGGATCGAAGGCGAGCAGACGGTCCATCGGCAGCATCGACAGCATGCCCTGAGGGTTGAGCGCGGCGTCGCCATAGGCCCGGCCGTTGCCCCGGGCAATCAGGCTGGCGGCCGGGCGGAGCCGCCGCGTCACGTCGCCGCCTGTGCGCACCGCCAGCAATGCGCCATCCGCCCAGGGGTGGCGGCCCCAGCCCGAAAGCCTCATGACAGGCTCGCCCCCAGGCCGATCACCAGCACCAGCCCCGCGCAAACCAGACTGACGCCGTCGGTGGCGGCGAAAGCGACCGGGTCATCGTTGATCTCGGCACGGTGGGTCAGGATCAGCATGCGGCACAGCCAATAGGCGAGCACCAGCCCGATCCCCCACAGCGCCTGCGGACATGAATACAACCGCGCCACCGCCGGACTGTTGAGATAAAGCGCCAGCACCACGATGGCGGAAAAGCCGCTGGCGGCGGACAGCGCTTCCAGCACCGGCAAATCGTCGAGCCGGTAGGCACGGCCGGGCGGATCGCCCCGCCCCGTCCGCACCCGTCCGGCCAGTTCGGCGCAACGTTTGATCAAAGCCAGGCACAGAAACAGGAACACCGAAAACGCCACCAGCCATTCCGACAGCGGCACGGCGAAGGCGACCCCGCCCGCGACCACCCGCAGGCCATAAAGACAGCCCAGCACCACCACATCGAGCACCAGCACCCGCTTCAACCAAAACGTGTAGACCAGCGTGCCCAGGCTATACCCGGCCAGCACCGCGACGAAGGACGGCGAGACCCGGAACGCCAAAACCAGCGCGACCGCCAACAAAACCGGGATCAGGCACCAGCCGTGGCCGGCCGGCAGCGCTCCCGAGGCGAAGGGACGCAGGCGCTTGGCCGCATGCTCCCGGTCGTTGGCGATGTCGGCAAGGTCGTTCAGCACATAGGCGGCCGAGGCGCACAGGCAAAAACTGACGAAAGCGAGCGCGGCGACGGCATAAGCCCCCGGCGCCGTCACATGACCGGCCAACCCTGGCACCAAAATCAAGCCGTTCTTGAGCCACTGCTGGGGACGGAGGGCCCGCAGATAGTCGGCGGGCACAGGATGCCGGGGGTCGCCACCATTCACATCCACCCCCCGCCCATGAACATTCAGAGTCATACTTCAGCGCAGTTCTTTTTATCCCATTGCGTTTTCTCGTTCCAGCCCTTCCCGTTCACGGCACGATCATCTCCGCTCTGAGCTTGTGCCATCATGTTGTTCGATGACACTTTTCAGAGCCGCGCCGACCGTGGTAGCCTTCCGGCCTCGCTTCGATCATCGCTGATCCACGGATGCCCCCACCATGAGCCCACCCGCCCGGGGCGCCGAGTACCCCAGAAATCATCAGGTCATAAACACCTTCGGTGCATTGCTGATCCTATCGATCCCGGCGATTGTTCCGATAATATTTTTGCATGGGCTCTCAACTCCCCTCCATACCTTCCATTGGATGGACGAGCCCGACTTTCACTATCCGACTATCATGGAGTTTTACCGGTCTTTTCCATACATCAATCTTTCAGATTACAGCTCGGCAACAACTCCCTTGAGCCACATCATATTTGCCGCAATTGCTAAAATTATAGGGCCAGAGATATCCGGCTTGCGGCTTTTCAATGCGTTTATCGGATATCTTGGTGCCTCACTCTTATTCTATTGGTTCTCCGGACCATTCAGAATGAGCATACCGAGAGCAGTCTTATTATCCCTCACATTCTACCTTGCGCCATACAATTACGGCTCTTCCTTCATTGTCATGACCGATGCAATCGGTATCCTGTTTGCCATCGCCTCCCTGGCATCGCTCCACATCAGCCTTGATCGGGAGTGCAACAAATATTTCATTCTGAGCGTAATTTTCTCATGCCTCGCCATCATGACGCGACAGCTTTACATCTGGATTGCCGCTGTTATTGCGTTGTCCATAGTGTATGACATGTTTCTGCGAGGCCGCACGGAAGCTGGCAGACTTATACTCAGATCAACGGCTCTGGCAGTGTCATTGGCGCCATTAGCCGCCCTCGCTGTGTTGTGGGGAGGCCTGAACCCACCAAGATTTCAGATGCATCTCGGCATGCAACCAGCATCCGTTTCCTTCTTCATCGCCTGCATCGGATTATATTCGGCGCCTTTTATTCTATTGAGAACTCTTTTAACACCAGAACAGAAAATCATATCATTATTATACAAGACCGCAATTCTGCTTGCATTGTCTCTCGCCATCCTGGAAATCGCCCCCCTTCAGGGGAAAACGCTGGGCGGTTTCTCCCATGATGGCATCGTCTGGAGGCTCTCATCGTTTGCTTCCAGCATAGGCGGATTCAACATGATCATGGTTCTCCTGATCATCCTGGGCCTTGCCTGCCTCCACCAAGCCTTGATCAGGGTGAAAACGCCCCAAAACACACCAGACCCTGAAAGCATATTCATAGTGGCATCTCCGCTTTTTATCGCAATATCCTTTGCCGTTGCCATAACCAACTCATACATCATATATCAAAAATACTATGAGCTGCCCGCGATGATGATTGCCATGATTACGTTCTGTACCCTCCAGCCTCATCGTGAAGAAAGACTGGGAAATATTGTACTACTATCCTTCGTAGTCCTGTCGGCATGCTATGCATTTCTCAACCCGTTCTCATGATGACCGCATCAGCAGAAACGCTGTGCAGACACCGCCTCCGGCGTCTGCGGCCCGGCCCCCAACACCCGCCGCTGATACGCCAGCAGGCCCAGGCCAAATCCGGTGATCGACCAGAACCAGATGCCGCCCTGCGGCCCCTCGAGATAGACGTCGAACGTGGCGTTGACCACCGCCGTCACCCAGTATGACAGGACCCACAGGTTCAGCCGTTGCCAGACGACCAAGCCCATCTCGCGCATCCGTGCCGCCATGCGTACCTGTGCCACCGCGAACGCCCCAAGAAACAACACCCATAGCGTCAGACCAATCACCCCGGCACGCGCCAAAATGGTGAGATGCCCGTTGTGCGGGCTGCGCAGAGACCCTTCATCAATATCAACCTGAAAGCCGTCATCATCCGCGAGATTGATCCCAAAGCCCTTACCCATCCAGAAATAGTCGCCGAATAGCGTGTATCCTACGATTTCTGTCCACCACTCCAAGCGCCAGCGCGCGGTTCCTTCCAGATCGCCAGAGGTGTCGATATCCTCGCCAGTCCCGAGGCTGACAATACTGACGGCATTCTCAATAACCTGCCAGGGAGAAATATCACGCCGATCACGTTCGAAATGGACATCGAATGCGGCCAGCACAGCGAGAAACGTGAGCACCGCAACCGCAAAACCAATCAATTTCCGAGAGCTTACACCATACACCGCGATCACGGAGAGGCCACAGATCATAGCCATCAGCCCGCCACGACTCATGGCAACCGTCCACATCAAAGAGACCACCAATGCCACCCAGAACAACCGCCAGACGATATTCCCAGCCCAACTCGTGACGGGGACAATGGCAGAGCGCAACCCCAGCAACGCAAACGACAAGGCGCCGACCAGATGAACCATCACATCTCCGGCCTTCAAGTAAATGAGCGGCAACTCATCCGTCATCATATCGGGGTCATCAGGCTGCGCCCACAATAGAACTGGTATAATGATGATACACAACGGAAGAACCCTAAGATAAGCACGACATATAGTCATAATAACTTTATAATTTGAAATATGGAGTGCAATAATAAAGGAAAAAATGGAATACCCATAAATGGCGGCATCGCGGAAGGTGTTAACACCATATTCTCGAACGAAGGGCAGGGTCAGAAGCAGACACCAGAAATCCAACCCCAGTACGATCCAGGCCTCAGGCAGCCAGAACACATTTTTGATATTTGGCGCCATCAGAAACAAAAGCAGACTGACGGCCAAAGCCGCCTCGCCGATGTAGATGGGCTCTACCCCGATATGTGCGAAACCTTTACCGCCCAGCACGTAACCAAGCAGCAGCAGACCGATCACGAACAGGCAAAGCGCCTGGGGCAGGCTTTTCATCCGAGCCGCCTTATTGGGGCTGTTACAAACGCGGTCATCAAACCGCCGGGCGCGCAGGCCCATCTGACCATTTTAGAACGGCGTCACACTTCGGAACACGCTCTGACCGACCCTATAGCGGCCCGCCATCCCCACCGTCAACGCAGGAATGCGCGGGCCTGGGGTTCGCCCACCGCCCACAGCCCTATCCGCGGTGCAGTTTTAGTGACTTGCGAGACATTGGGCACCAGACTAATGTCCACTGGTCCCGTCAGTCAGGGAAACCGGGCAAGGATGCACACTTGATGGCCACACTCGAGATCACAACGCGGATCGGGTGCCCGCTGATGTGCACATTCTGTCCACAAAAAACACTGCGGACAGCCTACGACACGCGAAACGGCCCCAAATATCTGACATTCGACACCTTCAGAAAAAGTCTGGGCAAGGTCCCCGCTCATGTCAGAATTGATTTTTCGGGCATGGCCGAGCCCTGGAGCAACCCGGACTGCACGGCATTCCTGAAACACACCCTGGAGACCGGCTTCAAAGTCGGACTTTATACGACGCTGACCGGAATCACCGCAACGAATGCCGACTCGATACTTGCCCTCCTGAGAGCCCACGACGATCAGGTCGACGCCCTGTGCCTGCACTTGCCCGATCGCGGCGGCAACATGCGGGGCTGGACGGAGTCTCAGGAGTGGCGCGCTGTTTTTGCGAAATTCTATGCCTATGGCACGGAATGCGGCATTTCACGGTTTCACCTCATGACCATGGACCGGTCCGGCCGCCTGCCCGCCTCGCTGGACGATCTGCGGATAAGAACGGAATCATTCTACGGGCAAACGCGCGCCGGCAACATTGACAAGACCACCAGCCCGGACCCGCTCAGCCTTCAGGATACACCTGATCACACGACCGCGGTTTCCTGCGGCAAGAGCCCCTTCTATGACCACAATGTCCTGCTACCGAATGGCGATGTCGCCTTGTGCAGCCAGGATTACGGTCTCACCTACATTATCGGCAATCTCATTGAGCAGGATTACTATGATTTATTCAAGAGCGAGCCGCTCAATCGCCTGCGACAGGAGAACATGAAACTTGGGCATTCCTGCGCCACGCTCTGCAAATCCTGCACGGCGGCCGCCCCTCACGACCTGAAAAACGGCTGGCAATGGACCCTCAGGCCGAAAACCACCAGGCAGGACGCGAAAACCCTGCTCAGGGAGACCACGAAACGCCTTTTCGGCGAGCACGCGTCACTCAGGCTGCGGCGCCTGTACTGGACACTGCGCTGGCACGCCGCCAACCGCGCGGACAAAAGATAGCCCGCCCCAGAGGGGCGGGCAGATACGACGGCAGCAAACGCGATCAGATCCCGTAGGCTACCCGGCGATCATTCTTATTGATCAGGGTGTGATAGCGCGCCGTCGCCCACAGCGGGAAATAGGCGGCGTAACCATGATACCGCAAGTAGAAGACGCGCGGAAAACCGACACCGGTGTACAACTTCTCGTCCCAGCGAGCGCCGGTGCGCGGCGCCTGTTCGAGGAAGGCGACGCCCCGGCGCACCGCATCGCTGTCAACCTCGCCGGCCGCCATCAGCCCCAGCACCGCCCAGGCGGTCTGCGACGGCGTGCTGGCCTTGACGTCGGTCTTGCGCGCCGCCCAATAGGTGGCGCAGTCCTCGCCCCAGCCGCCATCGGGCATCTGACGGGTCAGCAGCCAGTTCACCGCCTTGCGAATTGCCGGATGCTGATGATCCATGCCCACGGCGTTCAGCGCGCACAGCACCGACCAGGTGCCGTAAACATAGTTGGTGCCCCAGCGCCCGAACCAGGAGCCATCGGGCTCCTGCTCCTTGAGCAAGTAGTCGATGCCCTTCTTGACCGCCGGATGATCCAGACCGTGACCAATCTGGGCCAGAAAGCCGACACAGCGCGCCGAAACGTCGGCCGAGGGCGGATCGAGCAGCGCGCCATGATCGGCGAAGGGGATATGGTTGAGATAATGGTGGGTGTTGTCGGCATCGTAGGCGCCCCAACCGCCATTGCGGCTCTGCATGCCGATCACCCACTCGGCGGCGCGCTCCCAGGCCTCGCGATAGCGCTCGTCGCCGGTGCGGTGCAGCGCCATGCCGACCACGGCGGTGTCGTCGACATCGGGATAGTAGGAGTTGCCGTACTGGAAGGCCCAACCGCCCGGCCGCAAGCCCTTCTTGGTGCTGTCGGCCCAATCGCCGACGGTGTCGAGAATCTGCCGGTCGCGCAGCCAGTCGAGCGCCCCCTGCACCACCGTGCCATCGGTCTGCTCACCCGCCTCCATCAAGGCGTGAGCGGCGAGACTGGTGTCCCAGACCGGCGACACGCAAGGCTGGCAATACCCGCCCTGGCGGTTGCGCACCAACAACTTGTCCACCGCCTTGCGGGCGGTCACGAAGTCGGGATGGTCCTTGGGATAGCCGAGAGCGTCATAGGCCATGACCAGGAAGGCCATGGGCGGGAAGATCGCGCCCAGCCCGTCCTCGCCGTTCAGCCGCTCCTTGATGAAGGCCAGCGCCTTGTCGATGGCGTGCTTGCGCACGAACTGGGGCAGATAGCGGTCGGCCCCCTGAAGTAAAGTGTCGAGCTTGAGCAGAATATCGCCCCACTTGGACCCGGTGGGATTGATATTGTAGACGGTCTCAAGCTCCGGCGGCGTGGTGAACAGTTCGCGGATGTCGACGCGGGCGCAGTTGCGCGGCGTCGGCTTCAACGCCTGAAGAATCAGCATCGGGATCAGCGTCACCCGCGACCAGTACGACACCTTGGAGAGGTGGAACGGGAACCAGCGGGGCAGCAGCATCACCTCGACCATCATCACCGGCGTGCCGCGCCAGGGAATCTGGCCGTACAGCGCCAGCAGAAAGCGAGTCAGCACGTTGCAGCGCGAGGCGCCGCCATAGGCGAGAATCGCCTCGCGCGCCCGCACCATGTGGGGCACCTGGGGATCGTCGCCGATCAGCTTGAGCGCGTAATAGGCCTTGACCGAGGCGCTGATGTCGAAATCGCCATCGTGGAACAGCGCCCAGCCGCCATGCTCGCCCTGATCCTTGCGCAGATAAGCGCCGATCTCGGCCTCGATCTCGGGCTTGGGATCGCCGAGAAAGTGCTGGAGCATGACGTATTCGGCCGGAATGGTCGCGTCGGCTTCAAGCTCAAACACGAAATGGCCGTCAGGTTTCTGTAAGGCAACGAGCTGCGACCGGACGCGATCAACCAGATCGCCCACGCCGTCCCGGATGCCAAAGCCGAATGCTAAACCGTCCATGACCGTTCCCGATCTTTTTTTAACCATGATCAACCGGGCCGTAATGACCACCCCACAGAGTTCCAATCCTGGTAGACGAATATCGGGGTGCACCACAAGCGCTGCGTCGCACCAAACACCGTTTTCCGCGAATTGTTGCTAATCTGTCATAGCTGGTCGTTGCGTCAGCCTCACAAAATATGGATTCGCCTCCCCAGATATGGTAAAGCCTCAGCCATTCGGGGACGAGGGACGAAGGCAGCGACGACGCCATGGCCGGTCATTCACAATTCAAAAACATCATGCACCGCAAGGGCGCGCAGGATATCAAGCGCGGCAAGATTTTCAACAAACTGGCCCGCGAGATCGCGGTGGCGGCCAAGGCCGGCCTGCCCGACCCGGCGGCCAATCCGCGCCTGAGGGCGGCGATTCAGGCGGCGCGCCAGCAGAACATGCCGCGCGACCGCATCGACCGCGCGATCAAGAGCGGCTCGCCCGGCGGCGACACCGCCGCCTATGAAGAGGTGCGCTACGAGGGCTACGGCCCCGGCGGCGTCGCCCTGATCGTCGAGGCGCTGACCGACAACCGCAACCGCACCGCCGCCGAAGTCCGCTCGGCCTTCGCCAAGAATGGCGGGTCGCTGGGCGAGACCAATTCGGTCAGCTTCATGTTCAGTCGCTGCGGCCTGATCTTCTATCCCGCCGCCGCCGCCTCGGCCGACGCGATCTTCGAGTCCGCCCTGGAAGCGGGGGCGGAAAATGTCGACTCGAGCGACGCCGGCCACGAGGTCACCACCAGCATCGAGGGCTTCGCCGGGGTGCGCGACGCCCTCGAAACCGCCTTCGGCCCGGCGGAAAGCGCCCGCCTCGGCTGGGTGCCACTCAACACCGTGGCTCCCGATGAGGACGCCGCCGCCACCCTGCTGAAACTGATCGACATCCTCGACGACAATGACGACGTCCAAACCGTCGAAGGCAATTTTGATATTCCGGATGAGCTGATGGAAAAGCTGGCAGGGTAATGGGGTCTGGGGCCTGCGGCCC
>CAIOBP010000119.1 GCA_903856295.1 uncultured Rhodospirillales bacterium | reverse complement strand
CCCCCCCCCCTCGCCGAAGGCCAGGGGCGCCGCCCCTGGACCCCGCCAAAGGCCGGCGGACTTTGGAAACCTTTCCTCATCCCACCGGGTTGAACATCATCACTTCCGCCGGAGGCATGGCGCCGACGATGTCGACGCGCTCGTCGCGAATCTGGACGCGGCCTTCGGCGATCAGGCGCACCGCCAGGGGATAGCAGCGGTGCTCGGCGGCGAGCACGCGGGCGGCCAGGGTTTCCTGGGAGTCTCCGGGCATCACCGGCACCACCGCCTGAACGATGGTCGGGCCGTCATCGACGTCGGGGCGGACGAAGTGGACGGTGCAGCCGGAAAACCGGGTGCCGGAGGCGAGAACCCGCTCGTGGGTGTCCAGCCCCTTGAAGGCCGGCAGCAGCGAGGGGTGGATGTTGATCAGCCGGTCGCGCCAGCGCTCGACGAACCAGGACGACAGGATGCGCATGAAGCCGGCAAGGCAGACCAGATCGATGCGGGCGCCGCGCAGGGTGGCGTCGATCGAGGCTTCGAAGCCTTGTTTGGCGTTGAAGGCGCGGTGATTGATGGTTTCGGTGCGGATGCCGGAGGCTTTGGCGTGGGCCAGCCCCCCGGCGTCGCCCTGATTGGCGACCACCAGCACGATTTCGGCGGGAAAGTCCGGATCGGCGGCGGCTTCGATCAGCGCCTGAAGATTGCTGCCGCGACCGGAAATGAGAACTCCAACCCTCAGACGCGCCATGTCGACTCCATCGCGGTAACGGTCACGCGCGCTGCGTCCGTCGGGACGGCAACGACACGGCCGATGGTGGTGACGGTTTCCCCGGCCGCGCTCAGGCGGGCGGAGAGTTCAGCGGCGCGCTCGGGGGCCGCGACCGCGACCATGCCGATGCCGCAATTGAAGGTGCGGGCGAGTTCGGCCGGTGCGACCTTGCCCTCGCGGCCGAGCCACTGGAAGACCGGCGGCAGCTCCCAGGCGCCGGCATCAAGGGCGACGCCCAACCCGTCGGGCAGCACGCGCGGAATGTTTTCCAGGAGGCCGCCGCCGGTGATGTGGGCCAGCGCCTTGACCAGCCCGTCGCGAATCGCCGGCAGCAGGCTGCGCACGTAAATCCGGGTCGGGGTGAGCAGAGACTCGGCGAGGCTCTTGCCGGGTGCGAAGGGGGCGGGGGCGTCCCAGCTGAGCCCGGTCTTCTCGACGATTCGCCGGACCAGCGAGTAGCCGTTGGAATGGACGCCGCTGGAGGCCAGCCCGAGCACGAGGTCGCCGGCCGCGACTCCGGCGCCGGTCAGCACCCGGTCGCGCTCGACCGCGCCCACCGAGAAGCCGGCGAGATCGTAATCGCCGCCGCTGTACATGCCGGGCAATTCGGCGGTTTCGCCGCCGACCAGGGCGCAGCCGGCCTGACGGCAGCCCTCGGCGATGCCGGCGACGATGGCGCGGCCGTGGGCCACCTCCAGCTTGCCGGTGGCGTAATAATCGAGGAACAGCAGCGGCTCGGCGCCCTGAACGATCAGGTCGTTGACGCACATGGCCACCAGGTCGATGCCCACGGTGTCGTGGCGGCCGGTGGCGATGGCGATCTTGAGCTTGGTGCCGACGCCGTCGGTGGTCGCCACCAGCAGCGGGTCCTTGAAGCCGGCGGCGCGCAGATCGAAAAGCGCGCCGAAGCCTCCCAGCCCGGCGTCGGAACCGGCGCGGGCGGTGCTGCGGGCCAGCGGCTTGATGGCGTCGACCAGGGCATTGCCGGCGTCGATGTCGACTCCGGCGTCACGGTAGGCCGATGAAGAGGGGGGGGAGTGCGTACCGATGGTATCCTCGCTCATGCCTGGGCATTCTTCCGACCAGAGGGAACCGGGACAATGCCCAACCATTTCGTTTCCGGAGCGGAGTGACGCCGCGGAACGATTCCGTTCCTTCGCGATCCGCTCTAGGCTATAGTCGGCGGCCGTAACACCGGCCGGTCCGCCGTGCCGAAACATACTCGAAACCGAAGGCTTTGCAATGCTCGACAGGCTTGGCCAGGCGGCCCTCGCCGCTCTGCTGCTTTTCGTCGTTCTTTCCGGACCGGCCGTGTCGCCCGCCGGGGCGCAAGAGGCCGATGCCGCGAAGGTGCTGACGGACCCTTATTCGGTCACCGGCGTCACTGTCGATGTCACGGCCGCCAGTGCCGCCGAGGCGCGCGACAAGGCGATTGCCCAGGCGCAGCGCAAGGCATTCGAGGTGCTGTTCAAGCGCGTGGTCTCGGACGGTGCCAACCGGGTGGCGCCGAACGTCTCCGAGTTCGACTTGCAGCGCATGATTCAGGGCTTCGAGATCGAGCAGGAGCGGGGCTCGGCGGTGCGCTATGTCGCCTCGATGGGCTTCAAGTTCCGGCAGAAGGCGGTCAGTTCCTACATCAGCAGCCTCGGGCTGCAGGTCAATGCCTCCGCGCCGCCGGCCGGCGGTGCCGCGCCGTTCCCGGTGGCGGCCGCGCCCCCGGTTCCGATGCCGCCGGCCAAGCCGACTTTGGTGCTCCCCGTGGCCCAGGGCGATGCCGCGGCGCTGTTGTGGGAGGAGCGCACCCCCTGGCGTTCGGCCTGGGAGGATTACGTCGCCGCCTCTGGAGCCGGCAAGCTGCTGGTGCCGGCGGGTGAACTCACCGATATCGCCGATATCGGCGCCAAGGAGGCAACCGCCGGGGACGCGACGTCGCTGGTCAAGATCGCCGGGCATTACGATGCCGGCATGGTGGCGGTGGTGGTGCTGGCCGGTGCCGACCGACTCGGATCGGCGGCGGGCGCCCAGGTGATGATCAGCCGCTACGGGATGAGTGGCGTGCCGATGGGACCGGTGGAAACTGTGGCGATTCCCGGCACGCTTGGCGAGGAGGCGCCGGCGTTTCTCGCCCGCGTGGTGACGGCGGTGGCCGGCCGGCTCGCCGTTCTGCCGGTTATGCCGGCTGCGGCGGCCACCGACGCGCCGGTGGTGGCGAGGGTGCCGATCACCGGGATGTCCGACTGGCTGGAGGTGCGCCGCCGCTTGAGCAGCGATCCGATGGTCAGCTCGGTTGAGACCGTGGCCTTGACCCGCAGCAAGGTCGATGTCGCGATTCATTATCGCGGTCAGGTCGACGGGTTGCGCGCCATGCTCGATCGCGATGGCCTGACTCTGGTGCCGACTCCGGGGGGCTGGACGCTTTACATCAAGTCGGCGGTGACGTCTCCGGCGCCGCTCCGGTTTACCCCGGCTCTGCCTTTGGGGGTGGACCCGGAGGCCGATGGCGATCGACCGGCCGCAGAACCGAAGCTGTGACCCGGACGCGAGGGAGCATTTCGTGTCGGGGATAAGGTCTTCCGTGAAGCTTGTTCCCAACATCATCACCACCGGTCGTCTGATCGCGGTGCCGGTAACGGTGTATTGTGTCCTGGCCGGCGAGTTGAACGCGGCGTTCTGGCTGTTCGTCGCCGCCGGGATTTCCGACGCGGTCGATGGCGCCATCGCGCGGTTTTTCGATGCCCGCACGGTGGTTGGCGCTTTTCTCGATCCGCTGGCCGATAAGGCGCTGCTGGTCAGCGTCTATATTGCGCTGTGCAACATCGGGTTGATGCCGCTGTGGCTGGTGGTTCTGGTGGTGTCGCGGGATCTGCTGATCGTCGGCTGGGTGCTGCTGTCCTACACCGTGCGCCAGCCGGAGGCGATGAAGCCGCTGTTCATCAGCAAGGCCAACACCTTCCTGCAATTGATGCTGGCGGGGCTGGTGCTGGCGGTTGGCGGCTTGGGGCTGGACGATCCGCTGATGTTCGGTGTCCGGTTCGCCGTGGTGCTTCAGGGGCTGGTTGCCGCCACCACCGTGCTGTCGGGGTTCAGCTATCTGGCGACCAGTAAACTGCTGGCCGGCGACGAGGGTGGCGGAGGCGGAGGGGGGGGCGCGTGAAACCGGCGCAACTCTCCTTCGAGTTCGGCTTCCGTCCCGGCCTGGAGGGGGGGGATTTTCTCGTCGCGCCCTGTAACGCCGAGGCGGTGGCTTGGCTGGAGTCGGGGCGTCGCTGGCCGGCTCCGGCACTGGTGCTTCATGGTCCCGCCGGTTGCGGCAAGAGCCATCTCGCCCGTCTTTGGAGCCGGCGCGAGGGCGGCGGGGTGGTGCCGGCTGCCGACCTGACCGTGACGGCGGTTCCGGACATGGCCGGCGCGGCGCTGGTGGTCGACGGTGCTGATTCGGTGGCCGGGGACGCGGAGCGCGAGCGGGCGCTGTTTCATCTCTATAACCTGATCGCCGAGCGGTGCGGCCGTTTGCTGCTGGTGGCTCGGGAGCCGGTGGCTGGCTGGGGCGTGGTTCTGCCCGATCTGGCCTCGCGGCTGCGGGCGGCTCCGGCGGCCGGGATCGGCGCTCCCGATGATTCGGTGCTGGCGGCGCTGCTGGTCAAGCTGTTGGCGGACCGTCAGATGCCACCCCCGGCCGAGGTGGTGGCCTTTCTGGTGCCGCGCATGGAACGCTCTTTCGAGGCCGGCCGGCACTTGGCCGAAGCCCTCGACCGCGCCTCCCTGGCCGGCCACCGCCCGATCACCCTGCCATTGGCCCGCGAAGTGCTGGCCGGGTTGGGGTTGGGGTCTGGGGCCTGAGGCCCCAGTGGGGTCCAGGGGCGAAGCCCCTTGGCCGTCGGAGACCGCCACCGGAGACGCCAGGGGCTCTGCCCCTGGACCCTGCCAAAGGCCGCCGGCCTTTGGAAACCGGTTAGGTTTTGCTCCAGACTCCGGCGTAAAGGCGGCTGAACAGGCGCAGCGGTCCGGTGACGGGGCGGGCGATGGCGTTGGGCAGGGGCGACATCCCGATTTCCGACAGGCGCTGAAAGCGCCGGTCGAGTTCGCTGCGGACCTGAAGCGAGGCCAGCGGCGTGTAGGGGCCGAAATTGGGCACCTGTCCGCTCAGAACGTTGCGGAAATAAAACAAACCGAACCAGGACAGCAGGTTGCGCACCGTCACCACCACCCGGCCGCCGGGTTTCAGCACCCGCGCCACCTCGTCGAGGAAGGCGGCGCGCTCGGGTACCGCCTCCAGAATTTGGGGCAGGAAGACCACGTCGACCGAGCCGTCGGGGTAGGGTAGGCGGCCTTCGGTCATGACGTCGTAGTGCAGGCCGGTGTCGGAACCGGCCTCCCGAAGCACCCGCTCGCGCACGAAGTCGAGGTTGCGCTCCGAAAGCTCCAGGCAATGGATGGACGCCGACTCGCCGTAGCGCTGGCGCAGCCGCACCGAATAGCTGCCGCCATAGGGCATCAGCTCGACCAGCCGGGTGCCGGGTTCGAGCGGGCCGATCAGGTCGATCTCGGCGTCAAGCTCCTTGCCCAACCGGCGCGAGACGTAGACTCCGGGCAGGGGCGACTTGGCGTAAACGGCGTAGCTGCGAAAATTGGCGATTCGCTCCCAGCCCCAGCGATCGGGACAGAACACCGAGTATTTGTTGCGGTGATTCATCAGGTCGGTATAGCGATACCCGCCCGAGGACGGCGCCAGCGGATAGCAGTCGGCGGCCGGGCGGGCGAAGCTCTCGTAAGAGCGCACGGTCTCCAGCGGCCGGCGCGGCGGCTTGAGATTGGGCGCCTCGGGAGCCGGCCAGCCCAGACACAGGGTGCCGATCACCTCGAACTCGGCGGGCAGGCCGACCAGCGCCCTGATCTTCTCGCCATTGCCGATACCGGCGTTCCAGGTGGCGCCCAGGCCGCGCAGATGGGCCGAGAGCGACATGTGATAGGTGGCGGCGGCGACGCTCTGGACGACGGCGAACTTGTTGTGATTCCAGCCCATGTGGAAGCACAGCAGGATGATGGCGCCGCAGGACGAGAAGTGTTCGTTCGAGCCCGAAATCGCCTGCAAGCTGTCCTTGGTCGCCTGATCGCGCACCACCACGAAATGCCACATCTGGTGATTGCAGGCGTTCGGCGCCTCGAGCCCGTCGCTGATGATGGCGTCGAGCAACTCCGGTTCCACGGGGCGGGGCAGGAAATCCCGGATCGAATGGCGGGCGGCCAGCTTCCGGAGAATCGCGGAGGCCTCGCCGTCGGCTTCGGAGGGGGGCGATACGGTCCGATGATCCATGGCGGCTATCCTCTCACACCCCGGCGGTGGGGGTAACGCGATAATGGAAGTCGGCGGCCCGGCCGCTCGCGGTCAGGCGCAACAGGGTTCCCGGCCCCTGGGGATTGACCGCGACCGGGGTCAGGACGGCGCTCACTCCGCCCGCGACCCGGACCGTCAGCGAGAACCCGGCGTCGGAAACCACGGTGACCGAGTCGGCGCCATGGGCGGCAAGCTCGCAGCGTCCCACCAGAGCCAGGGCATGGCAGGCGACGCTCGAGGTGAGCGCCGAGACCGTGAAGCCCTCGGGTTCGAGGGCATAGCGGAAACGGCCGCGCAGGCGGGGGCCGGAAATCATCAGGCTGGCGGTGCCGTCGGCCTCGCGGACCAGACGGCGGCGGTCGAGCGGGGTCTGGTCCTGGATATCCGCGACCAGCAGCGGCGCCTCGCCCCACAGGGTCAGCAGATCGTTGGTCAGCAGCAGGTTGCGGCCGCCCGCGACCAGGGCCGACAGGCCGGCGTATCCGGACTCGTGCAGGCCCTGACTCCAGGGAATCGGGCCGCCGCCGGCGCTCAGCGCCAGTTCCAGCCCGTGGCCGCGCAGCACCAGCTGACCGGGTGTCCGGAGAGTGGCGAGGCTGGGCGGCGGCTTGCTCGGGGCGGTTTCAAGACCCGCCAGCAGCGCCGCGCCCTGACAGAGCAGGAAGGCCGAAAGGGCGCCATACTGGCTGTTGGAGCCATGCCAGCCGATCATCTCGGCGGGGTCGGCGCGGTTCATCGCGGTTGGCCAGAAACCGCTTTCGTCCTGGAATGCTTCGAGGCGGGTGATGACTCTGGCCAGGGCGTCCGTGGTGTCGAGCCCGAGCCGGGCGGCGCCATAGCACAGGGCGCAGGCCAGCGAGGCGAGGTGATAGAGATTGTTGGCGCCCCGGCCGTAATAGGTCGCCTCGCCGGTCTCCAGCAGGGCGTCGAGCGAGCAGGCCAGCGCCTTTTCGATGATGCGGTCGGTCCGGAGGTCGCCGACCAGGGCATTGCCCAGGCAGAGCATGGCCAGGCAGTACTGATGATAGGTGAGGTCGGCCGAGGCCACGGCGTTGCCGGCGAAATTGTCGCTGAGCAGGCCGTCGCGGCGCTGGTTGCGTTCCAGCACCCCGAGACTCAGCCTGCGCCGGCTGGCGTCGCCGCTGAGGGCGTCGTTGAAATAGCGCAGGCCATAGACATTGACCGGATCGTAATTGGTCCAGCCGGACGAAGGCGCGGCGGCCTCGGCGCCGAGGGCGAGGCGCAACGGCCCGTAATCGAACTCCCGATGGTCGGATTCCAGGCGCTGGCGCGGATGCTGCCGCAGGCCGGTGAAATAGGTGGCGCTGGCCCACAGGGCCTCCCGCCACGAGGGATCGCCGCCGCGCTCGGACATGAAGCGGAACAGGGCGGCGGCACAGGAGTTGGTGTAGAGGTCGGTGCCGACCTGGGAGGGATAGCGCACGGCGTGGGAGGTCAGCAGTTCCTCGTAAACCGCGCCGTGATCGGTGCAGCGCCAGAGCCCGTCGTCGCCCTGCCAGAAATTCACCCCCGGCACCAGCGCCCAGCTCTTGTCGGAGCCGGCGGCGGCGGCGCCGAACGCCGGTGCCCGCTTCGCCCGCAGCCTCGAGCCGGCGAAGCCGGTGATTCGTGCCAGTTTGTAACGGTCGGAGGCGAGCAGATAGCGGCGAACCTTGCTGGCGAGATCGTTCTTGCTGCGCTGTCCCCTGAGCCGGGCGCTGGTCTCGGCCAGCACGCTTTCCGGAGGAACGATGTCGCCGCTCAGGCCGATCTTGACCAGTCTCGGCTGTCCGGGATGGCGGGTCAGCCGCGCCGGCTCCAGCCGCCGGCCGCTGGCGGTGACCACCAGCGCCCCGATCGCTTCCAGGCTGGGGAAGCTCTCGGTCAGCCGCAACTGTTCGCGGCGCAAAGCCTGGGCGAACCGTCCGGCCATCGCCTCGAGGCGGCTGTGAAGGGTGGCCGGCGCGGATGCATCGGACCGGGGAACGGACGCGGGCGAATCCATGGGGCGGGTGTCGGCGGTCAGGACGGGGGGCGGCTGATCGCCTTATAGGCCGAAAACCCTGGCTGTGCCAGCCGCGTTTTCCTGCCCGCCCGACCCCGAGCCGCCGTTCTCTGGATCAGCGTGTGTCGACGACGATGTCGTCGAAGGATACCGGCGGCGGCGACATGCCGGAGTTCTTCAACCGGTGGACCCTGAAGATCGCGCTCTTCAGTTTCTCCAGATCGATGGCGCTGGCCTGAGTGATCGCGTTGTTGGTCGAGCGGCCGTGCTCCGCAAGGTTTTCCGCGTTGATGATCGTCAACGGTAGAGCGTTGCCGATAAACGCACGATTGCCCATCAGAGTCTGGATGGCCTCAAGCAGGGTAGGGTAGCCTGAGTTCTGATTCTTCAGCTCGGATTTAAAGATTGGAACCTGTTGCGGAAGGTCGGCAACGGTGAGGTTGTATTCAAAAATATTGACAGTGATAATTTTATTGTTGCGCACCGTTTCGACAAGTCCGCCGCGTTCGAAGGCTCCGGGCTCCGTGACGGGGGCTCGTGACATCTTGTCAAGTCTTGTCACGCTTTTTAGGGTGTTGTCTTCGGCTCTTAGTATCTTGTTGCCAACATTTAGTATGTTGTTTCCGATGCACAGTATAGATATGCTTATAAGGAGGCTGATAAAGGCGAATATGTCCTTATTTCTTGCCGTCCACTCCCTTAGCCACGTCATGAAGGCGTTCATTTTTACCCCCTTCGGTAGAAAAAGTTTCGGCCAGCCCATTCTTCAGGTGTGTGCTGACGTATTGCAGCATTAATTGGCCCGTCGCTGCGACTCGTGGGTTAGAACTCGCGTTGAAGTAGCTGCCTGCCCCTGACGCCGGACGCCGGCCTCCCATCATTTATCCCTTGGTGAGACCGGAGAGACCATCCCTCGGCGCCGACCTGCCGCTTG
>CAIOBP010000118.1 GCA_903856295.1 uncultured Rhodospirillales bacterium | reverse complement strand
GGCGATCAAGGTCGGCGCCCCGGTGATCGGGCTCAACGACTCGGGCGGCGCCCGCATTCAAGAAGGCGTGGCCTCGCTCGGCGGTTATGCCGACGTGTTTTTGCGCAATGTGCTGGCCTCGGGTTGCGTGCCGCAGATTTCGCTGATCATGGGGCCGTGCGCCGGTGGCGCCGTGTACTCCCCGGCCATGACCGACTTCATCTTCATGGTCCAGGACAGCTCCTATATGTTCGTCACCGGTCCGGACGTGCTCAAGACCGTGACCCATGAGATCGTCACCGCCGAAGAACTGGGCGGCGCGCTCACACATTCCACCAAGTCGGGCGTCGCCGATCTGGCCTTCGACAACGACGTCGAGTCGCTGCTCCAGGTCCGGCGCTTCTTCGATTACCTGCCGCTCAACGCCAGCGAGAAGCCGCCGGTGCGCCCCTGCACCGATCCGGTCAACCGCTACGACTATTCGCTCGATACCCTGGTGCCGACCAACGCGAACAAGCCCTACGACATGAAGGAGCTGATCGCCAAGGTGGTGGATGAGGGCGATTTCTTCGAGCTGAAGCCCAACCACGCCGCCAACATCATCACCGGCTTCGGCCGCATGAACGGCTCGACGGTGGGGATCGTCGCCAACCAGCCGATGGTGCTGGCCGGTTGCCTCGACATCGACAGCTCGATCAAGGCGGCGCGCTTCGTCCGCTATTGCGACTGCTTCAACATTCCGATCGTGACCTTTGTCGACGTCCCCGGCTTCCTGCCCGGCACCGACCAGGAATATAACGGCATCATCAAGCACGGCGCCAAGCTGCTGTTCGCCTATGCCGAAGCCACGGTGCCAAAGGTAACCGTGATCACCCGCAAGGCCTATGGCGGCGCCTACGACGTCATGTCGTCCAAGCATCTGCGCGGCGACGTCAATTTCGCCTGGCCCTCGGCGGAAATCGCGGTGATGGGACCCAAGGGCGCGGTGGAAATCATCTTCCGCCAGGATGTCGGCGACAAGGCCAAGCTCGATGCCCGCACCGAGGAATACCGCCAGAAGTTCGCCAACCCCTTCGTCGCCGGCTCGCGCGGCTTCATTGATGACGTGATCTATCCCTCGAGCACCCGCAAGCGGGTGTGCCGGGCGCTGGCCATGCTGTCGAACAAGCAGGTCAAGAACCCGCCCAAGAAGCACGACAACATTCCGCTCTGATCCGCCAGGGGCGAGATGACGGCCGACTCCCGGGAAGCCCGCCGTCTCGCCCTTCAGGCTGAGCTTGATGCCCAAAAAACGGCGGCGTCGCGCAACCGGCTTGGCCAGTTCGCGACGCCGCCTTTTTTGGCGCGCGAGGTCGTGCGCGAAGCGCTGGCGCTGCTGCCGGCCGGGGACGCGGTGCGCTTTCTCGATCCCGCCTTCGGTACCGGCTCCTTCTTCTCGGCGCTGCTCGACGAGGCGCCGGCCGGGCGCTTGTCGAGGTCGGCGGGTTTCGAGATCGACGGCCATTATGGAGAGCCCGCGCGGGAGTTGTGGCGGGAGAGCGGGCTCGATCTCAGCCTCGGCGATTTCACCCGCGCCGAGCCCCGGGAGCCGAAGGCCACTCTGATCGTCTGCAATCCGCCCTATGTCCGCCATCACCATCTCGAGCCCGCCGATAAGTTGCGGTTGCAGGCGCTGGGCGAACGGGCGACGGGGATAAGATTATCGGGACTGGCCGGTCTTTACGCCCATTTCATGCTGCTCGCCCAGTCCTGGGCGGCCGAGGGGGCGGTTGCGGCCTGGCTGGTTCCCGCCGAATTCCTCGACGTCAACTATGGCGCCGGCCTGCGCCGCTATCTCGCCGAGAAGGTGACGCTGCTGCGCCTGCACCGCTTCGATGCCGGCGACGTTCAGTTCGGCGACGCGTTGGTGACCTCGGCGGTGCTGTGGTGGCGCCACCGGCCGCCGCCGCCCGGACATGAAGCGCTGTTCACCTCGGGCGGCAGCATCGCCACCCCACGGCGCTCCGAGACGGTCGGCGTCGAGCGACTCCGGAGCGCCTCCAAATGGGCCGGCGTCTTCGCCGATGGCGGCGACGGTGACGGGGAGGAAACGGCCGGAACCCTGGGCGACCTTTTCACCATCAGGCGCGGAGTCGCCACCGGGGACAACCGCTTCTTCATTCTCAGCGAGGCTGAAATCGAGACGCGCGGCCTGCCCCTCGAGTGCTTTCAACCGATTCTGCCCGGACCGCGCGGACTCGGCGCCGGAGTGACGGTCATCGAGGCCGACTCCGAGGGCCGGCCCCGGCTGGCCAAGCGCCACTACCTGCTCGAGTGCCGGCTTCCCGAATCCGAGATCGCCGAAAAGCATCCCGCGCTCTGGCGCTATCTGCAAAGCGGCGTGCCGGAGGTTTCCGGCCGCTACCTGTGCCGCCACCGCACGCCCTGGTACGCCCAGGACCACCGGCCGCCACCGCCCCTGCTCTGCACCTACATGGGACGGGGCGAGACGCCGTTCCGGTTTCTGCTCAACCGCTCGCGGGCGACGGCGCCCAACGTCTACCTGCTGCTCTATCCGAAGCCGGGGCCGGCAGCCGATCCCGAGATGATCGAGCGGCTATGGCGCAGCCTCAACGATACGGGCACCGCCGCCCTGATCGCGGCCGGCCGGGTCTATGGCGGCGGCTTGCACAAGTTGGAGCCGCGCGAACTGGCCGGCCTGCCCCTGGCCAAAATGTTCTGAATCTCTTTCAAAAACCGTATTAGAGTCGGCCGGCACTCTCCTGTCCCGACAGTCTCCCGCGAGGTATCCGCCCATGACCGCATCCCTCAACGCCGTGATGCTCGAAGAGGTCGACGGCAAACCCAAGGCCGCATTCAAAACCCTGAGCACAGCCGACCTGCCGGATCACGAGGTGCTGGTCGAGGTTGCCTACTCCACCGTCAATTACAAGGATGGGTTGGCGCTGACCGGCAAGGGCAAGATCGCGCGCAAGCTGCCGATGGTGTGCGGCGTCGATCTCGCGGGCACGGTGCTGGAGTCGCGCTCCCCGGACTGGAAACCCGGCGACCGGGTGGTGGTCAATGGCTGGAACCTCTCGGAAACCGAGTGGGGCGGCTACATCCAGCAGCAGCGGGTCAAGCCCGAATGGCTGGTGCGGGTGCCCGAGGCCTTCACCCTGGCCGAGTCCATGGCCATCGGCACGGCGGGATACACCGCGATGCTGGCGGTGCTGGCGCTGGAACATGCCGGGCTCAAGCCCGATGGCCGCCCCGATGGCCGCCCCGATGGCCGCGAGGTGCTGGTGACCGGCGCCGCCGGCGGCGTCGGTTCGATCGCGGTGTCGGTGCTGGCCAAGCTGGGCTACCGGGTCACCGCCTCCACCGGCCGTCCGGAAACCCACGACTATCTCAAGAGCCTCGGCGCGCACACGATCATCGAGCGCGGCGCCCTCACCGAGAAGGGCCTGCCGCTGCAACGGGAGCACTGGGCCGGCGCCGTCGACTCCGTGGGCGGCCAGACCCTGGCCAACGTCATCGCCCAGACCGCGCGGCATGGCGCCATCGCGGTGTGCGGACTGGCCGGCGGCTCCGACTTGCCGGCCTCGGTGTTTCCCTTCATCCTGCGCGGCGTCGCGCTGGTCGGCGTCGACTCGGTGCAGGCGACCAGGAGCCAGCGCGAGGAGGCGTGGCGCCGTCTCGCCCTCGACCTGGATAAGACCAGACTCGACGCCATGACCACCATCGAGCCGCTGTCGAAAGTCTTCGAATTGGCCGAGGCTATCGTCAGAGGGCAGGTCCGGGGACGCACGGTGATCGACGTCAGAAAATAGCCGGGCGTCGTTTCTCTTGCGCCCGGACGCTGGTTGGTTCACTTTCCGGGCACGTTTTCACCGAACACGGCGGACGAACCATGAGCCCTGCGAAGCTGTTTGTGCTGCGATTCCTGATCCTCCTGCTTGCCATCGCCCTGCCGGCGGGGGGATTCGTGTTTTGGGCAGGCAAGCCCGCCAAGCTCGACATCCCGTCCATTGAGGCCTGGGCGCCGGTCAAGGCGCCCGGACCGAGCGCCCACGCGCTGGCCGACGGCCTGACCCGTCTCGCGGGTCCCCCGCACACCCAGCCACCCGAATGGTTCAATGCCGAGGACCAGGACCTGCTGGGCAAGACCAAGGCGGCCTGGACGAACAATAAGCTTCAGGAAGGGCTGGGCCATTTGATGGTTCTCAGCAGCCGGCTTGAGGATCAGGGCAAGACCATGGCCGATTTCGTGCCGCTGGTCGCGCCCGACATCGCCTCGTGGCTGCTCTCGAGCTATTTCGCGCCGGTGTTGCTGGGCCTGCTGTTGGTGGTCTTCGCCTTTCTGGTCTTCATGCCCTGGCTGGTGCGGCGTCTGATCGACGCACTCAAGGTGCTGATCGGCATCGCCATCGGTATCGCGGCGATCGTGGGCGCCATCGCCCTGTGCCTGTCGATCTCGTCCCAGCCGGCCATGGTCTTCACCCTGATCGAGTATTCGGTGATCGTGGTCGTGCTGACGGTCGTCGGCAACATCTGGCTGATGATCCGGCGCAGCCGGACGCCGCGCCGGGTCATCCCCAACCAACCGGCGCAGCAATCCCAGCCAGCCGCGATCCGTCGCGAGTCCCGGGTGGTTCAGCCGCTGGCGCCGCGCGGCCGTCAGGGCGAATTACCGCCGCCGGGCTTGGCCGAACCGACCGACTCCGCTGCCCCGCTGCGGGAGCGCGAGGGAACGGCCTGAGCGCTCCGGTGCCATGTTTACGGTGAAAAAGGCCCCGTCTCCGGGGCCTTTTTCTTGGGCGCGCGAACCCGCCCCGTCCCGCCCTAACGACCGCCCGGCCGGTAGCGGGACAGATAGGTCGGCAGAATCACCTCGAGAGCGGTTGGCACGATGCCCAATTCGGCGAATCCGGGACAGCCGCCGCCGACGACGTTGTCCCTCTTGAGCAGTTCGACCTGATCGCGGGTCAGCATCGGGGTGGGCAGGCGCTCGAAAAACCAGGCCTGAAGCCGCGCCAGCGCCCAGGGAATCGTCAGCAGCCAGCGCGGCCGCTGAATCACCTCCAGCAACCGGACCATCAAGTCCCGGAAGCTGTAAGCCTTCGGACCGCCCAGTTCGTAGGTGCGGCCACGGGAGACCGGATCGCCGAGCACCGCCATCACCGCGTCGGCGACGTCGCCGACATAAACCGGCTGGAACCGGCTGTGGCCACCGCCGATCAGGGGCAGAAACGGCGACACCCGCGCCATGGAGGCGAAGCGGTTGAAAAAGCCGTCCTCGGGACCGAACACGATGCTGGGACGGAGAATCGTCGCCTCGGGAAAGGCCGCGAGCACCGCCGCCTCGCCGTTGGCCTTGCTCCGGGCATAGGCCGAGGCCGAGCCCTGGTCGGCGCCGATCGCCGACACCTGTATCAGGCGCCGGGCTCCCGCCGCCTTGGCCGCGCGCGCGATCCGGCCGGCGGCATCGGCGTGGACCGCCTGAAACGTCCAGCGCCCCTGCTCGTAAAGAATACCGACCAGATTGATCACGATATCGGCACCGGCCACCACGGCCGCCACCTGCTCATCGCTGAAAATGTCGACGCCGACCGGAATCACCTGACCGACACCGCCCGCTGTTTTGAGAAACGCGGCACTGCGGGGATGGCGGCTGACGACGCAGATGGTGGCATCGTCAAGCCTGGCCAGCCTGCGCACCAGATGACGCCCGATGAAGCCGCTGCCCCCGAACACCGTTATCAGCCTGTTGCGACCGACCATCGCTTCCCCCTGTGAATGCCTCAATCCCATGCGATCGAAACTAACATAGTTCTCGACGGCCGGCGGCCACCCCTCCTGAAATGACAAAGAACTTGAGCCGGTCGCGAAAAGCCGTTGACAGACCCGTGCCAGGGCTATAGGAAATCGCCGCACACAAGACCCCACATGAGCCCAGGTGGCGGAATTGGTAGACGCGCAGGTTTCAGGTACCTGTGGCAGAAATGTCGTGGAAGTTCGAGTCTTCTCCTGGGCACCATATCTGGACGTTGTGAGGACCCCGAGCCGATTGCGGCCGGGGTTGTTTTTTTGCCCAGCCGGCCGGGCCGGGCGACGTCGATTTCGGCCGGCGACGCCGGCCCCGCAGCGGAGACAACGCCCATGCCCATCGATCTTCACGACGGCGACCTTCCCGAGGGGTTGGTCTGGAACGGCAGCGTCGCGATCGATACCGAGACCATGGGCCTCAACCCCCATCGCGACCGGCTGTGTCTGGTCCAGCTTTCGGCCGGCGACGGCACCGCCCACATCGTCCAGTTCCGCAATGGCGACTTCCGCGCGCCCAACCTCCGGCGGCTGCTGACCGACGCCTCGGTGACCAAGCTGTTCCATTTCGCCCGCTTCGACATCGCCACCGTGTACCGCTACATGGGCATCGTGGTGGAGCCGGTCTATTGCACCAAGGTCGCGGCCCGGCTGGTGCGCACCTTCACCGACCGGCACGGTCTCAAGGATTTGTGCAAGGAGCTGCTGGGGGTCGAGCTTTCCAAGCAGCAGCAAACCTCGGACTGGGGCGCCGCCGAGCTTTCATCCGAGCAATTGAAGTACGCCGCCTCCGACGTGCTCCACCTCCATGCCCTGCGCAGCCGCCTCGACGAGTTGCTGGAGCGGGAAGGCCGCCGCCATCTGGCCGAAGGCTGCTTCCGCTTCCTGCCGACGCGGGCGCTGCTGGACCTCGGCGGCTGGGACGATCCCGATATTCTTTCCCACTGAGGGGCCAACGCTCACGCCGGGGGTGACGAAAGCCGGTTCTTAGCGCTAATGTGCTGTCATCGCGTTGAAGCAATGAAGCGAAGCATGACCTCAAGCGCCCCCACCTCGACCGAATCCGGCCGCACCAGCGCCGCCCGTGTTCTCCGTCTCGAAGCCGACGCGTTGCTGCGCCTCGCCGACACCCTCGGCGACACCTTCGAGAAGGCGCTGACCTGCCTCGCCGCCGTCCAGGGACGGGTGGTGGTCACCGGCATGGGCAAGAGCGGCCACATCGCCAAGAAGATCACCGCGACCTTCGCCTCCACCGGCACGCCGTCCCAGTTCGTCCATCCCGGCGAGGCCAGCCACGGCGATCTGGGCATGATCGCCCGCAACGACGTCGTGCTCGCGCTGTCCAATTCCGGTGAAACCAGCGAACTGGCCGACCTCATCGCTTACACCCGCCGTTTCGGCATTCCGCTGATCGCGGTCACCCGCAACGCCGCCTCCACCCTGGCCGAACAGGCGGACATCCTGTTGCAACTGCCGTCCGCGCCCGAGGCCTGCCCGCTCGGGCTGGCTCCCACCACCTCGACCACCATGATGCTGGCCCTCGGCGACGCCCTCGCGGTGGCGCTTTACGAGCGGCGCGGCTTCTCGGCGACCGATTTCTACGTGTTCCACCCCGGCGGTCAGCTCGGCCGGCAGTTGCTGCGGGTCTGCGACGTCATGCACAAGGGCGGCGAGTTGCCGGTGGCGCCCCTGCTCACGCCGATGGCCAACGTGATCCTGACCATGACCCGGGGCCGATTCGGCTGCGTCGGCATCGTCGATGATCAGGGGCTGCTGGCCGGCATCATCACCGACGGCGATCTGCGCCGCCACATGAACCCCGAGCTGCTCGCCGCCGCCGCCGAAACCGTGATGACCCGCAAGCCGAAGACCATCCGGCCGGGCGCGCTGGTCGCCGAGGCGATCGGCCAGATGAACACCCTCTGCATCACCAGCCTGTTCGTCACCGAGGACGACCAGCCGATCGGCATCATTCACATTCACGACTGCCTCAGAACGGGGGTGGCATGAGCGCTCCCGGTATTCTTCGCCCAAGTCCGGCGGCTTCGACCAGAGAACCGATGGCGAAGACGGAGCGCCAGCCCGGCGGCCTGCCCAACTGGATGCGCCAGGGGCGCGGCCACGGCGAGCCGCGCATTCTCAACGAGCGGCATTCCCAGTTGGTGCGCCAGCTCAAGATCGGCCTGCCGCTGCTGGCCCTGACCCTGGTCGCTTTGGTCGCATCCTGGCCCTACATCAGCGCCAGCCAGGGCGAGTCCAGCAAGATCGACAAAAGCCAGACCACCATGGTCAACGCCCGCTACCTCAGCCGGGACAAGCAGAACCGTCCGTTCTCGCTCAATGCGAAGAGCGCCACCCTGGTGCCGGGCGCGCCCAATCTGGTCGATCTGGTCCGGCTTGAGGGCGAGGTGACTCAGACCAACGGCAGTTGGGTGACCGTGACTTCCGATCGCGGACGTTACAATCAGGATGACGGCCGGCTGTTGATGCTGGAGAATGTCCACCTCTTGCGCGACGACGGGTTCGAGTTCGTCACCGACGAGGCCGAGGTCGACACCAAGACCGGCAACGCCTGGGGCAACCACACGGTTACCGGTCATGGCCCGAACGGCGAAATCCACGCCGATGGTTTCGTGGCTACCGATTATGGCAAAATCATCTCCTTCACCCCCTCGTCCAGCGCCCGGGTGCTTTCCGGCACCTCTCCCCAGCAGAGCCCAACCGCCGGCGTGCCTCCCCAATGATCGCAACCCCCGCCCACCCTGACGGTTTCCGGATGATTTCCGCGCTGCTGCCCAGAGCGTTGTTGCTCGGAGCGCTGCTGCTCGGAGCGGCTCCGGCCGGCGCCGCCGAATCCACCACGCTGCCGAGTGGCAGCGCCGGCAAGCAGCCGCTGGACATCCAGGCCGACAACGCCATCGAATGGCATCAGGACCAGAAGGCCTATGTCGCGCGCGGCCACGCCAGCGCCGTTCGCGGCACCAGCACCATCCACGCCGACGTCCTGACCGCCTTCTACCGGGAGAGCAAGGACAAGGGCGCCGAGGTGTTCCGCATCACCGCCGAAGGCAGCGTCCACATCGTCACGCCGTCCCAGGAGATATTCGGGGATCGCGGCGTCTACGACGTCGACAAGCAGGCCGGCATCATCACCGGCCGGGGCTTGCGGCTGCTGTCCAAGACCGACGTCGTCACCGCCCGCGACAGCCTGGAATATTACGAAACCACCAAGCTGGCCGTGGCACGCGGCGACGCCATCGCGGTGCGCAAGGACGACCGCCTGCGCGCCGACGTGCTGATTGCCCATTTCGCCGAAAGCCCGCCGCCCGCGGCTGGCGCCGCCCCGGCCCCCGTGAAAAAACCGGCCGGAACGGCGAAGCCGGGTGAGGAGACGACCGCCAACTCCAGCCTGGACCGGCTCGACGGTGTCGGCAACGTCGTGATCACCACCGCCCAGGACGTCGCGCGCTGCGACCGGGTGCTCTATTCGGCGGCCACCGAAATCGCGGTGCTGAAAGACAATGTCCGGATCACCCGCGGCACCGACCAGATCAACGGCGACGCCGCCGAGATGAACATGAAAACCCACGTCAACCGCGTGCTCGGCTCCGGAAAACGCGTCGAAGGGCTGCTGATTCCGAAAAACGATCCCACCAGGACACACCCCGGTCAGGACAAGCCCCGCAACTGAGCCGATTTTCCTGAACGCTCTCCCCTGGAGTCCCGTCCCGCGCATGGACCACGCCCCTTCCCCCGCCCGTCACGCCCCCGTCTCCGCCCCCACCAGCGGGCTGGTCGCCCATAATCTCGGCAAGAGCTACAAGCAGCGGCCGGTGTTGCGCGGCGTCAGCGTGTCGGTGCAGCGGGGCGAGGCCGTCGGCATTCTCGGCCCCAACGGTGCCGGCAAGACCACCTGCTTCTACATGATCACCGGTCTGATCGCCGCCGATTACGGGACGATCACCCTCGACGGCACCGACATCACCAGCCTGCCGATGTACCGGCGGGCGCGACTCGGGATCGGCTACCTGCCTCAGGAAGCGTCGATTTTCCGGGGCCTGACCGTCGAGAACAACATCCGCGCCGTGCTCGAGGTGGTGGAAAAGGACCACGACGCCCGTGAGGCGATGCTCGACGAACTGCTGGCCGAATTCTCGATCACCCACATTCGCAGGGCGCCGGCGCTGGCGCTTTCGGGCGGGGAACGCAGGCGCGTCGAAATAGCGCGGGCACTGGCCACCCAGCCCCATTTCATCCTGCTCGACGAGCCCTTGGCCGGCATCGATCCCATTGCCGTCAATGAGATACGCGAACTCATCCGCCACCTGCGCGACCGGGGGATCGGCATCCTCATCACCGACCACAACGTCCGTGAGACCCTGGACATCGTAGATCGGGCATACATTGTGCATGAAGGTGTGATACTCATGGAGGGCACGCCAGCCGACATCGTCGCCCATGAGGATGTGCGGAGGGTTTACCTGGGCGAGAGATTCAGCCTCTAGGCGGCCTCCCCGCCGGGGCGGGCGCGAATCAGGGCTCCTGGCGGCCCGCCCGGACGGCATCATCCCGGACGGCATCATCCCGGACGGCATCATACGGAACGCGTAGTCGGACCATGGCGCTTTCACAGCGACTAGACCTCAGACAGTCCCAGACCCTGGTGATGACGCCGCAGCTGCAGCAGGCGATCAAGCTGCTGCAACTGTCGAACATGGAGCTTTCCGACTTCATCGACCGCGAGATCGAGCAGAACCCGCTGCTCGAGCGCGACGACGGCCCCGGTCCCGAGAGTAACGATGGTTTCGAGCCCGCCGGCGCCGAACCACCCCCGCCCCCCGACTCAGAGCCCGCCCAGCGCGACACCCTCGACTTCACCACCTCGGAGACCATGCCCGGCGCCGGCGACAGCCCGCTGGACACCGACTTCGAGAATGTCTGGACCAATGGCAGTTCCGCCGACAACACCATGGGCGACGGCGAAACCCTGGGCCAGTGGAGCAACAGCGGCGGCGGCGGCTCCGGATTCGACGAGAGCGATCCCAACCTTGAGCAGACGCTCTCGGGCGACATCACCCTGCGCGATCACCTGCTGAGCCAGCTCAATGTCGATATCGCCACTCCGGCCGACCGGCTGATCGGCACCGCCCTGATCGATTTGCTCGACGAAACCGGTTACCTCACCGCCGACCTCGCCGACCTCGCCAGCCAGCTCGGCTGCACCTTGAACGACATCGAGCGGGTGCTGGAGCAGGTGCAGCGCTTCGATCCGCCGGGAATTTTCGCCCGCTCCCTCAAGGAATGCCTGGCCATCCAGTTGCGGGAACTGGACCGACTCGACCCGGCGATGGCCGCCCTGCTCGATAATCTCGAGTTGCTGGCGGCGCGCAACATGGCGGCCCTGATCAAGGCCTGCGGCGTCGACGCCGAGGACATCACCGACATGCTGGCGGAAATCCGCAAGCTCAACCCCAAGCCCGCCCTGGCCTTCGACCATGCTCCGGCGCAGCCGGTCACCCCCGATATTCTGATGCGCGCCCAGGCCGGCGGCGGCTGGATCGTCGAGCTGAACCCCGACACCCTGCCCCGCCTGCTGGTCAATCAGCGCTATTTCACCAAGGTGAACAGTGAGTTGCGCTCGAAGGCCGAGCGGGAATACCTCTCGGAACGCCTGAATTCCGCCAACTGGCTGTTGAAGTCGCTGCACCAGCGGGCGACCACGATTCTCAAGGTGGCGTCCGAAATCGTGCGCCGCCAGGACGCCTTTTTCGTCAACGGCGTCCAGCACCTCAAACCGCTGATTCTCCGGGACATCGCCGAGGTGATCGGCATGCACGAGTCGACGGTCAGCCGAGTCACCAGCAACAAATTCATGGTGACTCCGAGAGGCGTCTTCGAACTGAAATATTTCTTCACCACCTCGATTCAGGGCGCCGATGGCGGCGCCAGCCACTCCGCCGAGGCGGTGCGCTTCCGAATCAAGGCGATGATCGACGAGGAATCCGCCGAGTCCGTGCTGTCCGACGACCGGATTGTTGAGCTGCTCCGCGACGACGGCATTGACATTGCGAGGCGAACGGTAGCCAAATATCGGGAAGCCATGCGCATCCCGTCTTCCGTGCAGCGGCGCCGTGAGAAATCTCTTCGTTTCTAACCGAAAAGACTCACCCAGCGACGGACAGGCCGGGGTTCGCCGGGCGATGTTTTGGGCGTGCCGATGGCGCGACTTTAGCATTCCTTGACAACACGCGATGAGCGCTACTATTTTTCCGGTCCGTCCCGAGAGCAGGTTCATGACCCACTCTCTCGGCAGACCCATTAGTCCGGACAAAGTCAGACATGCACCTATCCGTCAAAGGCAAGCAGCTTGACGTCGGAGATGCCTTGCGCAGCCACGTTGCCGATAACCTCAACGCCGTCGTTGGGAAGTATTTCGGCCGGCCGATCGAGGCGAACGTCGTCTTCTCACGTGAAGCCCACCTCTTCAAGGCCGACATCTCGGTTCATGTCGGCCGCGGGATCATGGTTCAGACCATCGGCGAGGCCGATCAGGCCCACCCGGCCTTCGACATGGCGTGCGACAAGATCGCCAAGCGCCTGCGTCGCTACAAGGAGCGGCTCAAGAGCCACCACTCCAGCGCCGAGGACGCTCCCGAGCCGGTCCACGCCAAGAAGTACATTCTTCAGGCCGAGCCCGAGGATCATCACGACGGCCATGCCGCCGTCGCGACCGGTGTCCATCAGCCGATGGTCATCGCCGAGATGACCACCCCCATCGCGACCCTCACCACCGGCGAAGCGGTGATGCGCATGGAGTTGGCCGATCTGCCGGCGCTGATGTTCCGCAACAGCGCCCATGGCGGTCTCAACATGGTCTACCGCCGCGCCGATGGCAATGTCGGCTGGGTAGACCCCAAAGGCAGCGGCGGCAAAGGCGAGTAACGCCTGTGCCGGACCGGTCAACCACGTCGGCAAATCATGATTGAATTGATCACGCCAGCCAGCATCATCGCCAACCTTCGCGCCGGCAATAAGAAGCAGGCGCTTCAGGAGTTGGCTCGCAAGGCCGCAGAGTTGACCGGTCAGCACGAGCGAATGATCTTCGACGTGCTGCTCGAGCGCGAACGTCTCGGCACGACCGGAGTCGGCCAGGGGATCGCCATTCCCCACGGAAAGCTGACGAATCTTGGCCGGGTCTATGGCATTTTCGCCCGCCTGGAACGGGCGATCGATTTCGATGCCATCGACGAGCAACCGGTGGACCTGATGTTCCTGCTGCTGGCTCCCGAGCAGGCCGGAGCCGATCATCTCAAGGCGCTGGCCCGGGTTTCCCGTTTGCTGCGGGACAACTCGGTCTGCGAGAAGTTGCGCGGCTCGACCAGCGCCGACGCGATCTACGCTCTGCTGACCCAGACCGACGCCAGTCACGCCGCGTAGAGCGGCCCTCTCCTCATCTTCAGCTTAACGGCCCGGCCCGTTTCCGATCCTCCCCGGATTGGAAACGGGCCGGGCCGTTTTCGCTGTGTGAAATTTGACGGGACTCGAGTCGACTGTGCTGGCCATCACAGCGTTAATGGACATTTACGCCTACAGTGTAGATGGCTCGGTCCAGGCATTCAGGCAGAACGCCGGCCTGTCCCGTCGCGGTCAACGCAACCAGGAGCACACAGTCATGCACGTCAAATCAGAACCTTGGCGCCTGATGACCCTGGTGGAAGAGGCGCAACGCGGTTGTATCGCCGCCGGACATTCCATTCCGCCTTGGGGCGCCGCCCAGATTGAAGCCTTGTGGGACAACATCTTCAACGAGTGGCCGGTCGGTCCCTTCGTGCTGCTGGATGTCGCCACGAACACCACGCGCCCTTGGCGCGGCCGCATCGGCCCCCATTACGTCCGGTCGACGGCACCGCACCGCTTGCTGGTCGAGGAAGGGGCCGGCAAGCTCGCGGCCCTGGCCTGGAGCCTGAGGGAACCGGCACCGGTCCCGCCCAACCAGTTCTGCTCCGAGGAAGTGGCGCTCTGGAATACCCAGATGCTGGTTCTCGACGTCAAACTGCGTCGGGCGCGCTTCGTGGGGCATGACTTCGCGCCGAATCTGCACTTGCCGGTCCACCTGCTGCCCAAATCCACCCCGTGCCTGAACACCATGAACGCCATGGAGTTGCGCCCGATCGACCGGGAATGGATCAACCAGTCCGCGCGCCGCCTGCTCGACGCCAGGTGCCCGATCTACATCTTCCCCGACAGCTCGACCAAGCTGGCCGAACGGATGCTCACCAACATCCGGCAGATCGGCGGCCTGGACAGCTACGCCAGCCTGTGACCAACCAGCCCGTGATCAAAGGGAGAGCCGTCACATCACCCCCGCCTGAACGCCGCAACCAGTTCGACGTGGCCCGACCATAGAAACTGATCCACCGCCAGCGCCGCCTCGAGCCGGTAGCCGCCCCCGGCGAGCAGCCGGGCGTCCCGGGCGAAGGTCGCGGGATTGCAGGACACCATCACCACCAGCGGCACCGACGACGATGCCAGCGCCGCCGCCTGGGCCACCGCTCCGGCCCGGGGCGGATCGAGAACCACCGCCGAAAACCGCGCCAGTTCGGAAGTCTCGAGAGGCTGTCGGGCGAGATCGCGCAACTCGGTGCTCAGGCCCGGCACACCCGGCGCCACCCGCGCCAACGCCGCCAGCGCCGGTCCATTGCCCTCCACCGCATGAACCCGCCACCCCGTCTGCGCCAGCGGCAGGGAAAAGGTGCCGCAGCCGGCGAAAAGATCGGCCACCGCCCCGGGAGCGACTCGGAGCCCGCCGAGCACCGCGCCGACCAGCGCCGCCTCACCTTCGGCGCTGGCCTGAAGAAAACCGCCGGGTGGCGGCGCGACTGCGACGCCGCCGAACCGGATACCCAGCGGCCGGCGCGCCGCCACCGGCTCCGGCGGCGTCCTGGCATCGGGTTGCCAGGACAGTCGGCCGAGATCGGCGGCCCCGGCCAAGTCCGCCAGGGCCAGCCGGGCCGGCAAATCGAGCCGGGGCGGGCCGATCAGCAGCAGGTCGACGCCGCCCTCAAGCCGGGTCACCACCGCTTCGGCGCTACCGCCATCGGGCAGAACGGCGGCGAGATGGCGACGCAGGGCGGGCAGCAGCGCCACCAGTTCGGGGGCCAGCACCGGGCAGTCCAGGACGTCGACCAACCGGTGGCTCAGTCTTTCGCTGAACCCGGCCAGCACCACCCCGCCGCGCCGGATGATGTTGAAGCTCGCCCGTCGCCGTCCGCCCGGAGGCGTCGTTTTCACCTCGGGCGACCAGTCGCGACCGAATCCGGCCCGGGCCAGCGCCCCGGAGACCTGTTCGCGCTTCCAGGCCAGATAATCGGTGGCAGCGACGTGCTGAAGCGCGCAGCCGCCGCATCGGCCGAAATGCCGGCAGGCCGGTTCGCCCCGTCCCCCGCCCCGCTCCAGCCATTCCAGCACCTCGCCCCGCCGTCCCTCGCCGGTCGGCGGCCCCAGCCGCGCCCGCACGCGATCGCCGGGAACGGTCAGGGGCACGAACACCCGCCCGTCCGCCGTGTCGGCAATGCCATCGCCGCGGGCACCGATGGCGCCGATGGTCAACGCGATCTCCGGTCCGGTATCCCGTGATGGCGGGCGCCGACGGCCCATGACGCGATCTCCAGCTTGCCAAGACAGCAGGCGAGCATTTTCCTTCATGCGGCCATGCCGGAAGTGTTATAGCACGAACCAGCCCGGTGCCACCGGCCCACCCACGAAGCGGACTACGCCATGACCGAACCAAGCACAGACCTTTCGGCCGACGCCATGTTTGACAAGGCTCTCGACATCGCCGAGAAGCACCTCAAGCGGGCCATCGAAGAGGGTGGCGTGCTCGGACCCTATGTCGCCGTGGCGATGATCGAAGCCGCCGTGAATTCCGCCGTCGACGAAACCAGCCATGAAGACGTGGTCGACATGCTGCGCGATCTGGCCAATCAGGTCGAAGAAGACGCCGACGAGGACGATTGATCTGCAAAAGGTCTGGTGATCTGCAAAAGGTCTGGTCAGACCGATGCTCCGCGCGACACCACCCGGTCGCGCGGCAGGCGTAGTGTGACGGTGGTTCCGCCACAGGGTCCCCGTTCGATTTCCAGGTGCCCGCCATGCAACTCGGCCATGGTGCGGCTGAGCGGCAGTCCCAGGCCGGTGCCGTCGTGGGCGCGTGAGAACGCGCCGTCGAGTTGTCCGAAGGGCTGAAACACCGTCTGGATTTTTTCCGGCGGAATGCCGGCGCCGGTGTCGGACACGGTGATCGCGAACAGCCCGCCCTCCTCCAACGCCGTCCGCACCGAGACTTTGCCGCCGGAGGGCGTAAACTTGACGGCATTGCTCAGCAGATGCCTGACGATCCGGCCGACCGCGCGCTCATCCGCGAGCAACAGCGTCAGCGACACCGGAAAATCGGCCGTCAGTTCCAGCCCCGCAGCATCGGCGGCCGGCCGGATGGCATCGAGCGCCGTCTGTATCACGCTCTGGGGATCGAAGATGGTTTCCTCCATCTCGAGATGCCCCGAACCGGCGTTGGCCAGATCGATGATGTCGTTGATCTGTCTCAACAGGTTGTTGCCGGCCTCATTGATGCTGATGGCGAATTTTTCATAGCGCGGATCGCCCAGCGGCCCGAACGCCCGATCGCGCATCACCTCGGAAAAGCCGATCACCGCGTTGAGCGGTGTGCGCAACTCGTGGCTGACCGCGGCGATGAATTGTGATTTGGCGATGCTCGCGGCCTCGGCGCGTTCCTTGGCGGCCAGCAACTCGACCTCGGCGCGCTTGCGCTCGGTGACGTCCTCCTTGACCGCGACATAGTGGGTGACCGTGCCATCCGAGTCGCGGACCGGGGCGATCGAGGCGCGTTCCCAGATCAGCTGGCCATCCCGGCGTTTGTTATGAAACTCGCCGTGCCAAACCTCGCCGCCGACGATGGTCCGCCACATCGCCTCGTAATTCTCGGAAGAGGTGTAGCCGGATTTGAGAATGCGCGAGGTGCGCCCGATCACCTCGTCGGCCCGATAGCCCGAGACCTTGGTGAAGTGGGGATTGACATACTCGATAAGGCCCTCGGTATCGGTGATCACCACCGACAGCGGCGCCTGCTCGATGGCGCGGGTCAACTTGCGCAGACTGGTTTCGATCTGCTTGCGGGCGGTGATGTCGCGCGAAAACATCGCGATGCCGATGGGGTTGCCGTCGGCCCCCAGGGCCGGCGCATAATGGGCGTCGAAGACCAGATCGCCCCAGTTCGACTCGAAACTCACCCTGTCGCCGCTGCTCAAGACCTGGGCGAGCACGGCCGCTCTGGTATCCCGGCCGTCGGCGGGAACAAGATCAAACAAGCTGCGGCCGATGATTTGGTCGAGCGGACGCCCCAGGACCCGGGCCGTGCACTCATTGGCCACCCGGATGATACCCTCGGCGTCAAGCAAACCAACCATGTCGTGATCGGCGGCATTGATGATCGACAGCAGCGTGGCATGGCTTTCCGACAGCGCCTGCTGGGCGACGTGACGGTCGGAAACATCGAGGACGGTGCCGAACATGCCCATCACCCCGCCGTGGGAATCGAGGGAATAGCGCAGCGTGATCTGAACCCAGCGGATCGAGCCGTCCGGGCGCACGACCCTGACCACGACGCCGCCATTCTCGAAAGACCGGTTAGGAACGAAGGGAAGGTCCGACAAGGATGCACGGTCGTCCTCATGAACCCGAATCAGCAGCGCCGCCCATCCCGGTTGCACGTCGAAGCGCTTGACCCCGAGAATCCGGTACAACTCGTCCGACCAGAAATGGCTGTCGGTCGAGGCTCGCCACTGCCAGTGACCGAGGTGAGCGATGCGCTCGGCCTCGGTCAGGCGCTCCTCGGCCTCGACCAGCGCCGTGATGTCGAGGGTGGTGCCGATCAGGCGAAGCGGCCGGCCGGCCTGATCGCGAATCACTTCGGCCTCGGAATGGAGGTGGCGGACCTCACCGTCCGGACGGACCGCCCGGAAGCGGATTTTGTAGGGGGATCGGCCCAGGATCACCGCCGCCCGCATGCGCAACAGGGCCGGCCGGTCACTCGGATAGATCGAGGTGAGAAAACTCTCCTGCGACGGCGAGGATGGCCCGATCGGCAACCCATAGATGCGGAAATTCTCTTCGGACCAAAAGCCGGCGCCGGTCACCAGATCGCGTTCCCAGTGCCCGAGATGCGAGATCCGCTCGGCATCCAGCAACCGGGCATTGACCCGGTTCAACTCCCGGGCGCGGTCCTCGCTCCGCTCTTCCAGCTTGCGCAGGGCCGACCGGCACTGCCCACCATCGATCCGCCAAAGCCCCGCGAGCAGAACGATGATGCCGAAGGTCTCAAGCCCCTCATGCCAGTCCAGTTCGCGCCAGAGCGCAAGATGGAAAACAAGCAAACCGACCGTCGAGACCAGGACACAGGCTCGCCACACCAACAGCCACCACTCCCGGGCAAGATTATCGGGGAACTCAGTGTGCATATCGGCTGCCTATTGGTTTGCGGCTTACCCAACGGATGAAAATATCTCAATCCCAGCTTATAGCGAATGAAAATATCTGACGCAAGATCGTGACAGAATTATTGCATAATCATGACATTTGTTACATGTTCATTACACAGCAACTCGATCTTGACGAGCCTGCCCGGTTATGCCAGTTCTCCGGGATATTGCAACCGCCCGCCGAGGCTGTCCTGTCGCGCCATACCGAGACCGAGCTGAAGCTCGCGGTCGCCCCCGAATATCTGGCAGCCATTGCCGATTCGGCGGTTGTCGTTGCGCGGCGAAGTGGTGAGCCGGTCGCGGCGCTTCTCGACTCAACCTATTTCGACACCACGGAGCGGGCGCTGTCGGCCCGGCGCGCGGTGTTGCGGGTTCGCCTGACCCCCGACGGCTACGTCCAGACCCTCAAGCGCGGCGACGGGCTGACCCGTCACGAATGGGAGTGGCCGGTCGCCGGTCCCGGATTCGACCTTGCGCTGATCACCGAACCGGAGGCGCTGGCGACGATCGCCGGGCTGGACGCCGCCGCGCTCGTGCCGACCATCCGGACCCGATTCGAACGCAGTGCCCACTCGCTCGACCAGGGGGCGATCGAACTGGCCATCGATGCCGGCGAAATCATCGGCCCCGACGGCAAGCGCGAGCCGATCTCCGAGATCGAGCTGGAACTGAAATCGGGCGAACCGGCCAGCCTCTACCGCCTCGCCCAGGCCCTGTCCGAGACGGTGCCGCTGCGGCTCGAAACCCGCTCCAAGGCCGCGCGCGGCTTCGCCCTCGCCGACGGCGAGCCGCCCCGCCCCTTCAAGTCCCAGCGGCTGGTGTTCGATGCCACCACCACCGTCGACTCGGCGCTGGCCGCGATTCTCGGCGGCTGCTTTCATCAGTTCAGCCTCAACGAGCCTTGCGTGCTGGCTGGGGACGATCCCGAGGGCGTGCATCAGGCGCGGGTGGCGCTGCGCCGCTTGCGGTCGGCCCTCAGCCTGTTCCGCGATCTGCTGCCGGCCGCCGACCGCCAGTGGCTGGCCGAAGAGACCAAGGCTCTGGCCGGAATTCTCGGCCCGGCCCGCGACTGGGATGTCTTTCTCACTGAGCTGTTGGCACCGGTCAAGGCCGCTTTCGCGGTTCATCCCGAGCTTTACGCCGACCTTGCCGCCCTGGAAACGGCTGCGCTCGCCAGGCGCCGCCAAGCCTATGACGACGTGCGCGCGCTGTTCGAGTCGCCCGGACAGACCCGCTTCCGGCTGCGTTTCGGCGAATGGCTGGAAAGCCGGGGCTGGCGCGCCCAGCCGGTGACGCGCTCCTCGGCGCTGCTGTTCCGGCCGCTGCGCGAAACCGCCGACACCCTGCTCGACCGGCGGCACCGCAAGGCGCGCAAAACCGGCGGCGGCTTCACCGAACTTGGCTATGACGACCGTCACCAGTTGCGCATCGCCATGAAGAAGCTGCGCTACGCCACCGATTTCTTCCGCTCGCTGTACGATGAAAAGCCGGTCGGCCGCTATCTCCTGCGGCTGTCGACCTTCCAGGATGCCCTCGGACAACTCAACGACGTGGCCACCGCCGCCCGTCTGGCGCATCAACTGGACAGCCTTCCCGATGGCGCCGCCGCGCGCGCGGTCGGGATGGTGATCGGCTGGCACAGCCGCGGTCTCGCCGCCCTCGAACCGCGCCTGGTCGCGGAATGGCAGGAGTTCCGCACCGCCAAGCTGTTCTGGTCCCGTCCCGGGCGCGACCAATCGACACTTGCCGTCGGGGTTGACGGCGCGCACCGGGTTCGTTAGAAGCCCAACGGTCGCACTGGGATGAGTCCAGCGGACGCAAACGTCAGCAACAGCGTGGCGCTACCCGGATGAAACCGGTTTCAGGGCAATTCGCCCACTCTCAGATTCTGCAAAGAATGCACTCCGACCACGCGCCCAGCCTCCGGCATCGGGACTCGCGGGTCGCCGTGCAGAGCGCGGAGGCCAAGGCGGTTTCCGTCGCCAAGGCAGCGAAACCGACCTCGGTGGCCCCCCCAAGCGCAGCCGCCCGCATCGGCAAGCTCAATATTCTGGTCTGAACTCTGAACTGCGGGCTCCCTGGGGACTGCGGGAGTCCGAACCGGCGGGCAATCCAGGCAAAAAACAGAGTATGACGCGGCTATGCAAACCGCATCATGCTCTATACTTGCCGTTTCAGAACGTGTCGTTTCAGAGCGGCGTCACGCTTCTGAGCGAGCCCCGCCCCTTCGCGCCCCGCTCTAACTTCGCGCCCCGCCCTAATAGGACTCCGCGACCCGGAACATGTAGCCGACGCCGCGCACCCCGAGGATCGCCACGCCGGCCCCGGCCTCGCGCAGACGCTTGCGCAAGCGTGACAGGTGGGATTCGATGGCGTTGGACTCGGTTTCCTCGCCGTTGGTGTAAATGGCGCTTTCCAGCGCGTCCTTGGTCACCACCCGACCTGCGCGCTGCATCAGCAGTTCGAGAGCCGCCAGTTCGCGCCGCGGCACCACCAGCGGTTGGCCGCCCACCGCCACCTCGCGGGTGGAAACGTCGAACGCCAGATTGGCGATCTCGAGACGCATCCCCAGCGCCGCGCTTGGCTGCCGCAGCACGGCACCGATGCGCGCCACCACCTCTTCCAGGGCGAACGGCTTGACCATGGGGTCGCCGGCCCCGTCCTTGGCCTGCCCCGAATCCCGCGCCGTGACCACGATCACCGGCGTCGGATTGCGGGACTCGCGCAAATCGCGCAGAACCTCAAGCCCGTCCCCGTCGGGCAGATGCAAATCCAGCACCACGGCGTCGTAGCTGGAGGAGCGCAGGGCCGACCGCGCCTCTTCGGACGAACCGGCGACGTCGACGGCGAAGCCCTCGCCCGCAAGCCTGGTTCTGACCTGCCCAGCCAGTTCACCAACGTCCTCAACCAGCAGTAATCGCATGACGCGCCCTCCGCAGTGATCCATCCCGAAAAGCCACTCGAGAAGATTGCCGTTACATTACCATATCGTGTCGATTACGCCAGTGTCTGGTCGCCTGGAAAGCGCAAAAAAACTCATTGGCCACTATTGATCGGCGCCGCCCATAATTCGCCTTCTAAGTTTATCCCAATACTCCAGCCGCTTCTTGATTTCACGCTCGAATCCGCGCTCCACCGGACGATAAAACGACGTGCGAGGCAAGTCGTCCGGAAAACAACTCTGGCCAGAGAACCCATCCTGGGTATCGTGGTCATAGGTGTACCCGGAACCGTAGCCAATATCCTTCATCAGCCGTGTCGGCGCATTGAGAATATGCTTGGGTGGCATCACGGAACCGCTGGAGCGCGCTGCCTTCATCGCCTCTTTGTAGGCGACGTAAGCGGCGTTGGACTTGGGAGCCGTGCCCAGATAAATCACGCACTGGACCAGCGCCAGTTCGCCTTCCGGACTGCCCAGGCGCTCATAGACCTCCCAGGCGGTCAGCGCCTGCACCAAAGCGTCGGGATCGGCCAACCCGACATCCTCGCTGGCGAACCGGACCAAACGGCGCGCGATGTAGCGCGGATCCTCGCCCGCGGCCAGCATGCGCGCCAGCCAGTACAGCGCGGCGTCGGTGTCCGAGGAGCGTAAACTCTTATGCAGAGCACTGATTAGATTGTAATGCCCCTCCTGGGCCTTGTCGTAGAGCGGCGCCCGGCGCTGAATGGTTGCGGCAAGGCGGGTGGTGTCGAGGATATCGCCGGGAGGCAGCGCGAACAATTCCTCGCATAGATTGAGCAGGAAGCGGCCGTCGCCATCGGCCATCGCCTTGACCGCCAACCTTGCATCGGTATCGAGGGGCAATCCCCGCCCGGAGTCGGCTTCGGCCCGGGTCAGCAGGTTTTCCAGCGCCGCCTCGTCGAGTCGATTCAGCACGAACACCTGTGCCCGCGACAGCAGCGCCGCGTTCAGCTCGAAAGACGGATTCTCGGTGGTGGCGCCGATCAGCGTCACCGTGCCGTCTTCGACATAGGGCAGAAAGCCGTCCTGCTGGCTGCGGTTGAAGCGGTGGATTTCATCGATGAACAGCAGGGTGCCGCGCCCACCGGCCCGGCGCGCCCGTGCCGCCTCGAACACCTTGCGCAAATCGGCGACGCCGGAAAACACCGCCGAGAGCGGCGCGAATTCCATCTCCACCGCCTCGGCCAGCAGGCGCGCGATGGTGGTTTTACCGCAGCCCGGCGGCCCCCACAGCACCATCGAGGCAAGACGCCCCGCCGCGACCATCCGGCCGAGCGGCGCCTCGAGCGCCAGCAGATGGGCCTGACCGACGACCTCCCCAAGCCGCTGCGGCCGCAAGCGGTCAGCCAGCGGGCGCGGGGCCTGGGACTCGAACAGGCTCACGGAGTCTTCCGCGGCTCGGCCGTCTCTCCCGTCGTGGATTTCGGCTTGTTCGCGGCGGCCGGCTTGGTCTGAACGGCGTTGAGGTCACAGCGCCTGTGGCAGGACGAAAGCTCGCGCTGACACGTCGCCCCGGCACCGAAAAAGGACGGCCCGGAGCGGTTGGCGCCGACACTGTCGGCACAGGAATCATAGTTCCGCTCGCAGGTCTGGGGACAGGTCATATGCCGCGCCGCGCCGGATCCGGAACACCCGGACAGCAGCAGCGCCGTCAGAACCGCCACGAGCCATTTTCCCGTCATCGCCGCCCCCGTCCGGTCACACGCGCCGGTCGACCCGGCGGGCCATCATAGGGCGCTCCTCCGGCACATGAAAGCGGTCGCCGCGTGGATCGCCCGGAAATGCGGACAAGACCCGCCGGAGCGGCGCCATTCCGAAAGTCGATGGGCCGAAAGTCGATGGGCCGGAAGTCGATGGGGATGCGGGCTCGTGCGCGGCCCGCGCCCCGGGCCGTTCAAACAAACAGGATCAGAAACGAAATCAGCAATGCGAACAACGCGATGGCTTCGGTCAGCGCGAACGCCAGCAAACCAAGGGGAAAGACGGCGTTCCGGGCGCCGGGATTGCAGCCGACAACATTGATCATGGAGCTGAAGATGCTCCCGAGCGCCACTCCGACACCGAACATAGGCAAGATGGCCAGGGCGCCCGCAACGTATTTTGTGGCCAGGACGATTTCCATTTTGGCAGTCCTTTCGTTTACATTCCCCGAAACGATGGGGAGCATGATTTGAATTGATTAATTCATCTCATGCGGCTGGTGATCTTCGTTGCCAAAATCACCCGACACCATGAAGTCTCTATAATCTAACCGTTTTGCCGTTCTCCCATCAAGCCGGGGCAACATCTTACGAAACCCCGCGCATTCGTGAATGCATATATGGAAAAGATACTAGTCATTAACCTATACGGAGTTTAACGCAATCATTTCTTAATAGAAATTTTAACCCCGTTATTTATACTTAGGCAGCTTTGCTACTTTATAAAGATTTCAGGCATTCCGCCCGCCTCCTTCAGCCCTGGCTCACCCGACATTTTAGCTTGCCTGCCACTACATATTGTGGCATCACCCTCCCCAGTCACCTTATATCGCGCCGCAACTGGCGGCGGGGTGGCCAGCGTACCGGGTCAGAGTCAGTCGGGGGTGGTGTGTCATGCGTATCGAGCGGCGGTTTACCAGGGATGGCGGCGACGCCTACGAATCCTTCGAATTCCGGACGACCACCAGCGAAATCCGCAATCCCGACGGCTCCGTGGTGTTCCAGCAGTCGGACATCCGCGTTCCCTCGGGCATGAGTCAGGTCGCGGCCGACATCCTGGCCCAGAAGTACTTCCGCAAGGCCGGCGTGCCCGCCGCGCTCAAGGCGGTCGAGGACCCCAACACCCCGTCCTGGCTGTGGCGCCGGGTGCCCGACGAGGCGACCCTGGAGACGATGCCCAAGGAGCGCCGCGCCGTCGGCGAAAACGACGTCCGTCAGGTCTTCGACCGTCTGGCCGGCACCTGGACTTGGTGGGGCTGGCAGGCCGGCTACTTCGACTCGGAGGCCGACGCCCGCGCCTTCTATGACGAGAACCGCTACATGTTGTGCCGTCAGATGGCCGCACCCAACAGCCCGCAGTGGTTCAACACTGGCCTGCATTGGGCCTACGGCATCGACGGCCCGGCCCAGGGCCACCATTTCGTCGATTTCCGCTCGGGCGAGCTCACCGCCTCCCAGTCGGCCTATGAACACCCGCAGCCCCACGCCTGCTTCATCCAGTCGGTTCAGGACGATCTGGTCAATGAAGGCGGGATCATGGATTTGTGGGTGCGCGAGGCCCGGCTGTTCAAATACGGCTCGGGCACCGGCACCAACTATTCCCGCCTGCGCGGCGAGAACGAGAAGCTGTCGGGCGGCGGCCGCTCCTCGGGCCTGATGAGTTTCCTCAAGATCGGCGACCGCGCGGCCGGCGCCATCAAGTCGGGCGGCACCACCCGCCGGGCGGCCAAGATGTGCACGGTCGATATCGATCATCCGGACATCGAGTCGTTCATCGAGTGGAAGGTGGTCGAGGAGCAGAAGGTCGCGGCGCTGGTCGCGGGCTCGATCACCACCAAGAAACACCTCAACGCCATCATGGCCGCGATCGCCGATGGTCAGGAGAACGGTCTCGACGATGGCGACGCCATCGACCCCAAGGCCAACAAAGCGCTGAAGAAAGCGATCATCGCCGCGCGCAAGGCGGCGATTCCGGAATCCTTCGTCCAGCGGGTGATGCAGTTCGCCAGCCAGGGCTTCACCGAGATGGAGTTCCGCACCTACGACACCGACTGGGACTCCGACGCCTATCTCACCGTCGCCGGGCAGAATTCCAACAACTCGGTGCGCATCACCAACCGCTTCCTCGAGGCGGTGCAGGAGGATGGCGAATGGGCGCTGATCCGGCGCACCGACGGCAAGGTGGCCAAGCGCGTCCACGCCCGCGAACTCTGGGACAAGGTCGGCCACGCCGCCTGGGCCTGCGCGGATCCGGGGGTGCAGTTCGACACCACCATCAATGAATGGCACACCTGCCCCACCTCCGGCCGGATCAACGCCTCGAATCCGTGCTCGGAATACATGTTCCTCGACGACACCGCCTGCAACCTCGCCTCGCTGAACCTGATGCAGTTCCGCGACGCCAAGGGTGAGATCGACGTCGCGGCCTATGAGCATGCTTGCCGGCTCTGGACCGTGGTTCTCGAAATCTCGGTGCTGATGGCCCAGTACCCGTCGCGGGAAATCGCCCAGCTCTCCTACGAATACCGCACCCTCGGCCTGGGTTACGCCAATCTCGGCGGTCTCTTGATGGCTTCCGGCCTGCCCTACGACAGCGACCAGGGCCGGGCGCTCACCGCCGCGCTTTCCGCGATCATGACCGGCGTCGCCTACGCCACCTCGGCCGAGATGGCCGAAGAACTGGGCGCCTTCCCCGGTTACGCCGCCAATCGCGAGCCGATGCTGCGGGTGATCCGCAATCATCGCCGCGCCGCCCACGGCATGAACGGCGCCACCGCTGGCGGCTACGAGGGGTTGTCGATCCCGCCGGTGCCCCTGATCGCCGCCGACTGCCCGCAGAAATCGCTGGTCGACGCCGCCCGCCGAGCCTGGGACACCGCGCTGGATCTCGGCGAGAAGCACGGCTTCCGCAACGCCCAGGTCACCGTGGTCGCGCCGACCGGCACCATCGGTCTGGTAATGGATTGCGACACCACCGGCATCGAGCCCGACTTCGCGCTGGTCAAGTTCAAGAAGCTGGCGGGGGGCGGCTATTTCAAGATCATCAACCGCGTCGTTCCCGAGGCCCTGCGCAAGCTCGGCTACACGCCGGCCGAGGCCGAGACGATCGAGAAATACGCGGTCGGTCACGGCACGCTGAAGGACGCCCCCGGCGTCAATCACCTCCGGCTGCGCGCGGCGGGCTTCACCGACGCCGCCCTGGCCGCCCTTGAGAACGCCCTCGGCAACGCCTTCGACATCCGCTTCGCCACCAATCGCTGGACCCTCGGTCACGAATTCTGCACCCACACTCTTAAGGTGCCGGATGCCGAACTCGACCGGCCGGGCTTCGACCTGCTGGGTTGGCTCGGCTTCTCCAGGGCCGAGATCGAGGCCGCCAACACCTGGTGCTGCGGCGCCATGACCCTGGAAGGCGCGCCCTTCCTGCGCCAGCGCGATCTGCCGGTGTTCGATTGCGCCAGCCCGTGCGGCCGCATCGGCACCCGTTCGCTCTCCGCCGAGTCGCACATCCGCATGATGGCGGCGGCCCAGCCCTTCATCACCGGGGCGATTTCCAAGACCATCAACATGCTGAACAGCGCCACCGTCTCCGATTGCAAGGAGGCCTATCTGCTGTCCTGGCGCCTGGGACTGAAGGCCAACGCCCTCTATCGCGACGGCTCGAAGCTCAGCCAGCCGCTATCCTCCAGCGTCCTCGAAGGGGTGGATGAGGAGAGCGACGACATCGTCAACGAGATCATCGACGCCCCCAACGGCGCCCGCGCCCCGATGGTCGCCGAGCGCATCGTCGAACGGATCGTCGAACGGGTGGTCGAGCGCTCCAACGCCCAGGGCCGGACCAAACTGCCCCAGCGCCGCAAGGGTTACACCCAGAAGGCGGTGATCGGCGGTCACAAGCTCTATCTGCGCACCGGCGAGTATGAAGACGGCCGGCTCGGCGAGGTCTTCATCGATATGCACAAGGAAGGCGCGGCCTTCCGCTCGCTGATGAACAATTTCGCCATCGCCATTTCCATCGGCCTGCAATATGGCGTGCCGCTGGAAGAGTATGTCGAGGCCTTCACCTTCACCCGTTTCGAGCCCTCGGGCATGGTCCAGGGCAACGATGCCATCAAGATGGCCACCTCGGTGATCGATTACATCTTCCGCGAGCTGGCCATCTCCTACCTCGGCCGCACCGACCTCGCCCACGCCACGCCGGACGATCTCACCCCCTGCACCGTCGGCGGCGGCGAGCGCCAGAGCGAGTTGCCCGGCCAGCAGGATCATTTCGAGGAAACCGTCAAGCGGGTGGCCAGCAAGGGCTATGTCCGCTCCAACCTGCGGGTTCTACCCGGCGGCAATGCCGGCCGCGTGGTCTCTGGCTTCGCCATGGCCAGCACCGGCACCGACGCCCGCTCCGCCCAGGCCCATGGACACGCCCACCTCCGCACCGAATCGCTGGCCCTGGTCGGCGCCTCATCCGGCTCGGGCTATGGTGTCGACACCAAACGCGACCAGATCCTCGAAGCCCGCGCCAAGGGCTATGTCGGCGATTCCTGCGGCGAATGCGGCAACATGACCCTGGTCCGCAACGGCACCTGCCTCAAATGCGAAACCTGCGGCTCGACCACCGGCTGTTCGTGAGGGCCGGGAAGAGTATGCGTGTGAACCGAAAAAGCTGAGATATCCAACGGAGTTGTCATGCGTGCCTTTGCGGGTCAGCACTCTGACGCGGTTGCAATCAAGCGGACACAGCCCCAGAAGCAGGCCCAACTGGTCCAGCTTCGGGAACAGCTGGCCACGATGAAGCCGACCGTCGCGGCCTCGATGCGGGAGTCGATCGTCAAGCGGATCGCCGATCTCGAGAAGGAACTGGGCGCGTCCGCCGCCTCCACGCGCCGCTAGAGCAAGATCGCGAAGAGGTGGCGTCACCTCGCGGCGTAAATCTTGCTCTCGCTATTTGATTTTAGGGCGTGAATCACCGGAACGCTCTCCACGCGCCTTGTTTTGCGTTTAGAGGCTATCGAGTTGGCCGCCGTGACGCTCGGCGCCGGACATCAATGGTTGTGGGGTCAGTGTAGTCACCAAGGCGAGCCAAACGATGGACCCGTTCAAGCCCTACCAACCGAAGTCCGCCGCAAAGGCGCCGCCACGGATGACCGACGATGTCGCCGAAGCCATGGCGCTACAGGCGATCGCCTATCTCATGGCCGACGAGGCACTGATGACCGGGTTTCTTGCCGCGTCCGGCTGCGCTCCCGAGGAGCTTAAAGGACGACTGAAAGACCGCGGATTCCTGGTCGGCGCCCTGGACTATCTCCTGTCCGACGACAGCGTCGTGATCGCCTTCGCGAGGCACATCGACGTCGCACCCGAGACGCCGCTTCACGCCAGGGAATGGCTCATGGGAGCGTCGGCTCATGAAGATCACCGGTAAACCGGTTCTCGTCGCCATTCTCGGTCTGGTGGCATTCGCACTGCTGGCCCAGTTCGTCAAAGCCGCGCTTTTCGGTGGCCTGATCTACGCCTGGATCGCCACCGCCCTGGCCGTCCACTGCCTGATGGTTCCGGAACCGCAGCGGCACGCCCTGGTTCGACTCCATGCCGAATGGACCGCCGGCCACGGTCCCGTCCACATCGGTTTCGCCGCGGTGTTATTCCTGGCCGGCTTCAGACTGACGGCGATCGCCTACGCCGCCGCTGTCGGAGCATGGCTCCATCGGTCCGGCAAGTTGCGGCTCGGCAGCTAACCCCGACCTGAGGACATTCGGTGACATGCTGGTGCCGACACACCTCTGACGTGCTCTGGCCCGCACGCCGTCTGGAATGAGGTCGCGATCGGCTTTCAGACCAAATTAAAGGGGCCAATGTTCGAACATGCAAACCGAAGACGAAAGCAATGGCTCCCCGGCGCATTCGGCAGCAGCGCACAAGGCTGCCGCCAGGGGTGACTCGGTACTCCTCCGAGACCTGCTCGACGAGGGTGCCAACCCCGATGTTCAGGATGCCTTGGGCAATACCCCGCTTCACTACGCATGCCTGGGCGGCCAACCGGCCACCGTTGCCATCCTGCTGGAATTCGGCGCTCACCCGGGAGCCGAAAACGCCGATGGCGGCACGCCGATCCAGGCCGCCGCGCTCTCCGGACATTCGGCACTCATCTCGGCCCTGATCGATGCCGGCGCTGACTTGGATGCACGGAATTCCTTGGGCATGACCGCGTTGCATCTCAGTTGCGCCCGCGGTTCCTCACCATGCGCGCAAGAGTTGCTGCATGCCGGAGCCGACGCCGGTATCGTCGACGCCCGCGGCAGAACAGCGCTCCATCTCGCTGCGGCCACGCTTAATCTCGAGATCGTCGACCTGCTGCTCGAAAGCGGCGCAGACTTCGAAGCCCGCGACAACGAAGGCAACACGGCGCTGATGCTGGCCGAGGCGGCCCAGGCAGAGGCCGCCGTCCGAACGCCGGGCCAGGAGAGGTCAACATGCTGAAAGTTGCGCCCCATACCCTGGCGCCCCGTTTTGGGAAAGCGCGACGATGGAATGAAGTCGGGGGTCCGCCTGTTCATTCTGACATAGGGCCACGAGGAACTCCGCGTGGTTTGCATGGAGGAAGACATGGAAGCCGGGTGTCGGATTGCCGAAACTTTGGACGCGGCGTGGTCTGGAGATTTGACGGCGCTGCAAAGCCTGTCGGGACGCGGTGCCGACTTCGGAGCGGCTGACCGAAATGGCCTGACCGCTCTTCACATGGCCGCCATGGAAGGCCGGACGGATATCGTGAGCTACCTACTCTCTGCCGGCGCTGCCGTCGACGCCAGAACCCGCTTCGGCGACACCCCGCTGTTCGATGCCGCCTTGCGGGGGCACACGGCGACCGTCGCGGCGCTGATCGCGGCCGGCGCCGACGTCAATGCCGTTGATCGTCGCGGCGACACCCCTCTCCATACGGCCGCCTACGCCGGCAACGTCGCGACGGCTCTTGTCCTGATTGACCGGGGGGCTTCGGTGCTGACACGGAATGACCGGACCGAAACCCCCATCGACCTTGCCATCCGCTACGGGCACGAGGCGGTTTCGGGTATGCTCACCAAACTGATGGCGGCCGGCCAGCCGTCGGTCGGTGATGCTTTCGCGGCAGGGTGACGATGGCAGGCAGCCGAATGAGTCCGGCATGCCCGTGATGAACGGGCACACCGACCGGGAATACCTCGACGAGGATGCGGTCACCATCACGCGGCCGAGCAAATGGGGCAACCCATATCTTCTTGGCAAGGACGGTGACCGCGATACCGTCATCGCCCGTTACCGGGCTTGGCTCTGGGGCCGGATCAAGAGCGGCGAGGTGTCCCTGGAGGAGTTGGCCGCTCTTCACGGGCGCCAGCTGGTGTGTGTCTGCAAGCCGAAGCCCTGCCACGGCGATGTCCTGGAAGCAGCGGCGGACTGGGCTTTCAAGCAGTTGGAAAATCGTGGCGATTCGACCAGCACCGTGAAAGCCGGAGTCGGCTGACAGTCGATTGGTCCCAGAGCGGGATCCAGTGTGAAGTCGGGATCATCCCGATTCGACCACGCCAACGGTCATGGCGCGGACGCCGCCTTCAGGACACGGTCGAGCGTCCCCATCAGTTTCACCGCGTCGATCGGCTTGCTGACGTAATCCGTGATCCCGGCATCGGCAAGTTGCCCGTGATCGGCCTGCGCGGCATAGGCGCTGACGGCGATGACGGGAATTACGGGATCGCAGCCCCTGATGGCACCGGAACGGACGCGACGGGTTACCTCGATCCCACTGATTTCCGGGAGTTGCAGGTCCATCAGAATGGCGTCGAAGCGGTCGCCCTCCAGCGTCTCCAGCGCCTTGGCTCCGTCTTCGGCGCACCGCACCCGGTAACCCCGGGGTTCCAGCAGGCTAAGGAGCAACTTCCTGCTGAAGGCATCGTCCTCCACGACCAGCAAGCTCGCTCCGGACATGGTCTGGAACGGCGCCACCGTCTCGGCACTCTCGGCCACATCCGGCTCCGCGCCTCGAAATACGACGGTGAAAGAGAACCGCGAGCCGACTCCTGGAACGGATTCAAGCCAGATATCGCCGCCCATCAGGGTGACGAGTTGCTTCGAGATGGCCAATCCCAGCCCGGTGCCCCCGAACCGGCGGGTCATCGAGATGTCTTCCTGTTCAAACAACGCGAAGATGCGTCCTTGGTTCTCCGGCTTGATGCCGATGCCGGAGTCCGTGACCTGGAATACGACCGTGACCCGGCCGTCGCCATCGGCTTCCGCGGCAACATCGGCGGAAATTTCGATGGTCCCCTTGGGCGTGAACTTCAAGGCGTTGCCGATCAGGTTCATCATCACCAAACGGAGCGAAGCGGCATCGCCACGCACCTCACATGGAACCTCCGGAGCAATCGACACCCTGAGCGTCAGATGCGCTCTGCCGACCTGCGTGCGAAACAAGGTGGCGATGTCATTCAATTCATCGGCCAGATTGAAGTTGATGGCCTCCGACTTCATCTTTCCCGCCTCGAGCTTCGAAAAGTCGAGGATGTCTTGGACCAGCCTCAGCAACTCCCGCCCCGCCCTGGACACGATATGCTGTTGCTCTCTCCGCTCCATGTCCGCCTCTTCGACGATGAGCAACTCGCTGAAGCCGATGATGGCGTTGAGCGGGGTCCGCAGTTCATGGCTCATGTTGGCGAGAAAGGCGCTCTTGGCTCGGGTGGCGGCCTCCGCCCGCTCCTTGGCATCTTCAAGCTCAGTCATTGCCCTGCGGATTTCGCTGACGTCGACGAAGGTCGCCAGTTGGCTGTCGTCGAACGCCGTGCCGGAAATCATCATCGCCCGCACTTCGCCGTTCTTGCAGGTGACCTGATATTCCGTCGGCTCGACGTCCTCCCCGGCTGCTTCCGCGCGCCGCACGGCAGCAGCCCAAATCTCGATCACCCGACGCCGATAATCAGGGTCGGGGTAAGCCCGCAGCCACCACTCGGCGATGGTCGGGACATCTTCGCGCGAATAGCCGAAGGTTTGCAGGAAGCGCGCATTGCGATCCGCGATGACCCCGTCCTTCGTCATGAAAGCCATCGCCACGGGCGCGACATCAAACAAATGACGGAACCGGGCCTCACCTTCATAGGCCGCTGCTTTTCGAGTAAGAAAGCGGAGCTTCTCATGGAAGATGCTGAAGACAATCCCCATGATCGTAAACGCGACGATGGAAACTGCGGCGCTTGGCTTATCAATAGCGAACGAGAACTGCGGGGGCATGAAGAGATACCACACCAGTACCGCCGATGCCGTCGTCGCCCAGATGCCGCACCATACCCCGCCAATCAAGGGCGCGAAGAACACGGTCGGGTAAAAAAGAAACCAGACCAATGGCTTGATGTAGTCCCACAGCTCCCACTGCACGGCTGCGGTCACGAAGGGGAGCGCCAGCGCAAAACCGATGCGGACAGGACCGCAAGTCAGGCAGCGGAGCAGGAAGGTCGCCATGGCGCTGTTCCCCCGAAATCACACGGCCCGAAATCACACGGACAGCATATCCGCTCACTGTAAATAACTTTCCGCCCAATTCATACCGCATTATCCGTAGTCAGTATGCAAGTTTGGCGCTAACCGGTTGCGTCCATTGTCAGGCGACACAGCAACACGGCGGAACCGGGCCGGAACCGGCCTTCAGCAAGGAGAACACTGAGCTGATAGGCGGTGGTATCGGCGTCGAAAACCAGCGCTGCGCGACCGCGCATCCTGGCCGCGTTTTGAAACGCCGCGTTTTGAAACAAGGACGTCCTTGATCCGCTGGGCATGAGCGTCTATGCCCTTGCCAACGCCCTCCAGTGGCCACGAACCCGGCGGAACGACAGTGTGCTTGGACGAAGAGCGCTCACGGCGGAATCGGCGGTGCGATCGTCCCGCACCTGGCTGTCACCACGTGAGCCGGGCTGATGCCTGATACCGCCGAGCCATACCTTTTGCTGGGCGGGTTGCTGGTGGTCGCGCTGGTGTTGCGGCTGCTGGTCGGACTGATCGGCTGGCACCGGCTCAGCGCCCGGCAGCGGGCCTATCGCGAGTATATGCAGTCCGACACCTGGAAGCGGTTGCGCCGCGAGGCGCTGGAGCGCGACGGGCGGCGCTGCCGGCTGTGCAACGCCTCTGGAGGGCTTCAGGTTCATCACCGCTATTATCCCGAGGTGCTCGGCACCGAGACCACCGACGCACTGACGACTTTATGCGGCGACTGTCACGAGGCGGTCGCCCACCGGGACCGGCGTTTGCTAGGATGGTGGTCGTTCTTCAGCCCCTTCCGGTGACATCCAGACCATGGCTTCCGACCCCTCCTCCGAACGCCCGATCGACCGCCTGCTCACGATCATGGCGCGGCTGCGCGATCCGGTGAACGGCTGCCCGTGGGACATCGAGCAGAGCTTCCGCACCGTGGCGCCCCATACCATCGAGGAGGCCTACGAGGTCGCCGACGCCATCGAGCGCGACGATCTGCCGGCCCTGCGCGACGAGTTGGGCGATCTGCTGTTCCAGGTGGTGTTTCACGCCCAGATCGCCCGCGAGCGCGGCGCCTTCGATTTCGAGGCGGTGGCGGCGGCGATTTCCGACAAGATGATCCGGCGCCATCCCCATGTCTTCGGTGAGGCCCGGGTGGCCGACGCCGCCGCCCAGACCGTGCGCTGGGAGGAGCACAAGGCGGCCGAGCGCGCCGCCGAGGCCGCCGCCGAGGGCCGGGCCGCCAGTGCCCTCGATGGCGTGATTCGCGGTCTGCCCGGCCTGACCCGGGCGCTGAAGCTGCAAAAGCGTGCGGCGCGGGTCGGGTTCGATTGGGTGGAAACCATCGATATCCTCGACAAGATCGAGGAGGAAATCGGCGAACTAAGGGTCGAGTTGCGCGCCGCCGCCGGCAGCACCGCTCGCGGCCCCGCCCATGACCGGGTGGCCGACGAGCTTGGCGATCTGCTGTTCGTGCTGGTCAACCTCGCCCGCCGTTTGGAGGTCGATCCGGAAGGCGCGATCCGGGGCGCCAACGCCAAGTTCGAACGCCGCTTTCACCGCATCGAGGCGCTGCTGGCCCTCCAGAACCGCGCCCCCACCGATGCCAGTCTCGAAGAAATGGAAGCGCTGTGGCAACAGGCCAAGCGCGAGGAACGGGAGTCCACCGCATCATGACCAGAACCGTGCTCATCACCGGTGCCAGCGGCGGCTTCGGCCGGGCGATCGCCGGACGTTTCGCCAGGCTCGGCGACCGGTTGATCCTGGCCGGACGGACGCCCGAACGGCTGGAAGCGCTGGCGACGTCCCTGCCCCCGGTACCGGTGCACCTCGCCGCTTTCGACATCCGCGACCGCGGCGCCATCGAAACGGCGGTGTCGGCGCTGCCGCCGGAGTTCGCCGGGGTCGACGTACTGGTCAACAATGCCGGACTGGCGCTCGGCGCCGGCCCCGCCCAGCAGGCATCCCTCGACGACTGGGAGCAAATGATCGACACCAACACCAAGGGGTTGGTGGTGATGACCCGGTTGCTGCTGCCGGGCATGATCGCGCGCGGCCGGGGCCATATCATCAATATCGGTTCGGTCGCCGGCAACTGGCCCTACCCCGGCGGCCATGTCTATTGCGCCACCAAGGCCTTCGTGAGGCAGTTTTCCCTGGCCCTGCGCGCCGATGTCCTGGGCACCGGCGTGCGCGTCACCAACATCGAGCCGGGAATGGTCGCCGGCACCGATTTCTCGCTGGTGCGCTACCAGGGCGATGCCGAAAAGGCCGCCAAGGTCTACGCCAACACCACGCCGCTGATCCCTGAAGACGTCGCGGAAAGCGTGCTCTGGTGCGCCGGCCTGCCCGAGCGCGTCAACATCAACAGCATCGAGTTAATGGGCACCACCCAAGCCTTCAGCCCGTTCGCGATCCACCGGACGCCATAGCGCCTGGGCCACCACTTGCCGATCGTCGGTTCGGATTGGCAAACCGGCCTGATCCGAACTTTCAGAAGGGGAAGAAAGCGCAAGTTCATAATTATTGATCAGATGCAAAACCGATGCGGACGAGACCTTTGAAAAACTGACTGGATAGATGCCCATCCAGAAGACCAGAAGAACCAGCGGAGCGAAAACAAAGACCTCACGCAATCCAAGATCGCTCATCGTCTGACAGTCAGTCTTGTACAGCTTCCCGAAGATCACTCTCCGATATAGCCAAAGCATATACATACAGCCGAGCACAAGGCCAGTAGCGGTCAAAGCCGCAACCAAAACGTTGGCCTGGAAGGCGCCGACCAAAATCAAGAACTCTCCAACGAAACCACTGGTTCCCGGCAGCCCAACCGAAGCCAGCATCATCACCATGAAAATCAAGGCATACCGGGGCATGTTTGTTGCCAGACCGCCGTAGCGGGAAATTTCACGCGTGTGGAGCCTGTCGTAAACAGTGCCAACACACAAAAACAGCGCGCTTGAAACAATCCCATGGGACAACATTTGAAAAATTGCCCCCTCAACTCCTTGGACATTTAGAGTGAATATGCCGATCGTGACATATCCCATGTGCGCGACGGATGAATACGCAATCAGCTTCTTCATATCCTCCTGGACCAGGGCAATATAAGACGCATAAACCAAGGCAACAATGCTGAGCGAAAAAACCAGGGGCGCAAAATAACTTGTCGCATCCGGTAAAAGGGGAATCGAAAGCCGAAGAAAACCATAGCCACCCATCTTGAGCAATACGCCAGCCAGAATAACAGAGCCAGCGGTCGGCGCCTCGACATGGGCGTCAGGCAACCATGTGTGAACGGGCCACATCGGCACTTTCACAGCAAAAGAAGAGAAGAACGCCAACCAAAGGATCGCCTGCACCGAAAAAGAGAACTCTTGCTTCTTCTCAAACAACTCGACGATGTCAGTCGTTCCCGCCAAAAAGTGAATCGCAAGAAATGCAATCAGCATAAACACGGAGCCGAACAGAGTATAAATAAAGAATTTATACGCGGCGTAAACCCGATTACTCCCGCCCCAAACACCAATAATCAGATACATCGGCAGCAAAACGCCCTCAAAGAAAATATAGAATTGCAGCAAGTCAAGAGCGCAAAAGGTGCCAATCATAAATGTTTCCAGAATGAGAAAGGAAACCATATACTCGTTGACCCTTGACTTGACAGATGCCCAACTGGAAATAATGCACAATGGCGTCAGAAATGCGGAGAGCACAATGAACAAAACCGAGATGCCATCCACGCCAACATGGTAGGCGATGCCAAGCGACGGCATCCATGGAACAAGCTCGACCATCTGAAAAGATGACGACCCGGAATCAAAACCACGAAGCATGACCAGCGATGCAACAAATGTCGCCAGGGACGTCCACAAAGCTATATGGCGCGCAACATCAACATTATCCGCGCTCCTTTTATGAAATAAAAAGATCAAGAGCACGCCGCTCAAAGGCAAAAAGGTCGTTACGGATAAAATTGGAAACCCACCCATGTCCTTGCCCTCGTGAGATAGAAACCTACTTGATCATGAACCAAGCGATCAGGATGACCAGTCCAATGACCATGACAAACGCGTAGTGAAAGATGTAGCCCGTCTGAGCCATGCTGACTTTCCAAGCCGAAACTCGCACAAGAGCTGAGGCCGCATTAGGTCCAAGTCCCTCAATGACCTTCGCATCACCGGTTTTCCAGAACGCGAGTCCGATCCTGAGCGCTGTCTTAACAAAGAGAAAATCATAAAGTTCGTCGAAACGCCATTTCGCGAGCACAAAAGCATAAACCGGACGAATTCTCTCCACAATCAGGGACGGCAACGTCGGTATCAGAACGTAGGCAACCAGGGCCAAGAGTATACCGATACCCCCAACGACCGTAGGAAGTTGACCAACCCAAACCGGAAGAGCGTGATGAGCAACCGAGACCGAATCCTGGTTCGACAGAACAAAGAGCGACCGCCCCCAGAATTCAACCCGGCCATGACCAACAAAATACTCATACCCAATGAAGCCGGCACAAATCGAACCTATCGCCAGCGCCAACAAGGGAGCCAGCATGACAAGTGGCGCTTCATGAACGTGGTCCATGACATGATGATCAGCTCGCGGTTTTCCATGAAAGGTCATGAAAATCAGGCGCCATGAGTAGAAAGCCGTCATAACGGCCGCACAAATGCCAATCCAATACGTAAATTGGCCGATCCCCGTGCCTGCCGCGAAAGACGCCTCCAAAATCATGTCCTTGGAGTAGTAACCGGCGAAAAAGGGAACGCCTGCCAGCGCGAGGCTGCCAATCCACATCAGACCGTAGGTTACCGGAATGCGCCTTGCGATGCCTCCCATCTTGCGCATGTCCTGCTCGCCGGACATGGCATGAATAACAGAGCCCGCGCCCAGGAAAAGCAAGGCCTTGAAAAAGGCGTGGGTCATAAGGTGAAACATTGCGGCCGAATAGGCCGATACACCAATCGCAAAAAACATGTATCCAAGCTGGCTCATCGTCGAGTAGGCGATCACCCGCTTGATGTCAAACTGGGTCAGTCCAATGGTCGCCGCGACAAAGGCCGTCAGCGCCCCGACAATTGCGACCACGGCGAGTGCGGTCGGCGCATATTCGAACACAGGCGAGAGGCGCGCCAGCATGAATACTCCAGCCGTCACCATGGTTGCTGCGTGGATCAAGGCCGACACCGGGGTCGGACCCTCCATGGCATCCGGGAGCCATGTGTGCAGTCCCAACTGCGCCGATTTTCCCATCGCGCCCATGAACAGAAGCAAACAGGCGACGGTCAGAACATTGACGGAATATCCCAAAAACGCGGAGGTTTGCCCGGCCACCGACGGCACCGCGGCAAATATGGCATCAAAATCCAAAACACCTGTTAGAACGTATAGGGTCATAATTCCCAAGGCAAATCCGAAGTCTCCGGCGCGATTGACAACGAATGCTTTGATCGCCGCGGCATTCGCACTGGGTTTCTCATACCAGAAATTTATCAGCAGGTATGAGCACAGCCCAACGCCTTCCCAACCGAAAAACATCTGCATGAGATTGTTGGCAGTCACCAGCATCAGCATGCAAAAGGTAAAAAGGCTCAAATAGGCCATAAACCGAGGTTTATGATGGTCATGAGACATGTACCCAACCGAATAGACATGGACACAGGCCGACACGAAATTAACCACGACAAGCATTACTGCCGTCAGCGTATCGAAACGAAGCGCCCAAGACGCTTTAAAAGTGCCACTGGAAAACCAAGTGAACAACTCAATCACATGGCTTTCACTATGATGAATACCAATATTAAAGAAAAGCCAAACAGAAGCAATCGCGGATGCGATCACTCCCGAGCACGTCACCAACTGTGACCCTCGATCCCCGATCATCCGCCCTGCCAGCCCGGCAATCACAGCCCCGAGCAGCGGTGGAAATACGGCGATAAACCACATGGTGCCAGCCCCCTCAGTTTCAAAGCCGACGCTGATGTCAGCCAAAGCCTCAGCGCCGGTTTAGAGCCGATACAGCTTTTGTAAGTTAATAGCAATTACAGCGAGAGGCGTCGATACGTGAAAATGCCAGACCTGCTATCCCTAAGTGATATATGGTCAGTACATTTACGGTATTGCCGCGATCCCGCTGAAAACGGTTGACATTCTGATGGTTTCGATGAACTCTCCTGGAAAATGGGTGGAGCCCGACACCTCCGATCCCGGTGGCCTGCCAGTGGTGCCGAAAACATTTGGCCATCGCATGACACCCACACTGAGAGACGAGCCTGAGAGTGCAAGCCTGAGAGTGGCCGTTGTTTTCAGTTTGACGCGCGAACTCAGACTTCTGTCAGGAAAATGACACCGTATCGCTGGGGGGAAACTATGGATTACTGCTCGACAACTGGAAAGACGCTGAGCGTTCAAAAGTTTCTCGACAGGTATGGCCACTCGGCTCTTAAGGTTCCCACGACGCTTGCCATTACCGAGGCCTCCTCCCGTTTTCTTGAATCCGATCACGGCAGACGCTACTCGCTTGCCGTTGCCGTTGATGAAAATGATCGCGTGGTCGGTGTTTTGTCGCTCGGAGACATTGTATTTGGTTTGTACCGACACCGGGAGAAGCTTTTCAAGATGACGGTCTCCGATGTCATGACGACAAATATACATGCCGCAACCTTGGGTGAGGATATTATTTGCGTATTGCAGCGGATGGCCAAATTGGAAATTCGGCACATGCCGGTTGTTGAGGACGGTGTTCTTCATGGCCTTGTAACAAGAAAAGACGCGCTTGAGGGGCTGTATGACGAGGCCGCCCTTGAACTCAAGCATATGACTGAGTTTGTTTTCAGATCTGGAGCACGCTACTAGAACGCCCTCCCCATAAAGAGTCGGGTTCAGGTTTGGCATTAGAACGCGCCTCTCTCTTTATTTTCCCGATGACGTCAGGGGATTATCGCGCCTCTCTTGTGTGCGCAGCCTATATTTATCATTGTGGTTTTTTGTGCGATTTTGAGAGTGCTCGCTCGTGACGTCGACAAGTGCCCCTCCCAGGTCCGACATCTACCTGCGCACGATATCCGTTGCCGCCGTCAACTGCACGGAACCCCGCCTGATTTCCCTTAAAACGGCCCTGGCTCCCCACCATCACCTGCTGTCCACCTATTCAAGTTTGGCTGATCTCGCTTTGGGATTGCTGAATGATTTATTTTCCTGTGCCATTATTTATATGGAATCCCCCGACCATGACGATGATGTGATGCCCCGTCTCATCAAGTCTCTCGCGGAGGTGACGCCGCTGATCATCATTGCCAATCGGTGCGATGTTTCAGGGGCCGTCCGCATCATGAAAGCCGGGGCTTTTGATATCATTGTTGGTGATCCCTCCCCAACTGCGCTTGCCCCGAAGATATTCGAGGCAATCAAAATTTCGTCAAAGTATGTCAAACAGCGAATTTTGCGGGCTGAAGCCCTGAAGCGGCTGTGGCGATTGTCGCCTCGTGAATTTGAACTTGTACAGCTTCTTATTAAAGGCTACCACAACAAAGAGATTGCAACTCAATTGGGATTGAGCTGCCGGACCGTGGAGTCGTACCGAAAAAATACCATGAGAAAAATGCGCGTTAACTCTATTTGTGATTTGGTGAGAGCGACGATGGATATCGACCTGTCTGTCACGCCACCATTCTTGGCAAACAACAGCGATGCGTAATTCATATTACTGGATCGAATTTTACGAGGCACAGTTTCATGCGCATATGGATTGACGCCGATGCCTGCCCCAAGCCGATCAAGGACGTTGTTGTCCGTTCCGCGCTTCGGCTTGGCATCACGGCGCTTTTTGTTTCCGATAAATACGTGCATCTTGATAAATCCGAGTTGCTGATCTACGTCGCCGTCGAGCAGGGGCAGGATTCCGCCGACAAGCATATCGTCGAGGCCAGTGCCATTGGTGATTTGGCGGTAACTCAGGATATTCCACTTGCCGCCTTATTATGCCGGAAGGGCCTTTCCGTGATCGACCCACGCGGGGTCGTCCATACTCCGAATACGGTCGGCGATCGCCTCGCCACCCGTAATTTGATGAGTGACTTGCGCGAGGCCGGAATGATCACCGGCGGTCCTGCCCCCTTCAGCCCCAAGGATCGTCAGCGCTTTTCCGACAGCCTGGACCGGGAGTTGACCAGACTGCTCAAGCGCCGCGCATAACACTTCGGCCCGGGCGGTTCTGCCGGTATGATGAGCGACCGGACGCCGTCGAGGCGCCGTCTGGAGAAGGAGACATCAACCATGCCGATCCCCCACCCCCGTATTCTAGCCGCCACCCTGGCGCTCAGCGCTTTTTCCGGAGCGGCCCTGGCCGCCGAACCGGAATTGGCCCTCAAGCGCGTCATGCTCTCCACCGGCGGCGTCGGTTATTTCGAATACGAGGCCACGGTTTCCGGCGATGCCGACCTGTCTCTGGCCATCCGGCGCGACCGAATCGACGACGTGATGAAAAGCATCGTCGTCTATGACGATCATGGCGGCATCGGCACCATCAACCTCCCCGGCCGCGAACCGCTTCAGGAGCTTTTTCGCGAATTGCCCGTCGGACCGGAGGCCTTGGAGTCGCCCCAGGCCCTGCTGACAGCCCTGCGCGGGGTCGAGGTGCGAATCGCCGGCCCCCGCGAGATTACCGGCCGGTTGGTGGCGGTGACGGAGGAGCAGACCCAGCTTGCCGCCAACGCCGGCACCATCACCCGCCACCGCCTCAGCCTGATGACCGGCGATGGCCTTCATCAGGCGGTGCTTGAGGATATCGAGTCGCTGCGACTCACCGACACCAAACTCCAAGCCCAACTCGACACCGCCTTGAAGAGTATCGCCCAGCGCGGCGAGCGCGACCGGCGCACCCTCACCCTGCATACCACCGGCAAGGGCGACCGCACCGTCCGAGTCGCCTATGTGATCGAGGCGCCCTTGTGGAAGACCGCCTACCGGCTGACCATGGACTCCGGAGTGGCCAAAAGCGGCCTCCAAGGCTGGGCGGTGCTGGAAAATGTTTCGGGAGAGGACTGGAACGGCGTCGATCTGACCGTGGTCTCGGGCAACCCGGTGACCTTCCGGCAGGCGCTCTACGACGCCTACTATGTCAAGCGCCCGGAAATTCCGGTCGAGGTGCTCGGGCGGGTGCTACCCAGGGTTGATGAGGGCGTCGTTCCGCAAGCCCCGGGGCGTCCGATGGCCATGGCGCCCGAGATGATGCTGCGCAAGTCCGCCGCCGCCCGCGCGCTCTCGCTCGCCGACGTAGAGAGCACGTCGGCCGGCGGCCCGCCGCCACCGCCCGCTCCGGCGCCGCTCGCCCCTCCCCCGGGCCGCTTCGCCGAGGTCACGGCCGCCGAAAGCAGCGAGGCGACCACCCAGGTCAGCTTCCATCATCCCGGACCGGTGAGCGTCGGCAACGGCCAGTCCCTGCTGCTGCCGATCGTCAACCGCGCCGTCCCGGCGGAGCGGATCGCGCTTTATCAGCCATCGACGCAGCCGCGCCACCCGCTGGCGACGGTGAAGATGTCCAATGACGGCGCCTCGGGCCTGCCGCCGGGCATCCTGACCCTCTACGAGCGCGCCACCGACGGCGTGGTCAGCTATGTCGGCGACGCCCGGTTGGCGGCTTTGCCATCGGGTCAGGACCGGTTGCTCAGCTTCGCCGTCGATCAGAATGTCACCGTCGACAGGCAGGATGAGCAGAGCCAGACCCTGTCCAAGGGGCGCATCGTCGATGGTCTGCTGCAGATCATGATCACCGAACGCGCCGTCACCACCTATACCATCGCCGGTGCGCCCCGCGATGCCCGCCGGGTGGTGATCGAACATCCGCGCCATGCCGGCTGGGAGCTTGTCCCCGCGGCGGCCGGCGCGCCAACGGTCGAGGCCACCGCCGAGGCCTACCGACTCGCGGTCGATGTCCCGGCCGGCAAAACCGTCGCCATCGCGGTCACCACCGAGCGCCCCCGCCATGAGCGTTTCGAACTGGTCGGCCTAACCGCCCAGCAGGTCGAGTTCTACGCCGCCGCCCGCGACTTGCCGACCGACCTTCGTCAGGCGGTCTCGAAACTCGCCCCCCTGCGCGCCGTCGTAGCCGAACGCGAGCAAACGGTCAGCCGCCTCGAAACCGCGCAGGAGGAGTTGGAGAAGGACCAGCAGCGCCTGCGCGACAATCTGCAAGCGGTCGGCCAGGGCAGCGACATCGGGCGCCGCTACCTGAGCAAACTCAACCAAGATGAAGACCGGTTGGAAAAGGTCGCCAAGGACCTTGTTACCGCGCACAACGCCATCGACTCCGCCCGGAAAGACTTGGCGGACTATGTCGGCAAACTGAAGTTTTAGTAACGGGTTCCCAAAGGCCGGCGGCCTTAGGTGGGGTCCAGGGGCAACGCCCCTGGCCTCTAAGGCGACGCTCAGAAATAACCGCGCCATTTGACTTGTCTTTTTGGCCCTCCGCTGCGTTGCGGAAAGGGGTGCCTACGCTGGGTAGGCGCCCCTTTCCGCGCCTTGCGGAGAACCAAAAATCCGGCGCCATCTGCCGCGGTTATTTTTGAGCGTCGCCTAAGCGGCTAGGCCGGCGGCAGGGCGGCGGTGGCCTCTTCCACTTCCGAGAACGATGGCTTCGATTCGTCGGGCAGGCCTTTTCTGGCGTATTCAACGGAAATGGCCGGGGCATACCCATTCAAGTGCGCGACGATTCCAGCCTTGATCGCTTTGAAGTAGGCCCCCTCGCTGCTGTAAATACCGTTGAGCCCGTTGGCCATCGGGGCGATAAACCCGTAAGAGGCGAACACGCCGAAGAACGTTCCCACGAGCGCGCCACCGATCAGCTTGCCTAGAACCTCTGGCGGTTCGGTGATCGAGCCCATGGTGTGAATAACGCCGAGCACCGCCGCCACGATGCCCAGAGCCGGAATACCGTCGGCGAGTTGCTGAAGTGCCGTCGCGACTCTTCCGTAATGGATATGATGGACTTCTAGTTCTTCATCAAGAAGGTCACCGATCTGATGGGGGTCGTCCGAACCAAGGGACATCAACCTTAAATAATCACACAGAAACGCTACGGCATGGTGGTCGCCATAAAACTTTGGAAATTGCTGAAATAAAGGACTTTCCTCTGGTTTTTCGATATGTTGCTCCAGAGCAAGCAACCCCTTCGTCTTTGCAATCTTGAATATCTGATAAAGCATTGTTAATAGTTCGAGGTAGTGCTCCTTACTATACTTTGGCCCACTCATAAGGTGGCCAATCTCCTTGCCAATCTGACCCAAGACGACTTTGGTATTACTTGTTATGACGCCTCCAACTCCGGCGCCCAAAATGATGAGAAACTCGAAGGGCTGCCAGAGAACGCCAAGATGGCCGTTATTGAGGACATAGCCCCCGAAAACGCTGAAAATAACGATGCCACAACCGGCGATCAGCAACATTTCTCGGTCACTCCTGCACTACGGTCCAACAGCCCGTATCCCCATGAAATATTTGCCATCGACACACCGTCGCCCGCGGCGTCGAAGCATCCGCCTCGAAAAACGCCCCAACACCGCCGGTCCGAAATTCCCGTGAATTTATAGGAAGCTGCCCACCAGAGCAACCTCCTCGCCGCCCAGACCGCGCTTGAAGCTGGTGACGCCCGGAGCGTGCTCGGGATTGATGCCGCCGAGATCGAACCAACGGGTACCCAGCGCCTGTAAACGCTGAACCGCGTGCCAAAGCAACAGGGTATGGGCGTGGAGCCGCCGCCCTTCGGCGCCGCTCCAACCGATCAGCCAGGTTGCCGTCTTGTGGTGCCGCAGCACCAGAATCCCGGCCACCACCTCCGGTTCGTCGCCCTTCTCCTCCGGAGGCAGTATGGCGCGCAGCAACAGCACTCCACCCTGCTTGTGAAAGACGTTACGCAACCGGACCGCGAGCTGAGCCGAAGGCCCGCGATAGCGCCGCGCCTTTTGATCGGCGGCACACCGCAGGGCCAGCCATGGCAGCTCCCGCCCCTCGGTGCTGACGTCGACGATCAGCGGCCCGCGCTCGGCTCCCGAAAGATGATTGCGCCAGTTTCCCGCCAAACGCGCACGCAACTCCGGCGCCGGACGGGAAAGATCGAGCCAGATCGTCTCGTAGCCCTTGCCGGTTTTGCGAAAGCCGCTCTGCGCCAGCATCTCCTCGTTTCCGGCGTTCGCGGTCAGTTCCGGCATCAGGGTGACCCAGCGGGTCAGGCCGCCGGGAAACTCGCGGCGCAAGGCGGCGAAAACCGCCTGCTGCACGGCGGCGGAGGGCTCCGCGCCCAGCCATAGCGGGCCGCGATGAATGCGGACGATGTAAAGAAAGCCGAGCAAGCGGCGCTCCAGAATCTGGACCACGCCCAGTGTCTTGCCGGCAACCTTGATGATGCCGAGTCGCGGCAGGAAGCGCTCGCAGCGGGAAATGGCCACGCCGTATTCGAAGGTCTGGGTCAGGGGCACCCGGGAAACCTTGCCCAGCAGCCGCTCCCAGTCCTCGAGCGTACCCGAATTCCACACGATATCGACGGCCGGACTGTCGGCGTTCGGAGCGGCTGGCGTTTTCATGGGCCGGATGCTAGCGCGGCCAACCGGTGGAATCCAGCCCACTGCCGGTTTCGCTTTTCCGGCCGCCGGAACTTCATGATATCGTTGCCGGGTCGCCACAAGCCGAGCACTCCCCTCGCGCCTTTTTCCAACCCCGGACCCGGTTTTGTGCCCACCAGCGCCCGCCAACTCATCCTGCAACTCTTGTGCGCCTTTGCCGTCCTGGGCGGCGCCGTGCTGCTGCGCTCGCGGGGATTCGGCCCCTGGTCGTGGGGAGCGCTGGCCCTGTCCATCGGCTTTTGCGCCGGGACGCTCGCCTGGCTGACCGGGCAGCCGGTGTGGTGGCGCTTCATCCATGCACTGTTCGCGCCGCTGGCCTGGGCGGTCAGTTCCACCGGACTCGATCCCGGCTGGTTCCTGCTGGGCTTCGTCGCGCTGATGCTGGTCTACCGGGGCGCCATCGTCGGGCGGGTGCCGCTGTACCTGTCCAATGCCCACACCGCCGCCCGGCTGTCGGAGCTGGCCGAAGCGCGACGCTGCCGCTCCCTGGTCGACCTCGGAGCCGGAATCGGCAGCATCGTCGGGCGACTCGCGAAAAGCCGGCCGGAGCTGCGCATCACCGGGGTTGAGAACGCGCCGCTGACCTGGCTCGCCGGCTGGCTGGCCACCCGGCGGAACGCGGAGCAACTCGACTGGCGGTTCGGCAGCCTGTGGGCGACCGATCTCGGAGAATTCGATCTGGTTTATGCCTTCCTGTCCCCCGAGCCGATGCCGGCCCTATGGCAAAAAGCCCGGACCGAGATGGCTCCCGGAACCCTGCTGGTCAGCAACAGTTTCATCATTCCGGGTGTGACGCCGTCTTCGGTGATCGAAGTCGACGACCGGCGCCGGACCTTGCTCCATTGCTACGCCATCCCCGAGACCGACACCCCCGGGCCTTCGGAAGCCCAAGAAATCCCGAGTGGCTCAGCTTTGGGGGTTCCCTCGCCCCTTCAGGCATGTCATGACTGAACGCGGGCCGGAAATGGTGCGGTTCGGGGGGCGCGAGGGCGTGTGATGGAGCTTTTCGATTTCGCGCGGCAGCGGCGATGGCTGGGACTGGGAACGGTGCTGCTCGGACTTGGCGCCGCGCCGCTGGCTCTGGCTCTGGCCGCGCAAGCGCCAGTGGGGGCGGAAGCGGACCTCCGGGCCGGCAGCTATCTCGCCGGGCGCTTCGCCCAGCGCGCCGACGACTGGAAAGCCGCGGCCGGCTTCGTCGCCGATGCCCTCGCCCACAATCCCGAAGAGATCACCCTGCTGCGCCGGGCCTTCCTGCTCGATCTCAGCACCGGCGACATCGACAAGGCGCTGCCTCTGGCCCAGAAGCTCACGGCGGTGGAACCGGGCTCCCCCATCGCGCTACTGCTGCTCTTCGCCGACGATTTCGTGAAGGGCCGGACCGACGAGGCCGCGGCGCATCTGGCCGCGCTCAGTCCCGATGGCGTCGCCCGCTACGCCGCCCCCCTGCTCGCCGGCTGGCTGATGCAGGCCCGCGCCCAACCCGCCGCCATGATCGACGCCACTCTGGCGCCGCTGACCGCCGTCCAGGGATTGGGCGTGCTCCACGCCCTGCACCGGGGCATGATCGCCGAGGTTGGCGGTGACCGCGAAACCGCCGCCAAATGGTACGAGACGGTGCTGAAGAGCGGCCCCTCGACCTTGAGAATGGCCCAGATTCTCGGCAGTTTTCTCGCGCGCGGCGGTCACGCCGATCAGGCCCGCGATCTTTACAAGATTTTCGTTCGGGACAATGGCGGCGGCTTCCTCTCGGACACCTCGGCACTGCTCGAGGAGGCGGACATCGGCGCCGTGCCGGCGGTGGCCACCGCTGCCGATGGCATGGCCGAGGCCCTGTTCGACCTCGCCTCGGCGCTGCACCAGGACGGCTCCGAGGAAATGAGCCTGATCTACGCCCGGCTGGCCCTGGTCTTGCGCCCGCGCTTTCCGCTGACCCAACTGCTGATCGGCGACATTCTCTACACCCGCGATCATTTCGAGGAAGCGCTCGGCGCCTACCAGGAGATCGCGACCGACCGGACGCTCGGCTGGGACGCCCGGCTGCGCGCCATCGAATCCCTGATCCGGCTGGAGCGCGACGACGAGGCCGCCGTCCAACTCGAGGCCCTGGCCGCCGAACATCCCGACCGCTCGGAGCCGCTGGTCCGGTTGGGCGATCTCCGGCGCGTTTCCAAGAAAAACGCCGAGGCCATCGACGCCTACAGCCGCGCGCTGGCGCGCATCGACCATCTGGAAGAACGCCACTGGCCGATCCTTTACGGCCGGGCCGCCGCCTATGAAAAAGAAGGGCCGTGGGAGAAATCCGAAAAGGACCTGGAAGCGGCGCTGAAACTCAGCGGCAATCAGGCGATCGTGCTCAACTTCCTGGGCTATTCGTGGATCGACAAGGGCGTGAACCTGACCCGCGCCAAAACCATGATCGAGCGCGCGGTTTCACTGCGGCCGAGAGACGGCTACATCGTCGACAGCCTGGGCTGGGCGCTCTACCGCATGGGCGATGTCAAGAACGCCGTCGTGCAACTGGAACGGGCCATCGAACTGAAGCCGGCGGACCCCACGATCAACGACCATCTGGGCGACGCCTACTGGGCGGTCGGACGCAAGACCGAGGCCCTGTTCCAATGGCGCCGCGC
>CAIOBP010000117.1 GCA_903856295.1 uncultured Rhodospirillales bacterium | reverse complement strand
GCTTGGTTTCAGCATTGCTCGCAGAGGTCGATGAGGACTGGATGACTGGTAAGATATACATAAATCTGGCGGCGTAACTACCCGCCTCGAATCAAGTCGTCTTCTGCGCGAATTTACAGAAAAAAACTTGCACGGCCCTGCCACCGGGATGCATCGGGATCGCCATGGACCTTTCAGCCATCTGGTTATGCGTCAGCCTGCTGCTCTGTCTGGCGGAACTCGTGCTGCCGGGACAGGTGTCCTTGGGCCTCGGCCTCTCGGGGCTGCTGGTCTCGCTGCTGCTGTGGGCCGGCATCGCGTCGACTTGGCCGGTGGCCGCGCTGGCGACGCTGGTGCTGTCCATTCCCATCGTGCTGATGGTGCGGGCGTTCTGCTCGTGGCTGATGCCCGGCGACACGGCGGTGCAATCCACCGATGAGGACGGCGCCCTGGAGGGCCAAGTGGTGCGGGTGGTGGAAACCATCGAGCCCGGCCGTGACGGGCGAGTCGCCTTCGGCGACAGCTCGTGGCCGGCGATGAGCAACCAGGAGCGCCTGGAGGCCGGACAGCTGGCGCGGCTGCACATGCGCGCCGGGCTGGTCTGGGTCGTGGTGCCCGTCGATAGTGAAGACCTGCCGGCCCCGCTGGCGGGTGACCATCCCGGCCTCAAGCCGCTTCCGTAGGGAGACGCCGTCATGTTGCTGATATTCACGATCGCGGCAGGGATTATCCTGCTTCTCGGCATGATGACGATCATCGTGGTGCCGATGCGCGAAGCCTGCGTCGTCGAACGCCTGGGCAAGTTCGAAACCGTGCTGACGCCGGGCGCCCACATTCTGCTCCCCTTTCTGGATCGGGTGGCCTATCGGCACGAGATGCGCGAACAGGTCATCGATGTGCCGGAGCAAAGCTGCATCACCCGCGACAACATTCTGGTTCAGGTCGACGGCATCGTTTATCTAAAGGTGCTCGATCCGGAGCGGGCGAGTTACGGCATCGAGAACTATCGGCTGGCCGCGATCAACCTCGCGCAGACCACCATGCGCTCGGAGGTCGGCAAGCTTTCTCTTGGCAACATCTTCGCCGAGCGCGAAAGTCTCAATGAAGCGATTGTCCGCGAAATCGACAAGGCCTCGGAACCCTGGGGCGTGAAGATCCTGCGCTACGAGATCCGCGACATCATCCCGACCGCCGACGTCATCCACACGCTGGAAAAACAGATGGAGGCGGAACGCAAGCGGCGCGCCGATGTCACCAACGCCGAGGCCCAGCGCGAGGCGACCATCAACGTCTCCGAAGGCGAACGCACCGCCGCCATCAACCTGTCCGAAGGCGAAAAACAGCGCCGGATCAACGAAGCCAAGGGCAAGGCCGAGGCGATCGGGATTGTCGCGGACGCCACCGCCGCCGGCACCCGCCTGATTGCCGAGGCGATCCGCAAGCCCAGCGGCGACGCCGCGGTGCGCATGAAGCTCGTCAGCCAGTACATCGACACGCTGGGGCGCATTCTCGGCAAGGCCGAGGTCACGGTCGCCCCGGCCAGCGTCGCCGGTCTTCAAGGCCTGTTGCAGGCCGTCGCCGGGCAGACCGCGCCTCCGGCGACGGCGGCGTCACCGGCCAAAGCCAGTCCTGCGCCGAGGAGTTCCGTGCCCAGCGTCGGCTCGGCTTGACCGGACCAGCGCCTTTTTCAGGGAGATTTCGTCATGCCAATCGTTTCGCCGACCGATGTTGATGCCGGCCTGATGATGTTCTGGGGGCTGCTGAGTTTTTACTTGCTGATCAAGCTGGCAGCCGCGATTCGCGTGGTGCCGACGAAATCGGTCTGCATTGTCGAGCGACTCGGCAAGTACCGGGCCACCCTCGGCCCCGGATTCCACACCTTGCTGCCGTTCCTGGATAAGGTCGCCTATACCCGCGATCTCAAGGAAATGGTGTTCGATGTGCCGCCCCAAGGCTGCTTCACCCGCGACGAGGTGAAGGTCGAGGTGGATGGCGTGATCTATTTGTCGGTCGTCGATCCGGTCAAGGCCAGCTACGGCGTGGTCGATTATACCCACGCGGCGATTCAGCTGGCTCAAACCACCACCCGCTCGGTGATCGGCACCCTTGATCTTGACCGAACCTTCGAGGAACGCAACTTGATCAGTGCCCGGGTCGTCGATGTTCTGGACAAGGCCGGGCTGATCTGGGGCATTCGGGTCCACCGCTACGAGATCAAGAACATCACGCCGCCGACCACGGTCCACAAGGCGATGGAGGCGCAGGTCACGGCGGAGCGCAATCGGCGCGCGATCGTCGCCAAATCCGAGGGTGACCGCCAGAGCCGGATCAACCTTTCCGAAGGCCAGAAGGGCGAGGTGATCAACCGCTCCGAAGGCGAGATGCAGCGCATGATCAACGAAGCCCAGGGCAAAGCGGCGGAAGTCCTGGCCATCGCCCAGGCCACGGCGGCCTCGATCGAAAAGGTGGCGGCGGCCATCGAGCAGGGCGGCGGCGACGACGCGGTGCGCTGGCAGCTGGCCGACGCCTACCTGGAAAAACTGGCCGTCGTGGCCAAGAGTTCGGCCAAGGTCTTCCTGCCCGCCGACCTGACCGACCTCGATGGCCTGCTGCGCACGCTCGATCCCCAGGCGCTGGTCCGCGGGCCGGCGCCGTCCTCGTAACACCCGTGCGGCCGTGGGCAGGCCGTTGCGGCGTGAGCGGTTTCGAGTTGGGGGGAGCACGCAAGCAAGCGCCCCATGGCACCCCCATGGGCTTTGGCCGCAAACCGCTGACAGAGTGCCGACTCCCCAAGGATTATTGCCATGAACATGGTGACGCTGCTCTCATCATTGACAATGGTCTGTGTGGTCACATCGGCCTTTACATGGTTTTTACATGCATACAACAAGGGAGTCCCGGGAACTTTCACCATTGCCGTTTCGAATACGAGTTTTGCTCTTGGCTTTGGCATGATCACGTTCCGCAGCAACCTGAGTGATTTCCTCTCGTTCATCGTCGCCAATGGCCTTATCGCCGTTGGCCATATTCTGATTATCGTCGGCCTACAGCAATTCATTGGCCGCCGCAGACACTACAAAATCCTGATCGCCTTATTCGTCATCTATATGGTAGGCTTTTGTTACTGGCATTATGTGGAGGATAATTTCCGGAACCGGTTGATCTTATTCTTGATGACCTATGCCTCAATGATGCTGTTCGCCCTCACCCTGACACTGTCCGAATATCGCAAGCTGCGCCTCAAATCATATGGCCCGTCGCTGCGACTCGTGGGTTAGAACTCGCGTTGAAGTAGCTGCCTGCCCCTGACGCCGGACGCCGGCCTCCCATCATTTATCCCTTGGTGAGACCGGAGAGACCATCCCTCGGCGCCGACCTGCCGCTTGG
>CAIOBP010000116.1 GCA_903856295.1 uncultured Rhodospirillales bacterium | reverse complement strand
CCAAGCGGCAGGTCGGCGCCGAGGGATGGTCTCTCCGGTCTCACCAAGGGATAAATGATGGGAGGCCGGCGTCCGGCGTCAGGGGCAGGCAGCTACTTCAACGCGAGTTCTAACCCACGAGTCGCAGCGACGGGCCATATGGTCACTCAGTCGTCCAGCAAGGTTTTTTCCGCACGATCGAATCATTTGCTTTTTATTTGCTTGCAACCAGCAGATGTGCCCACCACTGTTTCCTGATGGGCCGCTCCCAATCTGCTTTTCTTCCAAAAGGACAGCAAAGGGTTTGTTGCTACCCAACAATGCCGGGAGTTTTTTTGAGGAAGCCAGATGCAGTAAGGATGAAAGGCCGACGTACCCACCCCCTATAATGGTTACAGGGTAGTACGCGCTGCTGATGAACTGACCGTCATCATCTGCCCACTTCGGCCGAGCTTCAGCACAACTGTCATTGAACCATTGATGAATAGCAAGACTGCGCGAGTAAATCTCTTGATGTATGTCAGGTGATATCATGACTCATCTCGATGCTCCGGACTGTATGGTTGTTTTAATGGTACTATAGTAGACCCGTAGAAGGCTCTTTATGCGGTTAATAGGATAGCATTTTATGCAGCTTACTTCTCACATCATGCTGCAACCAAACACTCAGCTTCGGTAGCTGCCGTTGATGTCGATGTAGCCATGGGTCAGATCGCAGGTCCAGACCGTGGCTTCGCCCTTGCCGAGGCCCAACTCGATGCGGATATCGATCTCCTGACCCTTCATGTGGGCGGCGACCGGGGTTTCGTCGTAGTCGGGCAGCGCCGCGCCGTCGGTGGTGACTTGGACGCCACCGATGAAGATTTGCAACCGGTCGCGGTCGGCCTTCTCGCCAGCCCGGCCTATCGCGGCGACAATCCGTCCCCAATTGGCATCCTCGCCAGCGATCGCGGTCTTAACCAGCGGTGAGTTGGCCACGGTGAATGCGATGCGTTTGGCCGCCTTGCGGCTTTCGGCGCCGGCCACAGAGATGGTGACAAATTTGGTGGCCCCCTCACCGTCGCGGACAATCTGGTGGGCGAGGCTTAGCATGACGTCATCAAGTGCGCGGCGGAAATCCTCAAGCCGTTTGGAACTCGCCTTGGCCACCCGCTTGTTGGCGACCGTACCGGTGGCGAACATTAACACGGAATCGCTGGTGGAGGTGTCACCGTCTACGGTGATGCAGTTGAAGGTGCGCTCAGTGGCCTCAGATAAAAGTTTCTGCAAAACCGGAGCCTCGATCGCGGCGTCGGTGAAGATGAAACCGAGCATGGTCGCCATGTCGGGCGCAATCATGCCCGAGCCCTTGCAGAACCCATTGATGGTGACGGTAGTCCCGCGAATGATAGCCTGCCGTGTCACCGCCTTGGGAAAGGTGTCGGTGGTCATGATTGCCCGCGCCGCCTCGGACCATGAAGTCTCCGAAAGCACCGCGAGCACATCAGGGAGCTGCTGGGTTATCAGGTCGGGTGGCATCGGCTGGCCGATAACCCCGGTTGAGGCCACAAACACCTGATTTGGTGCGCATTGCAGCAGTTCGGCGATGGCATCGACGGTGACGGCGACGGTTGTCTGCCCCTGATAGCCGGTGAAGGCGTTGGCATTGCCGGAATTAACCACCAGTGCCCGCGCTCGCCCGCCGGGCAGCGCCTCGCGGCACCACTCGACCGGCGCCGAGGCGGTGAGTGAGCGGGTGAAGACGCCGGCGACGGTGGTTCCATGCGCCAACTCGGCTACCATCAGGTCGGTGCGGTTCTGGTACTTGATACCGCACTGGCCAACGGCGAGACGCACACCCGCAATCGGCGGCAGTTCGGGAAAGGCGATGGGAGCGAGCGGAGACGGCGCCATGATAGATACCTGCGAGGTTAGAAAGTTGAAGTTGCCAAGGCTCAATCCGACAACGCCGCGACACCCTCCATGAACGACAGCAACGGGTACCAGTCCTCACGAACCTCGGCGATGCGTTTGCCCTTGAGGTCGAACAGACTGAGGCCGTTGCTGGCGGCTTCCGGATAGAACTGGCTGTCGCGCAGGCGGGTCACCACCTTGTGGCCGACGCCGTCGAGGAAGAGGTCGAGCCGTTCGGCGGCGCGGGTCCGCGCCCTCAGGCGATTGCCGATCACCGCAACGCCCTTCTTGTTGCGGGCGATTGGTTTCAGCTCTTCCAGCTTGTCGAGGAAACGCCGGGTTGCGCCTTCGTCGAAGGCTCCCGGCAGCACCGGCGCGATGATGACATCGCACAGGCGCACCAGTTCTTCGATCTGTTTGCCCTTGAGCGCGGCCGGGGCATCGATGACCAGCCGCGCGGTGTGGCGGGGAACCCGGTCGAACTCGCGGGTCCAGTCGATGCCGGTCACCGCCGGTGCGCTCGCAGGCCGCTGCTCGAGCCAACCCAGGCTCGAGCGCTGGCGGTCGGCATCGGCCAGCACGGTTGTGTGACCGGCACCGGCAAAGGCCGCCGCGAGGTGGGTCGCGATCGTGGTCTTCCCACAACCGCCCTTGATATTGGCAACCAGCACAGCAAACATATCGGCTCTCAATGTCCTCTCACTCGGGAGCAGCCTCCGTTGGCGCGGTATCCGACGGCGCCCCATCGGACGGCGCGACCACCGCCTTTTTGCGCGCCCGCTTGACAGGTGCCGTCGGAGGCTGTTCCGGTTCGGTCGCATGTTCTTCGACGTCATCGGCTTTGGTGGCGGCCTTGGCGGCCTTGGCTTCGGCCTTCTTGGACTTGTTCGCCTCACGTTCGGCCTGTATCTGATCGAGGGCCGTCTCGGCAACGGTCGACGCCATCCAGAGCGACAGCAAAACATCCGAACTCTTCGCCCAGTCGGGCAGTTCGTTCTGCCGCGCCTTCGCCAGAGCCTCGGCTTCGGTGAGACGGGCTTCGCTGGGGGCGCCGTGGCTCTTGCGCGACGCCTTGGCGATCGTCTTGAATGCCTGAAAGGCCGGCTCTGGTACCCACTCGGTCAGCCACTCCAGACCGGCCTCGCGCTTGCGTTCCATATACTTTGCCTGATTGCGGGCGTGCTTGTTTTTCTTACTCACCATATGCCTCCTCCGGCCGGATGCGAAAACTCTGTGGCCTTAAGGTTATGCCGATCATTATGATCGGTCAACGGCAATCATTATGATCGGTGTCACGGCTCGAACGCGGGAGCGAGGTCATGGGCGTTGGCGTCGCGCTCGCCCAGGGGGGCGAGGCCGAAGCGGTGCTCGATGGTGGCAAGGATCGAGGTGGTGTCGTAAAGGGTGCGGTCGATGAACTCCTTGCGGGCCAGCGGTGACACCACGAGGGTCGGAATCCGGGTTCCCGGCCCCCAGCGATCACCGGTCGGCGGTGCCACATGATCCCAGAAGCCGCCATTTTCATCCCAGGTGACAATCACGGCGGTGGTCGGCCATTGGGGGCTGCGCTTCAGGCGCTCGATCAGGTCACCGACATGGCGGTCGCCCGACTGGACCTCGGCGTATCCGGGATGCTGGTTGAGTTCGCCGATCGGCTTGTAGAAGGCCACCGTCGGCAGGGTGCCGCTATCGATCGCCCGCATCAGCTCGGCGCCGTCCTTGAGATGCTCGGCCCGCGCTGGCGTGCCCTCGGCGAACTGCCTGAAATAGGCGAAGGGGTGGTGATGGAACTGGAACAACGGGTCGGCCTTGCCGTCCAGGGCGTCAGCCCAGCCCCCCGAATACCAAGCCCAGGAAACCCCTTTCTCCGACAGGCGGTCGCCGATGGTCGGCATGTCCTGGAGCGGCAGCAGGCGGGCAGGATCGGTGATGGCCGGGCTGTGAGGTGGACCGCTGGGCTGGATGGTGTTGACGGCATAGCCGTCCGGCGTCACAGCGCCATCTTTGGTCACGACGCCGCGTTCGTCGAAGGTCGCGCGCATCGCCTCGGGAGCGCCCTCGTAGCGGGGCGTGCAGGCGCAGACCATCCAGAAATGATTGAGGAACGAGCCGCCGAAGGAGCCCTGAAAGAAGTTGTCGGCAAGAGTGTATTCGCGAGCCAACTGCCACAGCCGGGTGCCCGAGCCGTCGCGATGACCGAGAGCGAGGGCCTTGGCGTCGGACCACGCCACGTACTTGTCGTTCTTGCCGCCGTCGATCTGTTGCTGATTGGTGTAGAAACGATGGATGAGGTCGCCGGTCTTCTGGTCGGGCGGCACGTAGCGGCCGATGTCGAACGGCTGGTTGGGCAGGTTCTCGGGAAAGCGCGCGTCCGGCGCCGGCGGCGTGAGCCCGGTGTCGATCACCGGCGGCAACACGGCATAGGGCTTGCCCTCCTTATCGACCTGGATTGCTGCGGCTTCGGCATTGGCAAGGCCGTTGGCACCGGGAAAGCTGCCAAAAAGGGCGTCGAAGCTCCAGTTTTCCAGATAGATCACCAAAATATGGTCAATCTTCGCCAGCGGCGGCTCGGAGGCCATGACACTGCCGGCGGCCAGGGTCAGAGCCGTCAGCAGTGTGCCCCTGAGGGCCAGGAATCGTGCCATTCGAAATATACTCATCGCATCAATCTCCCATTTTCCCTGGACGGTCCGTCAGCGGTCCCGGCGGTTCCTCAGCAGCATGTGGCGGAGCAGCAGCGCCGTGAGGGCGCCAACGCCAACGATGATCGCGCTGGACGCGATCGAGCCCCAGCCATCGGGGCTGGTCAACGGCAGACCAGAGGTGTTCATGCCGAAATAGCCGGTGACGAAGGTCATGGGCAGCATGATCACGGTGACGATCGAGAGCACGAAGAGATTGGTGTTGGTCTCCTCGGCGATCATCGCCGCGTACTCGTCCTGAAGCACCTTGGTGCGTTCCTGGGCCGAGCGGATGTCGTTGATCAGCGAGCCGACCTCGTCGGTCATCTGGCGGAAGAACGCCTGCTCGTCCTCGGTGACCCAGGCGGGCAGACGGGCCGCGAGTTGGTTGATGCCGTGGAACTCCGGGACGATCCGGCGGTGCATGGCCACCGCCTCCCGGCGAAGGCCGGCGAGATGGGTGCGGATGCCGCCGGTCTGACCGCCGAGCATCTTGTCCTCGGCCTTATCGATCTCGATTCTGAGTCGCACCACCCGTTTGCGGAAGGCGTCAAGAATCTGGTCGAACAACTGGAGAAACAGATCGACGCTGGAGGTCGGGCGGCAGTCCCCTTCGATCGTCCTGATCAGGCGGTCGGTGCAGAGCATCGGCCAGCGCCGGATAGTGATCATCTGGCCGCGATCGACCCAGATCGCGATCTGTCCGGTGTTTTCGCGCGGGCTTTCGGCTTGACCTAGAATGACGTCATGAAGGGAGAGCAGAAACCCCTGGGCGGTCGACACCACGTGATAATGGGGGTCGACGTCCAGCATGGCTTCAATCGCTGACTCGGGAAGGCTCGAAGCCTCGTTTGTGCATACTAGCTTCTGTAAATTAATTGCTTGCTGATACTGCGCAGCCGGGCCTCCCGGAGTGATGAGGACGCGTAAGCGTCCGAAGACCGGAGGGAGGCCCGGCTGCGCGGCGAAATTCAGCAGACAGTTACCGCAGACGATTTCTTCGAGGCATCTTTCTTATCAATTCCGGCCTTATCGGCTATTTCACCGGCTTTCATAGGTTCCCCGTTTGCAAGCAGGGTGTTGACAACGATTTCTGAAAAGTCCATGGCTATTAGGTTTAAGTTAAAGAAAGCAATGAATTGTACCCGATCATTACCGGGTAGCTTTGGGTAATTTATTTACAGATCAGCAGGGAAATTAAAGGGT
>CAIOBP010000115.1 GCA_903856295.1 uncultured Rhodospirillales bacterium | reverse complement strand
CAAGCGGCAGGTCGGCGCCGAGGGATGGTCTCTCCGGTCTCACCAAGGGATAAATGATGGGAGGCCGGCGTCCGGCGTCAGGGGCAGGCAGCTACTTCAACGCGAGTTCTAACCCACGAGTCGCAGCGACGGGCCATTTTTGATAACATTGTAAAGCCTGCTTCTATCTACGTAGTTGCTGCTTTTTTTGGAATAGAGCTATTCAAGGCTGAGCACAAGATTGATTGTTCTAATGTTACAACACGCCTGCGATCATTAGCCTCGGAAATCATTTACAATAATCTTAGTCCAGCACAAATTATAATGAAGTCTAATCGATGCCATAACATTCCCGGTCTCTTCACATCTACTGGCATATCGTATTCCTGGAATCCTTTATTCTCCGATCCCCCCATCTCACCAAATGGTATTAAATTCATACCATTAGTCACCACCGACGATTTATATTCTGAGGCAGAGACTATGCAACATTGTATAGGTTGTTACGGACCTGTGTGTGCAAACGATGGTCACCACATTCTTTCTCTAAGAACTATATATGGAATAACATTGTCGACTCTTGAGGTTGGCCCTCTAAAAGGTAATTATATTGAGGTATTGCAGCATCGTGGGTTCAGGAATAGCTGCCCACCTCCGGCGGCTTTAATTGCATTACAGTGGCTAATTCAGCAGCTTTCTAATAGATTAATAGCAATAGATGTTGCAACAATCACAAAAAAACTAAGCATATCCAGAATAGCCAGACGATCACGAACAGAGTCGTTATTAACTGGGTTGAAGAGAGCGCATTTAGTCTGGAACAGACATTTATCTAAACCTTGGAACAATTCAATTTTTGATAACTTTGTTAAACTTTTATTCGACCGCATCGTTGCGTGTATTGAGGAAATTGCACCCGAGGAAGGCGCTATTTCGATTGCTATTGAGCAGACCAACTTTTCACTGCCTGCAGGTTATGTTGTTGAGCCGATTATCTGCATTGATGATATACGATACCTGTCTCGAACGGATTTCCGTATTGTTGTCGAGGCAGTTGGCATCGATGTTTTTGCAATTGCTCTTAAAAATGCCCCTGATGAATTGAGGGATTGGGTATATCATAATGTATTTGATGACCTTTTGGAAAACATTATTATGCGCAGCGCTGTCATAGGTCCAGTAATGCGCAAAACTATAGATGAAGCACAGTCGTCTGTTGTAGAAATAATGAGCAGCCTTGATGCTGAAGGACGAATTGATCTATCAACCCAAATTCGGCAGTTGCCTTGAGCAAGGCCGGCGGTCACCGTCTGCTTTCAACCATCGGTTGGGGGTCAGGACGCCGACAGAGCGGCCTGCTGACAGAGTTGTCTGCCGTGTAGATACTTGACCAGGGCTTGCGAGAGTATGCGTGACCAGCGTTGGGCCGCCGTCAACTGCTCCGCAGATTGGCGGAGCTCTTGGAAGAACGCGGCTATTTTCTGGAGCGCTCGAACCGCAAGATGGCGGCGACCATGATTGGTGGTAATGACGAGGCGGGTTTGACCGTAAGCGGCACGAGCGCCCACGTGTCAGCGCATTGACTTCCTTCGCTGCTCCTGGAAGAGCTGACGGATGTCGAGGATAGCTTTTGCCACTTCCTCGGCGGCTTTCAGAGGGACCGCCCGGCTCCCGATGGCCAGGGTCAGGATCGGTTCAAAGAGGGCGCGGCCAGGCTGGCGGGGATCGGTGACTTTCTTCCACGGCCTGGGGGCGAGTTCGATGCCGGAGATGAAGCCCAGGCCCCAGTCGAGCAGGTCGATGCCGCCATCACGATGGGGTTTGACCATCGGCCGATAGAAACTTGGCTGGTCAACGAAGGTGGTGGAGAGGCGATTGTGATGGTGGACCACCGCCTGGAGGGCGAGGTGTTCGCGCGTATCGGCGTCGGCCATGAGGGCGGCCTCCCCGAGCAGGCGTCCCAGCCACAGCCGCGGATCGATGAACTTGGGTCCGATCAGAATGGCGGTCAGGTAGCCATCGAGGGCCATCAGCGTCATGGTCAATCGGCGGGCGAGCAGGAAGGCTTCCAACTCGGCGTCTGTCAGCCTCGGTTTGGAAGGGAGTTGGGGAATTGGCGTTTCCGCTTGTACGGTCCTCGTTTCCACCACCAGCTTCGGCCGTTTTGTCATGCCGCCCGGGCCTCCGCCGCGGATGCCGCGTCCCGTTCGGCCTTCCAAGCCCAAGGCAGCAGGTGGTCGAGATCGTTGGCCTTGACCTCGCCCGAGACGAGTCGCTCCAGCACATCGGCGAGGTAGGTGAACGGATCGATGCCGTTCAGCTTCGCCGAGTTAATCAGCGAGGCGTGAACGGCCCAAGTCTGGCCGCCGGCGGATGATCCCGCGAACAGGGCGTTCTTCCGACCAAGACTGATCGGCCTCATGGTCCGCTCGACGGTGTTGGTGTCAACTTCGATCCGGCCGTCATCGAGAAAGGCGATCAGGCCGTCCCAGTGGCCGAGGGTATAGTCGATGGCCTCGGCCAGCGGCGACTGCCTGGAAATCTCGCCCCTCACCGACATCAGCTGCGCCTTCAGCGCCTCCAGGATCGGCTTGGTCTCGGCCTGCCGCGCGTTGAGGCGGACGTCGGCGGCCCGGCCGCGCACCCGCTCCTCGATGGCATAGACCTCGCCGAGCCGGGCGATCACCGCGCGGGCGGTCTCGGAGCCGGTCCGCTTGAGCACCGCCACGAACTTGCGTCGCGCATGGGCCAGACAGTAGGCCAGCCGGATCTGGCCCTGCTGCCGTTCGCGGGCCAGCTTTTTGTAGGCGGCATAGCCGTCCACTTGAAGAATGCCGGTGAAGCCGGCGAGTTGGTCGGCGATCTCGGCCGTACCGCGCCCTTCAGCGAAGACATAGGCGACCGCCGGCCGGGCCGGTCCCTGCCAGGGGCGATCGTCCACCGCCTGTGACCAAAGCTGGCAGACTTTGGTCCGCCCCCGTCCCGGATCGAGCCGCGGCAACGGTGTCTCGTCGCAGAACAGCCTCGGCTGCGATCGGATGTAGAGCAGCAGGCGCTGATAGAGCAGCTCCAGCCACCACGCCGCCCGCCGAACCCAGAAGGCCAGGGTCGCCCGGTCGAGGCTCACGCCCTGGCCGGCGAATATCTGGGCCTGCCGGTAAAGTGGCAAGTGCCACGCGAACTTCGCCGTCACCACATAGGCGACGAGGGCGGTTGAGGCCATGCCGCCATCGACAATGCGCGGCAGAGCCCTGGCCTGGACGACGGCACCTTCGCAACTCCGGCAGCCATACTTGGGCCGGATGGTCCGCAGCACGCGCAGGATGGCGGGGATCACCTCCAACGCCTCGGTAATGTCCTCGCCGATCTTGTGCAGCAGGCCGGCGCAGCAGGGGCAGACCGTCGTCGCCGGCTCCAGCGTTGTCTCGATCCGCGGCAGATGCCGGGGCCGCGCTCCGACATTGCGCTTCGCCGGCCGACAGGCGCGCGGTGCCCTGGGTGCGGCACCGGCCCCGGTGTCGTTGGCCACCGGCGCGGCCTCGGTGGCGAGATCGCCGAGGT
>CAIOBP010000114.1 GCA_903856295.1 uncultured Rhodospirillales bacterium | reverse complement strand
CCAAGCGGCAGGTCGGCGCCGAGGGATGGTCTCTCCGGTCTCACCAAGGGATAAATGATGGGAGGCCGGCGTCCGGCGTCAGGGGCAGGCAGCTACTTCAACGCGAGTTCTAACCCACGAGTCGCAGCGACGGGCCGCTTTTTGGGGATAATCGACATCATCCATGAGCCGCTCCTCACGCCTGAAATGATCCGACATGAAGTCAACAAGCTCACCAAACAACCGCTCCATTTCATCGAGACAGTGCCCATTGTCCGGCAAATTGTAAAGACGGTCGATCAAGCAGATCATATGCCGATGATCCTGGTCGATTACCGCATGGTCGATCGAAAGATGCTCTGTCCATTCTAGCAACATGGCAGATCTCCCATAACAGGGGTCAACCAGTAAACTGTTCAGGCTCAACCATGCGCCATCCCGGCCGGACTTCCAATTGGCAATAGTGCTTACGGATGGCCGGCCTGATCCTCAACCGTGCACACCCCACACCGCGCCAAAGGCGGTCACCACGCTGACAGTCAACAAAATCAGATGCAAATACCAGATGGCGCGCAGCGTACCCACCGGGTCCAACGCCGCCCGGCGGGAGAACCAGCGATGCAGAAACAGCGGTTCGGCGATGAACACCGACACAAAGAAGATCAGCCAGACCGCAACCATGGCATGCATCCACCAGAAGCCGGGAGCGCCGAACCGCTCCCAGAGCTGGTAGCGACTGACCATCCACAGCCCCGAGCCGCCGCCGACCAGAATCAGGTAGCGGGCCAAGGCCGCGAAGCGCCGCTCCATCGCCTCGAAGGTGGCGATGGCAACGGCCGGGGGCACCTCGGCCCGACAATAGGGCAGCAGGCACAGGGTCACGAACCCGACGCCGCCAATCCACAGCACGATGGCGACAACGTGAAGAGCGCGCGCGATTTCAGCATCCGGCATGACAGGACTCCGGTTGGAATGAGCGTCACCTTATACTCGCGATCCGGCCTTCTCGCGCCGGTCATCAGGGGAAACGGGTGAAGGATTTTTCTGCATCCGATTGCCCCCACCCTCACGGCGCTTTCTTCATGCCCTGTTTTTCAGACACAAGGGGCCGCCCCCCTGCGGCGCCTCGCCGCACCCTGTTCCGCTGCGGTGCGGCATGATTTCACAGTATCATTACTCATCATTAACCGAGTTCGGATAGATTACGGGGGTAATCGGCGCGACATCGCCGCTCCTCGACTTTCGGGCGGGGTTCCGTTTTTCGCGCCAAACCAGGGGGCATGGGGCTATGACCATTCGCAATCTCGATTTCCTGCTGAAGCCAACGTCGATCGCGCTGATCGGCGCCAGTCGCAGGCCAAATTCGATCGGTGCCGTGGTGGCGCGGAATCTGTTCCACGCCGGTTTCGACGGCCCGATCATGCCGGTCAACCCGCGCGAAAAGGCGATCGAAGGCGTTCTGGCCTATAAATCGATCTCGGACTTGCCGATTACGCCCGATCTCGCGGTGATTTGCACCCCGCCCGATACCATTCCCGGCATTATCGACGAGTTGGGCACCCGCGGCACCCGCGCCGCCGTGGTGATCACCGCCGGTTTCGGCGAGGTCGGCGCGGAAGGCAAGGCGTTGCAGCAGAAGGTGCTGGACGCCGCCAAGCCCCATGCCCTGCGCATTCTCGGCCCGAACTGCCTGGGCCTGATGATTCCCGGACGCGGCATCAACGCCAGCTTCGTCCATGTCGCGCCGATGAAGGGCGATATCGCCCTGGTCGCCCAGTCGGGCGCGGTGCTGACCTCGATCGTCGACTGGGCGACCAATCGCAAGATCGGCTTCTCGCACCTGATTTCCATGGGCAACAAGGCCGACGTCGATTTCGCCGACCTGCTCGACTATCTCTCGGCCGACCCCAATGTCCGGGCGATCATGCTCTACATCGAGGCGCTGACCCACACCCGCAAGTTCATGTCGGCCGCCCGCGCCGCCGCGCGCCAGAAGCCGGTGATCGTGATCAAGGCCGGACGCAGCGACGAGGCGGCCAAGGCCGCCAGCTCCCACACCGGCGCCATGGCCGGCTCGGACCGGGTTTACGACGCCGCCTTCCGCCGGGCCGGCGTGCTGCGCGTCCATGATCTCGACGAGTTGTTCGATGCCGCCGAAACCGTGGGCATGGGGGTTTCGATCACCGGCGGCAAGCGGGTCGGCCGGCGGCTGGCCATTCTGACCAACGGCGGCGGCATCGGCGTGCTGGCCACCGACTCGCTGATCGAAGGCGGCGGCCAGCTGGCCAAAATCGGCCCCGACGCCATGAAGCGGCTCAACAGCTTCCTGCCGCCGACTTGGTCCCACGGCAATCCGGTCGACATCATCGGCGACGCCACCGCCAAGCGCTATTCCGACTCGCTGGCGGCGCTGCTCGACGACTCCGACGCCGACGGCTTCCTGGTGCTCAACTGCCCGACCGCGGTCGGCGACAGCTATTGGGCCGCTCAGGCGATCATCGACACCCTCTCGAAGCATCCCAACGGCAAGCAGCGGCCGGTGCTGACCTCCTGGCTCGGCGAGGGCACGGCGATCCAGTCGCGCTCGCTGTTCGCCGCCAACTCGATTCCGACCTACGACACCCCCGGCGACGCCACCCGCGCCTTCATGCATCTGGTCCAGTACAGCGCCAACCAGGATCAGCTGATGGAGACGCCGGACTCGGTGCTGGAAGATTTCACCCCCGACGACGCCGCGGTGCGCAAGATCATCGACGTGGCGCTGGCCGAGAACCGGCCGTGGCTCAGCGAGTACGAGGCCAAGCAGGTGCTGGCGGCTTATGGCATTCCGGTGGTCGACACCCGCCGGGTCACCAGCCCCGAGGAGGCCGAGGAAGCGGCCCGCGCCATCGGCGGCCGGGTGGCGCTGAAGATTCTGTCGCGCGACATCACCCACAAGTCCGATGTCGGCGGTGTCGTGCTCGGCATTCCCGATCCCGAACAGACCCGGATCGCGGCTCTGGCCATGCTCGAGCGGGTCAAGGTCGCCTGCCCCGACGCGCATATCGAGGGCTTCACGGTCCAGCAGATGGCGGTGCGCTCGGGCGCTCACGAACTGATCATCGGCATGACCAACGACCATTTGTTCGGCCCGGTGATTTTGTTCGGCCATGGCGGCGTCAGCGTCGAGGTGGTCGGCGATCAGGCCCTGGCCCTGCCGCCGCTCAATCTCAACCTTGCTCAAGAGTTGATCTCGCGCACCCGCATTTCCCGTCTGCTGCGCGGCTATCGCGACCGGCCGGCGGCGGCGATCAAGGACATCGAGCTGACCTTGATGAAAATCTCCCAGCTGGTGATCGACTTCGCCGATATCACCGAACTGGACATCAACCCGCTGTTCGCCGACGAGCAGGGCGTGCTCGCCCTCGACGCCCGGATCAAGGTCGCAGTGCCATCGGTGCCCGGCTCGGCCCGGCTGGCGATTCCGCCCTATCCCAAGTATCTGGAGGAAAAGTCGGGGCTCAAGGACGGCACCGAGTATCTGTTGCGGCCGATCCGCCCCGAGGACGAGCCGGCGCTCCAGCGCCTGTTCGAGCGCATGACTCCCGAGGATATCCGTCTGCGCTTCTTCGCGCCGATGCGCCACCTCTCCCATCAGGCGGCGGCGCGCCTGACCCAGATCGACTATGATCGCGAGATGGGGCTGGTGGCGGTGACCCAACCGTTCCACGGCGCGACCGCTGAAATTCAGGGCGCGGTGCGCATCGCCGCCGATCCCGACAATCAGAAGGCCGAGTTCGCCGTGATGGTTCAGTCGAACCTCAAGGGTCACGGCCTCGGCACCATCCTGATGAAGAAGATTCTCGACTATGCCAAGGCTCGCGACATCGGCGAGATTTATGGCGAGGTGCTGCGCGAAAATCATAACATGCTGAACCTGTGCCGTGATCTTGGCTTCAGCCGCAAGAACGATTCCGAGGACATGGCGATCGTCGAGGTCCGGCTGAAACTGACGCCATGATCACCAGGAACGATGAGCTGCTGCCCGCCGCGCTGCCAGGATTCGACCTGCGCAGCGCGCTCGGGCGGGTTATGGGCGACCGGCGGCTGTTGCGGTCGCTGCTGGTCCAGTTCGGCGTCGATTCGGGCGATGCCATCGCCCGGCTGCGCGCCGGGATCGCCGCCGGACACTTCGACGACGCCGATCGCGGCGCCCACCTGCTCAAGGGTGTCGCCGGCAATCTCGGGGCTTCGGCGGTCGCCGCCGCCGCCCAGGGGTTGCTGGCGGCCCTGAGGACGGATAACCGCGAGACGCTGCCCGCTCTGCTCGACCGGTTGGAGCAAGAGCTGACGGTGGTGCTGAACTCCTGCTCCGGTCTCACCGCCCCCACGGCCAGGGACGAGCCTGATCACGCCGCTTCGCCGCTGTCGGCGGCCGAGCTTGAGGCCCTGTTCGATGAGCTGACGACACTGCTGAGAAGCAACAACACCCGTGCCGGGGAGCGCGCCTCGGTCCTGTCGCGGGCGCTGGCCGGTAGCCCCCAGGCCGGGCGTTGCCAGGAAATGCTCGAAGCCATCGGGCGCTTCGGCTTCAAACGCGCCCTGATCATTCTCCAGGAGCTGCGCACGGGCGTGCGAATGCAGTATGATCAGTCGCCCACGGAGTGTCCGGCGGGCGATGGGGCAGCGATAACGGATCGAGAGCGATGATCGGAAACGACGGTAAGCCGATAGGCCGCGACATGGTTCGCGCCGCTATCGGGGTCTACAATACGGACTCCAGGGGTTCCAAGGAGTTCGCGGCCATTCCCCGGGCGCTGGTGATCATTCTCGACAATCTGGCGGTGGGCAAGACCACCTATGTCAAGGGCGCGGATGGTCAGCTTCAGGTCACCCGCCGCAAGGACAAGACCATCGGCGTGACCTGAGTCCTGCCCCCTCCGCTCGCGCGAGTCGCGCCCAGGCAGCGAACCGGCTATGATGGGACGATGATCTTCCTGTTCACCGATTTCGGGACGCTCGGTCCCTATAACGGTCAGGTCAAGGCGGTGCTGATGCGCGCGGCCCCGACGGTGCCGGTCATCGACCTGTTTCTCGACGCCCCGATGTATGACCCCCGGCTGTCCGCCTATCTGCTGGCCGCGTACGCCGAAACCTTCATGCCCGGCGATGTCTTTCTGTGCGTGGTCGATCCCGAGGTCGGCACCAACCGGCGGCCGCTGGTGCTCTACGCCGATGGCCGCTGGTTCGTCGGACCCGACAACGGCCTGTTTGAATTGGTGCGGCGGCGGTCGCGCGACCTTCATGTCTGGGTGATCGAGTGGATTCCGACCAATCTGTCGGCGACCTTCCATGCCCGGGACCTGTTCGCGCCGATCGCGGCGCGGCTGGCCCGGGGCGAGGCCTCCCCCGGCGTGCAGTTGGCACCGGACTCCATCGCCCGCCCGAACTGGCCCGATGAGCTGCCCCGCATCATCTATATCGACGCCTATGGCAACGCCATGACCGGGCTGCGCGCCAAAACCCTCGGCCGGAACACGCTTCTGGAGGCTGCGGGACGCCCGATCCGGCGCGGCCGCACCTTCGCCGACGTTCCGCCCGGTGAATGCCTGTGGTACGCGAATTCAAACGGTCTGGCCGAAATCGCGATCAATCAGGGCCGGGCCGCCGAGGCGCTGGGGCTGCATCTCGGCACCCTGATCGACGTCAGTTCCAGCTGATCGCCCGCCCCCACCCCGCCGCACATAAACCTGCCCCGCACACATAAAGAAGGGGAGCCCGAAAGCTCCCCTTCCCACCAAGGTCCGTGTCACGAAGCCCTTAGAAGGTAACGACGTTCTTCCACAGGATCAGGTTGGCGTTCTTGCTGCCGGTCAGGCTGTTGCCACCGATATAGTCGGCCGAGCCGCTGTTGAAACCGGCCTGATTACGGGTGCTGCTGTAGAGATATTCCAGCGACGTGGTCAGACCGGGAGCCAGGGTGTAGGTGGCGCCCACCGAATAGAGGTCGGCCTTGCGCGCACCGGCCAGGGCCATGTCGCCAGCGTCTTCGCCGTGCTCGTAGTTGAAGCCGACCAGGGCCGGGCCGTTCTCATAGGAGATACCCAGGTTGTACGAGGACTGGGCGGTCTTGTTCAGCACGGCGGCGCCGGCGGCGGTGGTCGAGCTGCGGGTGTAGCCGGACTTGCCGGCGCTCTGGTAGCCACCGCCGAACAGGACGCCAGCGTAGCCGAGCTGAAGGCCGAACTGATAGACCTTCAGATCGTTGAAGGAGTTGGCCGTGGTGGTGGTCGCAGCCGCGTTGCCCTGCTCATACCCGAAGCTGGTCGAAACGCTGACGCCGTTGAAGCTGCCGCTGTAGAACATATCGGCTTCGACGATGTTGCTCCAACCGCAACCCTGAAGGGGAGCGGCCACGCCGGCATAGCTGCAGAAGCTGTCCGCGGCGGCGGCACCGCCGACACCCTTGACGCGGCTGACGCCGGTGTTGACGTTGACGTTATGGGGCGTGTACGAAATCGCGGCCATCAAGCCGGTGTTGGCATCTTCCTGGGCGAAGAAGCGCGGCGTGAAGTAATTGACCTTGGTCGCCCAGTTGTTGCCGGTGATGGTGTTGTATTCGCCACCGAAGGTGCCGGCGAGGTAGGTGTTCTGGTTGTTCAGCCAAGTCGCGGTGCCGGGGCCTTCGCTCCAGTCGCCGAAGACGCCGCCGGTGCCGAAACCAGACGGCGCGGTCACGCCATACTGGGTGTTCGGGCCGGGAGTGACGCCGCCTTCGAGCCGGCCCCACTTGCCATCGGCAAAGATGTAGGCCTGATCGGTATCGACGGTGCCGGTCGAATTCCAGGCCCGGATACGGATATTGGCGCCATATTCAAGACCGTTGTCCGCGGTGGCGGTCGGGGTCACCTGCAGACGGAAACGGTTGGTGAAGTCACCGGTCCTTTTGCGGTCGGTGGCGACCGGGGCGCTGTTCTGACCGGTATAGCCCGCCGTGAAATAGGCGTCGCCGCTCAGCTTGACATCGAACTTTCCGGGAGCGGTGTCGCCGGCGACGGCGGTTCCGCACAGTCCGGCAAAAGCGATGGCGGCGCAACCCGCGAGCAGGGAATTCTTCATGGTGGGCATCCTTCCTGACCAGTTGGCCGCATCCACAGCAGCCGGCGACAACGATTACATGGCGGGATGAAACCTCTCCCGGCTTGTCAGCGCAAGTCGCAAAAACGCTTCTTATGAAGGAGCCGGTGGACTTGTGATAAACTTACAACGACAGAACCTGGCCACTCTCGATTTTGCCGAAGAATAGGGCAAGCAAGAAAAGCATTTGCAATAGTTTTAGGCTCTCTCCTGTGAAATCTAGCAGGCACAGCCAATGCCGGTCGTCAAACGGGGCCGGGCGCGACTTTCAGGCGCCCCGCTACTCCGGCCGGGCGGCTTTGTCCCGCCGTTCGTATACTCAGCGACCACAAGACTTGATTCCCCCGGCCAGCCGCGCCGCCGAGTCCAAACGGCCGATCTGGTCGAGAGCCAGGGCGAGGCGGCGGCGCCAGTTGGGATGCTCGGCGACGGTGCCGGGCAGATTGGGCTGTTCCGGGTCGAGCAGCAGATCCTCGATCTGGACCATCAGCACCTGCGCCGGGCTGCGGGCGAGAAAGCGGTAGATCGCCGTGACCAGCTCATCGTCGAGCACAGGCAGCCGGCCGTGGCGCGGATGCATCCGGTCGGGCAGCACACCAGCCCGCGCCAGGGTGTCGAGCAGGCGCCAGCGGTCGTGATCGCGGCCGCGCGCCTCGCCCTCGCGCATCTCGGGGGTGGGATACAGGCCGAGCCGGGTCCGCCAATCCAGGTCCCTGCCCTGCCAGAAGCCGGCCAATGTGGCCAGATCGTGGGTGGTGGCGGTGACCAGCGCTCCCGCCGGATAAGCCTCGGGCGGCAGAAAGTTGCCGCCGTGGTCGCGCTCGAAGTAAAACACCCGGCACGAGAGAATCCCCGCCCGCTCCATCGCCGGACGGAAGCCCTCGGGCACGGTGCCGAGATCCTCGCCGATCACGACGCAGCGGTTGCGCTGCGACTCGAGGGCGATCAGCCGCACCAGATCCCGGAACGGATAGCTGACATAGCCGCCGATGCCGCCGCCGGGAGGAATCCAGTACAGGTGCTGGAGCGCCATCACGTGATCGATGCGCAAAACCCCGGCATGGCGCATATTGGCGCGCAGCAGCTCGATGAACGGCCGGTAGGCGCTCTCGGCCAACCCGACCGGAGAGAAGGGCGCCAGCCCCCAGTTCTGCCCCTGAAGATTGAACTGATCGGGCGGACAGCCGACGCGGGCGTCGACGGCGACTGCGCCCGGTTCGGCCCAGGCGGCGGCACCTCCGGGGCTGATGGCCACCGCGAGGTCACGGTAGAAGCCGAAGCCGAGCCCGGCCCGCCTGGCCCGCGCCGCCGCATCGCCCAGTTGCTGGTCGGCCAGCCATTGCAGATATTGGAAGAAGGTCACGCGGTCGGCATGGGCGGCGGCGAAGGCCGCGACCTCGGGGCCGGCCGGATCACGGAAGCCCTCGGGCCAGCTGCGCCAATCCCAGCGGGTGAAATCGCTGCCGAACATCTGCTCATGCAGCGCTTCGAACAGGGCGAAGCGGTACAGCGCCTCCCCGCCCGCGGTCTGAAAAGCGCGAAAGGCGACGGCGCGCGGACTGGGCTCGGCAAGCTCCAGATGACGGCGGCGGAAGCTGTCGAACAGCCGCTCCAGCACCGGCCGCTTGAGCGCCGCCACCGCCGGATAATCCACCAGCTCCGAGGCCCGGGCCTTGGCCAGATCCCGCAGGAACGCCGGCCCGCCGATCAACTCACGGGCCTCGGGGCACTCGGCAAGGTCGGGCACCGCCACCGGATCGATATACAGAATATTGAGAAAGCCCCGATGGGACGGCGAATAAGGGCTATAATGGTGGGAATCGGCGGCGAACAGGGCATGCAGCGGATTCAGCCCGACCACGCCGGCGCCCCAGCGCGCCGCGAGTTCCCCCAGGTCCGCCAAATCGGAGAAATCACCGATGCCCCAGTTGCCGGCGCTGCGCACGCCGTAGAGTTGCACCCCCAGCCCCCAGCTCCGGCCGCCGGGCACGATGTCTTCCGGGGTCAGGCAGCGCTCGGGGGCGACGATCAGGCTGAGCCGGGCCTCGCGCCCGCCATGGCAAACGCTGAGCGTGTGATAGCCCTGTGGCGGCCGCACCGGCAACGGCAGCACCAGACGGCGCATCGCCACGCCATCGAGCAGCGCCACCGCCTGAAGCGCCAACCCGGCGGCGGCGGCCGTGCCCTCGTGAGCCGCGCCGGTTTCCTCGGTCAGACTCCAGGCGAGCGGCGTCTCCAGGTCCGAATCGAGAAGCGCCAACGGCAACTCGATGGCCTCGGCTTCGCTGGCCACCAGCACCGGCGGCGCCAGACGGCGCCAGGGCGCGGTTTCAACCTCGCGCAAGCTGGCCGCGATCTCGCTTTCGCTGCCGGCGGCGTAGCCCAGGGCGGCGATCAGCGCCCTTTTGGCCGCCGGGGAAACATCGGCGCGGTTGCCCCAAATGTCGAAGAAGAACGGCTCGATGCCGACCAGAGCGGCGAGACGGTCCAGGTCGGAAGGCGAAGTGATCACGCGGAAATCCCCAGGCAGACGGCCAGCCCCTGTTATACGCCCGCGACCACGCGATGGGGGCAGGGAAATGCGCTCATCAATGGCCGGAGTTGGGGGAGACCGCCCTCAGGCACTCCATGCGCGCCCGGTACTCGGTCGTGGCCTCGGCGATCTCGTGGGTCAGGGTGTCCACGGTTTTGCCGGGATTGAGCGCCTCGGCCAGGGTCAGGGACAGCGCCTTGATCTGAACCAGTTCCGCCGCGGTCGCCGGGGTTTCGGGGTCCTTGCGGATACGGCCGAGCAGGGTCAGCAGCTCCTTGCCGATGGTCTCGAGGCGGGGATCATGGTCGCGTCCGGCCATCCGCTTCAGAAAATCCTCGACCAGAGTGGTCACCCTGTGGGCATGCAGGAGAGCGATCCGGTCGGGCGGGTGGGTGATCAGGCCGGGCCGGGCGTACTCCATCAGGAACGCGATCTGAAACGAGTCACTCTGGGCCTTGCGCTCGCTCAGCCACACCACGCCTTTGGCGATGCGGTCGCGGGCCTCGTTGGGGTTCCAAGTGCCCGGTTGCCTTGGCCCGCAAGGTATTGGGCGCATTGAGGGTCGGAACCGACGCGTCCTCGCGCGGATGCTTGCGGCGGTCGGGGCCGATATAGTCGCTGGATACCCCGAAAGGCTTCCGCCCCGCGATCAGCCCATGAACCATGTCCACCAGCTGTTTGCGCGCGAACGGCTTGACCAGCAAGGCGTCGGCGCCGGAATTGTCGACCTTGTGCAGCAGCGCCGCCGTCGGCTGCTCGGCGGTGGCGATGATGCACACGAACGGGTTGGGCAGGGACGGATCGCAACGCAGCCGCTGGATGACCTTGAACCCCTCGAGCGCTGGCGCGTCGACATCGACGATCACCAGATCGGGAGACTGCTCGCCGATGGCCCCGGCCAGCCCGACGGTGCTCGAATGCACGTGAACATTGCGAACGCCGAGTTGGGCCAGCGCCTCGCGCATGTTGCGCACGGTGCCGGAATTCAGCTCGATCAGGGCGACCTCGATCAGGGCGTACGTGGTTTCGGTCATGGGTCCGTCGGGCGGGCGGGCGAAAACTTACGAAGCAATCTTACCCGATCCGCCCCAGCCGCGCCAGTGCGCCCGGTGCGGGGTCCGGACCGACGGCCGCTCACAGCAGTCCCAGCGCCTTGAAGCTGACGGTCTGGCCGCGTGCGACGATCAGGTGATCGTGCAGGACCAGCCCAAGGGCGCTGGCGGCCCGGGCGATCTCTTTGGTGACGTGAATGTCGTCGCGGGACGGGCTGGGGTCTCCGGCCGGATGATTGTGCACCAGGATCACCCCGTGAGCGCCCAGTTCCAGCGCCCGCCGGACGATTTCGCGCGGGTAGGCCGGCGTGTGATTGATGGTGCCGCGCTGCTGCACCTCGTCGGCGATCAAACTGTTCTTGGAATCGAGGAACAGCAGGCGCAGCTGCTCGTTCGGTTCATGGGCCATCGCCGCCTGGCAATAGCCGAGCAACGCCTCCCAGCCGGCCAACACCGGCTTGTTCATCACCTGCTGCCGGGTCGCCCGCAACGCCGCCGCCCCGACCACGGTGACCGCGGCAATGGTGGCGTCGCTGAAATTGGCCACCTTGCGCAAGCGTTCGGGCGGCGCGGTCACCACCGCCCAGAAGCCGCCGAACTCCCGGATCAGGTCCTTGGCCAGCGGCTTGACGTCCCGGCGCGGAATCACCGGAAACAGCAGCAGTTCCAGCAATTCGTAATCCTGCAAGCCGTCGGCGCCCGAGTTCAGGAAGCGCTGGCGCAGCCGGTCGCGATGTCCGGTGTAATGGGGCGGCGGCTCGGCGGCTTCATCCTGCCGGACGGGCGGCGCGGCCGGCGCGGCGCGGCGCGAGACCGGCGCGACCGGAGGCGGCTCGAACCCCGGCAGGGCCAGCGACTCCGAAACGCCCCCGGACTTGCTACGACGGCTTGCCATCGGACAGCGCCCCGATCACCTGAAAGCGTGCGGATTTCCTCTCGACCATGGCCCCGACCCTATCCGACTCCGCCCCGTTAGGCAACACGCGGCACGCCGCGCCGAAAAGACGAAACGCAGCTGTGAGCCCCGTCACAGGACGGGACATCCGGCCGCGCTATCCTGTACACCGGACCGGCGGCAACGCGCGATGGAGGGGCCACATGGGACGTTTCGGTGTGGGGTCATGGGTCGCCCTGGCGATCGCGCTGCTGGCCGTGGCCCCTCCGGCCGACGCGGCGAAGCTGGCGCTGGTGATCGGCAACAGCCGCTACGCCACGGTCGGCGCCCTGCCGAACCCGGCCAACGACGCCCAGGCCATGGCCCGGACGCTGGAGGCGATCGGGTTCCGGGTCAAGCTGGTGACCGACGCCCGCAAAAGCGACTTCGAGACGGCACTGGCCGAATTCGGACACTCGGTGGGCGGCTCCGATCAGGTGGTGGTCTACTACGCCGGGCACGGCGTTCAGGCCGCCGGACGCAATTACCTGATCCCCGTCGACGCCCGGCTTCAGGAAGAGCGCACCCTGCGGTTGGAGAGCGTCGATCTGGATCTGGTCATGGACCAGATCGAACGGGCGGCGGTGCGGGTGGTGATTCTCGACGCCTGCCGCAACAATCCCTTCCCTGCGACCTCGCGTGGCGGCGTACGGGGGCTGGCGGCGGTGACCGCGCCCTCCGGCAGCCTGATCGCCTACTCGACCGCACCCGGCCAGACCGCCAGCGACGGCACCAGCAGCAACGGCCTCTACACCGCCGCCCTGCTCAAGGCCATCGGCAAAAGCGCTCCGATCGAGTCGGTGTTCAAGGAGGTGCGGCGTACGGTTTCCCAGGAGAGCGGCGGCCAGCAGGTACCCTGGGAAAGCAGCTCGCTCACCGGAGACCTTGTGCTGACGGCGCCGAACGGCACCGCCCCCGCTCTCCCCCCGGTGCAGACTCCGCCCCCCGGTCCTGCGGCGGTGGCGCCGCCTCCCCCTCCCCCGCCGCCTCCCGGCCAGGACGATAACGACGAACCGCCGCCGATCGCCGATGACCCGCCCGGTCACGAACCGCCCCCCGGTCCAATGCGCGCGGTGAGGGAGCGCGTCCGCGAACGCTGGCAGGCCAAGGATTATGCCGGCGCCCGCCGCATCTGCGAGGAAGCCCGGCAAAGCGGCGCCATCGAGCCGCCCGGCATCGCCCGTCTCGACCTGATGATCGCGCGCACCTACGCCGCCGAGGGCAACACCCAGCGCGCCCTGGACGAGCTGACCGCGCTCACCAGGGACCGGCCGCGCTCCCCGCCCGCCGCCGCCGCCCATCTGGAAGCCGCCGGCATTCTGGCGCAGTTGCAGCGCCCGGCCGAGGCGTGCGCCGAAATCGCCGCCTTCCACGCCACCATCCAGCGCAACGGCCAACCCCCGCAGGAGCAGCGGCACCCCAAACTCGCCCAGCGCGCCGACCACTTGGCGGAACGCCTGAAGTGCGCGCCCCCGGGAGGCGCGCGGTAGCGCCCGTCCCGGGTCTGTCATACCGGAATACTGCTTTACAAGCGGCGGTCCGGCGGGCAATGCGACCCCCATGCGCAAACATCTCCCCCCCGCCCGCCTGCCCCCCGCCCGCCTGCCCCCTGCCCGCCTGATCGCCATCCTCGCCATCGTCTGTGCCGGACTGGTGCTGGTTGCCGCGCCGCTGCCGCCGGCCGAAACCCGGGCGCTGGCGCTGGTCACCGCCGCCATCGGCCTGTGGGCCACCGGCGCGATTCCCGAACACATCACCGCCCTGGCCTTCTTCACCGTGGCCATGCTCACCCAGGTGGCGCCGCCCCGGGTAGTATTTTCCGGCTTCGAATCGGCGGCGCTGTGGCTGATCTTCGGCGGCTTGGTGATGGGGGTGGCGGTACGCTCGACCGGCCTCGGCGAGCGCATCGCCCAGTCCCTCGCCCGCCTGTTCGGCTCAAGCTATTGGGGGGTGATCGCCGGGGTCACCCTGGTCGGAGTGGCGCTCGGCTTCGTCATGCCCTCCTCGATGGGGCGGGCGGTGCTGCTGATGCCGATCGCCCTGGCCCTGGCCGACCGCTTCGGCTTCACCCCCGGCACCGCCGGCCGGACCGGGGTGGTGCTGGCGGCGGCGTTTGGCTGCCATGTCCCGACCTTCTCGGTGCTGCCCTCCAACCTGCCGAACATCGTGCTGGCCGGCGCCTCCGAGACCCTCTACCACTACACTCCGACCTATGGCGCCTATCTGCTGCTGCACTTTCCGGTGCTCGGCCTGCTCAAAACCCTGGTGATGGTGCCGTTGATCGTCTGGCTGTGGCCCGACACCCCCCGCCCCCTGGAGCCACGCCCCCACACCGCCATGAGCCGCGACGAACGCTGGCTAGCACTGCTGCTGGCGGCGGCGGTGGTGCTGTGGGCCACCGACTTCGCTCACCACATCAGCCCGGCCTGGATCAGCATGGCGGTGGCGGTGCTGCTGCTCTGGCCGGGAGTGGCGCTGGTCAGCGGCCCCGCCTTCAACCGTGAGATCAATTACGGCTCGCTGTTCTATGTCGGCGGCATCCTCGGCCTGGGGGCGCTGGTCGGAGAGTCCGGACTCGGCTCCCGCCTCGCCGCGGCAATCCTCTCGGTGATGCCGCTCACCCCCGGAGAACCAGCCTGGAGCTACGCCGGTCTGACCGCCGTCAGCACCCTGGTCGGCACCGTCACCACCCTGCCCGGCGTGCCCGCCGTGCTGACCCCGCTCGCGGCCCAAATGGCCCAAGCCTCGGGCCTGCCCCTGGAGTCCGTCCTGATGAGTCAGGTGCTCGGCTTCTCCAACCCGCTGCTACCCTATGAATCGGCACCGCTGGTGGTGGCCATGCAACTCGGCGGTGAACGCCTGGGCTCGGCCCAAAAACTCTGCCTGATCCTCGCCCTGGCCACCATCATCGGCCTAATGCCACTGAATTACCTGTGGTGGCATCTGCTCGGGTGGATATAGGGGGCGCGGAGTCGGTAGAGGCCGGTATGGCAAGGGGACATCCGTCCCCCTGCACCCCCTGCCAAGGGTCGCAGACCCTTGGAACCCATGATTTTTTAAGAGAAGAACCCCCGCACGAGTGGTGCCGACCATTCAGGCGGGGGCTCTTCTCTTAAAAAAAGTCCCGGGGTCTGGGGCCGTCGGCCCCAGGCGGGGAGCGCGAGGGGCGAGGCCCCTTGCCATACCGGCCCTCACCGACTCCGCGCCCCCTACTCCGCCAGCACCACGGTCGCGCCTTCGCGGGCGGCGAAGGTGCCGGGGCGCATGGCCTGGGCTTCGGCTTCAATGCGGGCCATGGTCTGATCGTCGTGATCGGGTTCGTGATGGAACAGCACCAACCGGCCGACTTTCGCCGCCTTGGCCAGTTTCACGCCTTCCTGCCAGGTCGAGTGGCCCCAGCCGACGCGGGCGGCGACATATTCGGCATCGGTATAGGTGGTGTCGTAGATCAGCAGATCCACCCCCTCGACCAACGCCAGGATATTTTCATCGATGCGGCCGGGGAAATGCTCGGTATCGGTAACGAAAGCCACCGAGCGCCCGCGATATTCGACGACATAACCGGTGGCGCCGTCGGGGTGGTTCAACGGCGCGGTCCGCACCCGCACCCCTCCGCCCAGGGCAAAGCCATCGCCGGGACTGAAATCATCGAAGCTGATCGAGCCCCCCATGGTTTGGAGCGGCACCGGAAACAGCGGCCGCTCCATCTGACGGGCCAGCACCGAACGGATGTCGGTGGCGTCGCGGCCACCATTGCCCAGATGCCCGGCCATCACCCGGAACATAAAGCCCGGCTGAAACGCCGGCCCGAAAAAGGGGAAGCCGCTGATGTGATCGAGGTGGGTATGGCTGAGCAGCAGAGTCGCCCGACGGATGCCATCGGTCAGGAAACGCTTGCCCAGCAGCCGCAAGCCGGTCCCGGCGTCGAAAATGATCCGGGCATCGCCGGCCGCGACCTCGACGCAACTGGTGTTGCCGCCGAACTGCATATGTGAGGCCATCGGGCAGGGAATGGTGCCGCGAACCCCCCAAAAGGTGACTTGAAACCCCATCGCCTTCCTGCCGCGTGTCTCGCCGAGCCGGGCCAACGCCGGTAAGAGCGCTCTCAATGCGCTGGATTCTACCACGCTTTCACAAAAAAACAGTGGCGAAGATCACAGAAAAGCGATCTCCCCCCGCACACAGGTGCGGAGGGAGAGAGATAACACGTCCAAAAAGCGCTGGTTCAGGCCGCCGAGCTTTCCTCAACCGGGCCGGTCAAGGCCGGCGAGCCGCCGGCAACCGGAGTTGAGCGGTCCCGCTCGGCCGCGATCGCCTTCAGACGATTGACCACCGAACCGGTACCGGCCGGGATCAAACGGCCGACGATGACGTTTTCCTTCAGCCCTTCCAGATTGTCGACCCGGCCGGAGACCGAAGCCTCGGTAAGGACGCGGGTGGTTTCCTGGAACGATGCCGCCGAAATGAACGAGCGGGTTTGCAGACTGGCCTTGGTAATCCCTTGAAGAACCGGCTTGGCGCTGGCGGGCTTGAGGTTCTCCCGCACCGTCTTGTAGTTCTCCTCGTCGAACTCCTGACGATCGACCTGCTCACCGACCAGGAAGGTCGACTCCCCGGCATCGTCGATCTCGACCTTCTGCAACATCTGCCGAACGATGACTTCGATGTGCTTGTCGTTGATCTTCACGCCCTGAAGACGATACACGTCCTGGATTTCGTTGATCAGGTAGTTGGCCAGGGCTTCGACGCCCATCACCGCCAGAATGTCGTGGGGCACCGGGTTGCCGTCCATCAGCAAATCGCCGCGCACCACATAGTCGCCTTCCTGGACGCTGATGTGCTTGCCCTTGGGAATCAGATATTCGCGCTCGTCTCCGGTCTCGTCGTTGCGCACGACGATCCGGCGCTTGGTCTTGTAATCCTTGCCGAATTCAACGCGGCCATCCAGCTCGGAGATGATCGCGAAATCCTTCGGACGCCGGGCTTCGAACAGTTCGGCGACGCGCGGCAGACCGCCGGTGATGTCGCGGGTCTTGGAAGATTCGCGCGGGATACGGGCCAGGGTGTCACCGCCCCTGACGTGAGCGCCGTTCTCGACCGAGAGGATGGCGTCCACCGACAGGAAGTAGCGGGCTTCCAGACCGTTGGGCAGCTTGATCACCTCGCCGTTGGGATCGAGCAGGGTGATGCGCGGCTTGAGATCGGCACCGCGCGGCTGTTGCCGCCAATCGACCACCACTTTCGACGAAATGCCGGTGGCTTCGTCAACCACTTCGCGCACCGAAAGCCCCTCGACCATGTCGAGATAGTGAGCGGTACCCTCGCGTTCGGTGATGATCGGCAGGGTGTAGGGGTCCCACTCGGCCAGCTTCTGGCCGCGGGCGACCGTCGCCCCATCGTCGGCCAGCAGTTTGGCGCCGTACGGCACGCGGTGGCGGGCGCGTTCGCGTCCGGCCTCGTCGAGCAGCACGATTTCGCAGTTGCGGCCCATCACCACCGGCACACCGACGCTGTTGATGACGATGGTGCGGTTGTTGATCTTGACCGTGGCGTTGAGCGAGGCCTCGACCTGACTGACCTCGGCGCCGCGCTGGGCGGCACCGCCGATGTGGAAGGTGCGCATGGTCAGCTGGGTGCCGGGCTCGCCGATCGACTGGGCGGCGATCACGCCCACGGCCTCGCCGACATTGACGATGGTGCCGCGCGCCAGATCGCGGCCGTAGCAGGCGCCGCAGACGCCTTCCTTGGTCTCGCAGGTCAGCACCGAGCGGATCAGTACCGAATCGATGCCGGCCCGTTCGATCAGTTCAACCTCGGCCTCCTCGATCAGGCCGCCGGCCGGAATGATCACCTCGCCGGTCAGGCGGTCGGTGATGTCCACCGAGGCCGAACGGCCGAGGATGCGGTCGGCCAACGGCGAAATCACTTCGCCGCCGTCGATCACCGCCTTGACCGTGATGCCTTTCTTCGTGCCGCAATCGACTTCGACGATGATCGCGTCCTGGGCCACGTCGACCAAACGGCGGGTCAGGTAACCCGAGTTGGCGGTTTTCAGCGCGGTATCGGCCAAGCCCTTGCGGGCGCCGTGGGTGGAGTTGAAGTACTCCAACACGGTCAGGCCTTCCTTGAAGTTCGAGATGATCGGCGTTTCGATGATTTCGCCCGAGGGCTTGGCCATCAGGCCGCGCATGCCGGCGAGCTGCTTGATCTGGGCCGCGGAACCGCGGGCGCCGGAGTGGGCCATCATGTAGACGGCGTTGACGAAACGGCCAGCCTTGGTGGTGTCCGAAATGCCCTTCATCATCTCTTGGGCGACTTTTTCCGTGCACTCCGACCAGACGTCGACCACCTTGTTGTATTTTTCGCCCTGGGTGATCAGACCGTCCTGGTACTGCTGCTCGTATTCCTTGACCCGGTTCTGGGACTCGCGAACCAGAGTGTCCTTGGCCGCCGGGATCACCAGATCGTCCTTGCCGAACGAAATACCAGCCTTACAAGCCTGGGCGAAACCAAGCTTCATCAAGCGGTCGGCAAAGATCACCGTCTCTTTCTGACCGCAATGGCGATAGACGGTGTCGATGACATTGGTGATGTCCTTCTTGGTCAACACGCGGTTGATCATGGTGAAAGGCACCGCCGGATGACGCGGCAGAATTTCCGACAGCAGCATCCGGCCCGGCGTGGTTTCCAGGCGAACGATGATCGGCTTGTGATTGTCGTCGACCGTATGATAACGCGCTCTGATCTTGCTGTGCAGGCTGATCGCCTTGGCGTCGAGCGCCTGCTGGATTTCACCGATATTGGTGAAAGCCATGCCCTCGCCCGGTTCTCCTGCCCGCTCCATGGTGATGTAATAAAGCCCGAGCACGATATCTTGCGACGGCACGATGATCGGCTTGCCGTTGGCGGGCGAGAGGATGTTGTTGGTCGACATCATCAGCACGCGGGCCTCGAGCTGGGCTTCCAGCGACAACGGCACGTGCACCGCCATCTGGTCACCGTCGAAGTCGGCGTTGAAGGCCGTGCAGACCAGCGGATGCAACTGGATGGCCTTGCCCTCGATCAGCACCGGCTCGAAGGCCTGAATGCCCAGTCGGTGCAAGGTTGGCGCCCGGTTGAGCATCACCGGATGCTCGCGGATGACTTCCTCCAGAATGTCCCAGACTTCCGGTCGTTCTTTTTCGACCATCCGCTTGGCGGCCTTGATCGTCGAGGCCATGCCGTAGAGTTCCAGCTTGGCATAGATGAACGGCTTGAACAGCTCCAGCGCCATCTTCTTGGGCAGGCCGCACTGGTGCAGCTTGAGTTCGGGACCGACCACGATCACCGAACGGCCCGAGTAATCGACGCGCTTGCCGAGCAGGTTCTGCCGGAAGCGGCCCTGCTTGCCCTTGAGCATGTCGGAGAGCGACTTCAACGGCCGCTTGTTGGCGCCGGTAATGACCCGGCCGCGCCGACCGTTGTCAAACAGGGCGTCGACCGCCTCCTGCAACATACGCTTTTCGTTGCGGACGATGATGTCGGGCGCCTTGAGTTCGATCAGCCGCTTCAAGCGATTGTTGCGGTTGATCACCCGGCGGTACAGATCGTTCAGGTCAGACGTCGCGAACCGGCCGCCGTCCAGCGGCACCAAGGGCCGAAGTTCGGGCGGAATGACCGGAATCACTTCCAGAATCATCCATTCCGGACGCGACTGGCTCTCCATGAATGCTTCGATCAGCTTCAGGCGCTTGACCAGCTTCTTGCGCTTGGCCTCGGAGTTGGTGTCGCGCAACTCATCGCGGCAAGTCACCTTCTCTTCTTCCAGGTCGAGCGCCGACAGCAGCACCCGCAGCGCCTCGGCGCCGATCGAAGCCGTGAACGCGTCCTCGCCGTACTCATCCTGGGCGATGACGTACTCTTCCTCATTGAGCAGCTGATGCAGCTTGAGCGGGGTCAGGCCCGGCTCGATCACCACATAGGACTCGAAGTATAGAATCCGCTCAAGATCCTTCAGCGTCATGTCGAGCAAAAGCCCGATCCGACTCGGCAAGGACTTGAGGAACCAGATATGGGCAACCGGCGAGGCCAGCTCGATATGGCCCATGCGCTCGCGCCGGACCTTCGAAAGCGTGACTTCGACGCCGCACTTTTCGCAGATGATGCCACGATACTTCATGCGCTTGTACTTGCCGCACAAGCATTCGTAGTCCTTGATCGGCCCAAAAATACGGGCGCAGAACAATCCGTCGCGCTCGGGCTTGAAGGTCCGGTAGTTGATGGTTTCCGGCTTCTTGATCTCGCCGAATGACCACGAGCGTATCCGCTCGGGGCTGGCAATCGAAATCCGAATCTGATCGAAGCTCTGGGGGCCAGCGTTCTGGCTCAGGACGTTCATCAACTCGTTCATGAGAATCTCCCGCGAGAGCTGCGATCAAAGGGTCCGCTGATTGAGTTCGACGTTCAGGCCGAGGGACCGCAGTTCCTTGACCAAGACGTTGAACGATTCCGGAATTCCGGCTTCGAAGTTGTCGTCGCCACGGACGATGGCCTCGTACACCTTCGTCCGTCCCGAGACGTCGTCGGACTTGACGGTCAGCATTTCCTGGAGGGTGTACGCGGCGCCGTACGCTTCAAGCGCCCACACTTCCATTTCACCGAAACGTTGTCCGCCGAATTGAGCCTTACCGCCCAACGGTTGCTGGGTAACCAGGCTGTAGGGGCCGATCGAACGCGCGTGGATCTTGTCGTCAACCAAGTGATGCAGCTTGAGCATGTAGATGTAACCGACCGTGACCTGACGATCGAACGCCTCGCCGGTGCGACCGTCGATCAGGGTGACCTGCCCCGAGCGCGACAGCCCGGCCTCCTCCAGCATATGGCAGATGTCTTCCTCGCGGGCGCCGTCGAACACCGGGGTGGCGAAAGGAACGCCGACCCGCAGGTTGTTGCCCAACTCCACCAGTTCCTGGCCGCTGAGATCGGCGATATCGGCGGCGTACGCCTTCTCGCCATACACCGTACGCAGACGCGTACGCAGCGGTTCAAGATCGCCCGAGCCCGGATTGTTGCGCATGGCGATCCGGTACTTGTCGAGCAACTCGCCGATCTGGCGCCCCAGTCCCGCCGAGGCCCAGCCAAGATGCGTCTCAAGAATCTGCCCGACATTCATGCGCGAAGGCACGCCCAACGGGTTGAGCACCAGATCAACCGGACGACCGTCCTCAAGATAGGGCATATCCTCGATCGGGATGATCTTGGAGACCACGCCCTTGTTGCCATGGCGGCCGGCCATCTTGTCGCCGGGTTGCAGCTTGCGCTTCACCGCGACGAAGACCTTGACCATCTTCATCACGCCGGGCGGCAATTCATCGCCACGCTGGAGCTTCTCGACCTTGTTTTCGAAGCGGGCCTTGAGAGCATCGATGGATTCATCGAACACCCGGCCCATGGCCTCGATATCCTCCATCACCTGCTCATTGGTGACACTGATCTGCCGCCACTGACCGTGGGTGTAGGGCTTGAGCACCACCTCGGTAATCGGCTGCCCGGAGGCCTGGAAACCGCGCGGACCGCTGACCGCGACCTGTCCGAGCAGCACTTCCTTGAGCCGGCTGTAGAAGCTGCGCTCCAGGATCGCCTTCTCGTCGTCACGGTCCTTGGCCAGCTTCTCGATTTGGGCGCGCTCGATCTGCATCGCGCGCTCGTCCTTGTCGACACCGCGGCGCGAGAACACCCGAACATCGACCACCGTTCCGGCCACACCCGGCGGCAGACGCAACGAGGTGTCGCGAACATCGCTGGCCTTTTCGCCGAAGATGGCACGCAGCAGTTTTTCTTCCGGGGTCATCGGGCTTTCGCCCTTGGGCGTGACCTTGCCGACCAGAATATCGCCCGGCTTCACCTCAGCGCCGATGTAAACGATACCGGCTTCGTCGAGGTTCTTGAGCGCTTCCTCGCCGACGTTGGGAATATCGCGGGTGATTTCTTCCTGGCCGAGCTTGGTGTCGCGGGCCATGACTTCGAATTCCTCGATATGGATCGAGGTAAACACGTCGTCACGCACGATGCGCTCGGAAATCAGGATCGAGTCTTCGAAGTTGTAGCCGTTCCAGGGCATGAACGCGACCAGAACGTTGCGCCCGAGCGCCAACTCGCCGAACTGGGTGCTGGGGCCGTCGGCGATGATGTCGCCAGCCTTGACCTGATCGCCCACCCGCACGAGCGGCCGCTGAGTGATACAGGTATTCTGGTTAGAGCGCTGGAATTTCAACAGGTTATAAATGTCGACACCGGGCGCGGCAGCGTTGGTGTCCTCGGTGGCGCGAATGACGATGCGGGTGGCGTCGATCTGGTCGATCATTCCCGAACGCCGGGCGACGATGGCCACACCGGAGTCGCGGGCAACGGTCGCCTCCATGCCGGTGCCGACCAGCGGCGCATCGGCCTGGAGCAACGGCACCGCCTGCCGCTGCATGTTCGAGCCCATCAGCGCGCGGTTGGCGTCGTCGTTTTCCAGGAACGGGATCAGCGCCGCCGCCACCGAAACCAACTGCTTCGGCGACACGTCGATCAGCTGAATATTCTCAGGCTTGACCATCAAATACTCACCGCCCTGGCGGCAAGACACCAAATCGGCGGTAAAATGGCCCTTCTCGTCAACCACGGCGTTGGCCTGGGCAACGGTGTACCTGCCCTCCTCCATCGCCGACAGGTACACCACCTCGTCGGTGACCCGGCAGTTATCGACCTTGCGGTACGGGCTTTCGATGAAGCCGTACTGGTTGACCCGGGCGTACGTGGCCAGACTGTTGATCAGGCCGATGTTCGGGCCTTCCGGCGTCTCAATCGGGCAGATGCGGCCATAATGGGTCGGGTGTACGTCTCGCACCTCGAAGCCGGCGCGCTCGCGGGTCAGACCGCCCGGCCCGAGGGCTGAAAGGCGCCGCTTGTGGGTGATTTCCGACAACGGGTTGGTCTGATCCATGAACTGGGACAACTGCGACGAGCCGAAGAACTCGCGCACCGCCGCCGCCGCCGGCTTGGCATTGATCAAATCGTGAGGCATCACGGTGTCGATCTCAACCGAGGACATGCGCTCGCGAATCGCGCGCTCCATGCGCAGCAGACCGACCCGGTACTGATTCTCCATCAACTCGCCGACCGACCGCACGCGGCGGTTGCCGAGATGATCGATGTCGTCGATTTCGCCCCGGCCGTCCTTGAGGCTGACCAGCACGCGCAAGATTTCCAGCACGTCCGCCTTGCGCAGCACCCGCACTTGGTCGTCGGTCTGGAAACCGAGGCGGGCATTCATCTTGACCCGGCCGACCGCCGAAAGGTCATAGCGCTCGCTGTCGAAGAACAGGCCCTGGAACAGCGCCTCGGCCGACTCGAGAGTCGGCGGCTCGCCCGGACGCATGACGCGGTAGATATCGATCAGCGCGTCTTCGCGGCTGGCGTTGCGGTCGGCGGCCATGGTGTTGCGCATGTAGGCGCCGACATTGACATGGTCGATGGCCAGCACCGGAATCTGGCTGATTCCGACCTTCTCCAGCTTTTCGATCGCGGCCAGGGTCAACTCGTCGCCGGCCTCGTAGTAAACCTCGCCGGTCTTCTCGTTGATCATGTCGGCGGCGAGGTATTGGCCGGTCAGCTCTTCGGTCGACACCAATTGCTCGCTCAGGCCCGCCTCGATCAGCTTCTTGGAGAGACGCGGCGTGATCTTGGTGCCGGCGGTCACCACCACCTGACCGGTGGCGGCATCGATCAGATCGGACGCCAGCTTGACATTCTTCAGCCGCTCGGCATCGAACGGCGTCTTCCAACCGCTGCCAGCCCGGCTGTAGGAAATCGAGCCGTAGAAGGTGGAAAGGATTTCCTCCTTGCCCATGCCCTGGGCCTCATAGGGCGCCAGCGGCTCGCGCCGTCCGGCGCGCAGCTTCTCGGTCTCGGCGCCATCAAGGGCGAACAGCAGGGTGGTCGCCGGCAACTTGCGCCGACGGTCGATACGAACATAAACCAAGTCCTTGGCGTCGAACTCGAAGTCAAGCCAGGAGCCGCGATAAGGAATGACCCGGGCGGCAAAGAGATACTTGCCGGAGCTGTGGGTCTTGCCCTTGTCGTGGTCGAAGAACACGCCCGGCGAACGATGCATCTGGGAGACGATCACGCGCTCGGTACCATTGATCACAAAGGTGCCGTTCGCGGTCATGAGCGGCATGTCGCCCATGTAGACATCCTGCTCCTTGATGTCGCGGATCGAGCGCAGACCGGTGTCCTCCTCGATGTCGAACACCGAGAGCCGGAGCGTCACCTTGAGCGGCGCCGCGAAGGTCATGCCGCGCTGCTGGCATTCCTCGACATCGTATTTCGGCTGCTCCAACTCGTATTTCACGAAGTCGAGCACGGCACGGTCGGAGAAGTCCTTAATCGGAAACACCGACTTGAACACTTCCTGCAATCCGACGAACACCCGCTTTTCGGGCGGCACGTCCATTTGCAAAAAATGGTCATAGGAACTGCGCTGCACCTCAATGAGGTTCGGCATCTGGGTGACTTCCGGAATCCGCCCGAAGCTCTTCCGAACACGCTTGCGTCCCGTAAAGGATTTAGCCATGGATGTCCCCGACTCCAAATCTTAGCCCAGTCTCTGGCGGTGCCCGACCGCGCGAAGGGCCCCAAACCGCGCAGAAGACGCAAGCACCGGCCGGCGACGGATCCCGTCGCCGTCCGGCGTTGCGCTATGTACGACGTCGATCGTCAAAGCAAGCTTACTTAACTTCGACGGTCGCGCCAGCGTCTTCAAGCTGCTTCTTGATCTTCGCGGCGTCTTCTTTCGAGACGCCTTCCTTGACGGCCTTGGGCGCACCCTCGACCAGATCCTTGGCTTCCTTGAGGCCGAGACCGGTGATCGCGCGCACTTCCTTGATGACGTTGATCTTCTTGTCGCCAGCGGCGGCCAGGATCACGTTGAACTCGGTCTGCTCTTCGACCGGAGCGGCGGCAACGGCGGCAACCGGAGCGGCGGCGGCAACCGGCGCAGCAGCCGAAACGCCCCACTTCTCTTCCAGCATCTTCGACAACTCGGCGGCCTCGATCACGGTCAGCGCCGACAACTCATCAACAAGCTTTTCCAACTTCGACATCTGTCAACTCCAGGAGATATGAACTTTGGGAATGGTTGGGTTTATCGACGTCACGCCGCCTCGCCCTGAGACTCGTCCTTCTTGGCATAGGCCGAAAGCACGCGGGCGAGCTGTCCGCCCGGCGCTTGCAGCACACCGGCGATCCGCGTCGCCGGCGTATTGATCATGCCGAGAAGGCCCGCACGCAGTTCGTTGAGCGACGGCAGCTTGGCAAGCGCCAGCACGCCCTCGGCATTCAGAACCACCGTGCCGAGACCGGCTCCCAGGATCGAGAGCTTTTCGTTGGCCTTGGCATAGTCGGTGGCCACCTTGGCGGCGGCCACCGGATCGCGCGAATAGGCGATCGCGGTCGGACCCTTGAAGAGTCCGTCCAGGTTCTCGAACTGTGTGCCCTTCAGAGCAATACGGGCGAGCCGGTTCTTCGTGACGCTGAAGTTGGCGCCCGCCGCACGCATCTTGCGCCGCAGGTCGGTCACTTCCGCGACCGTGAGCCCGTTATGGCGGGTGACCACCACAAGGGACACGTCCTGCACGCGCTTGCTCAGCGCGGCAATCGCCTTCTCCTTCTGTGTCCGATCCAAGGGATCGCCTCCGTACCAGTAAGTTGCACCCATGGGACCATGCCGCTCAGCGACACCGCCCCGGTTCAACCTGTCCCAGAAGTTCTCGCCGTCTCTGATCCGGCATCCTCTCCTTTTCCTGGAGAGGGCCGGGAAATCCGGTTGCAACTCCCGTCTCGGCGGGCCAGACATTTTAAGCCGGAGCGAACCCCGGCACCCGCGGTCTCGGACAGGGTGGGCGGAGGTATCCGGGTAAACCCGGACCTTTCCGCCCCTTTGCCGCCGCCTCCCGAGGGACGCAGCGACAAAAACACATTACGCCTGGGCCGAAATCGTCCCGAGATCGAGCTTGACGCCCGGCCCCATGGTCGAACTCAGCGACACCTTCTCGATGTAGGTGCCCTTGGCGCCGCTGGGGCGCGCACGGTTGATCGCACCGACGAACGCCCGGACGTTCTCGACCAGCGCCTCTTCCGTGAAGCTAGCCTTGCCGACACCGGCATGAACGATACCGGCCTTCTCGGCGCGGAACTCGACGTTGCCGCCCTTGGCCGCCTTCACCGCCTCCCCGACGTTCGGCGTCACGGTGCCGAGCTTGGGATTGGGCATCAGGCCGCGCGGGCCGAGAATCTTACCGAGCTTGCCGACCACCGCCATCATGTCGGGCGAGGCGATGCAGCGGTCGAAATCCATCTGACCGCCCTGAATCTTCTCGGCGAGGTCTTCGGCGCCGACGATGTCGGCTCCGGCGGCCCGCGCCTCATCGGCCTTGGCACCCTTGGCGAACACCGCGACCCGCACGGTCTTGCCGGTGCCGTTGGGCAGCAGCACCATGCCGCGGACCATCTGGTCGGCATGACGGGGGTCGATGCCGAGGTTCATGGCGATTTCGACGGTCTCGTCGAACTTGGCCTTGGCGTTGGACTTGACCAGCTTCACCGCCGCTTCGAGAGCGACGAAGGCATTCGGGTTGACGGTCGTCTTGGCCGCCTTGAGACGCTTTCCGATCTTGGCCATGGTCTTACTCCACCACCTGCAAGCCCATGGAACGGGCGGAACCGGCGATCATCTGCGCCGCGGCTTCAACGTCGTGGGCGTTGAGATCGACCATCTTCTTGGCCGCGATCTCGCGGCACTGGTCCCACGAGATGGTGCCGATGAAGCCCTTGCCGGTGGTCGCCGAGCCCTTGGCGACGCCGGTGGCCTTCTTGATGAAGTAGGTGACCGGCGGGGTCTTGGTCACGAAGGTGAAGGACCGGTCCGAATAGGCCGTGATCACCACCGGCACCGGCATGCCCGTTTCCAGGTCCTGGGTGCGGGCGTTGAACGCCTTCACGAATTCCATGATGTTCAGGCCGCGCTGACCGAGCGCCGGGCCGATCGGCGGCGACGGATTGGCCTTGCCGGCCGGGACCTGCAGCTTGATGTAGCCTGTAACTTTTTTCGCCATCTCGACACCTCGTCAAGGCGACCCCCCGATGGGATCGCGGGTGTGCGCGGTGCGGCTCCCCCTGGACTTCCGGGGACGGCCTCCCGCGCGAAACAAAACCTGCGGCCCGAGTCACGGCGCGGAAGACTCCTCCCGCTGCGACCCGCCCCGCCTCAGACCTTCTCAACCTGACTGTATTCCAGCTCGACCGGAGTCGACCGGCCGAAGATCGACACCGCCACCTTGAGTCGCGACTTCTCCTCGTCCACCTCTTCGACGGTGCCGTTGAAGGAGGTGAAGGGACCATCGCTGACCCGAACCTGTTCGCCGATCTCGAAGATGATCGAGGATTTCGGCCGTTCGATGCCTTCCTGAACCTGATGGATGATCCGCTCGGCCTCGTGCTGGCTGATCGGCTGAGGCCGGCCGCCGCCGCCGAGAAAACCGGTGACCTTCGGCGTGTTCTTGACCAGATGCCACGTGTCGTCGGTCAGGTCCATCTTGACCAGCACGTAGCCCGGAAAGAACTTGCGCTCGGTGTTGATCTTGGAGCCCCGGCGAATCTCGACGATCTCCTCGGTCGGAACCAGGATTTCCTCGAACTTGTCCTCGAGGGCCTTTTGCGCGGCCTTCTCCCGGATCGCCTGAGCGACCTTTTTCTCGAATCCGGAATAGACGTGGACGACATACCAGCGAGCAGCCACGGCGTCAGCTCCCCAAGCCGAGTATCTGGCGCACCCCGAATGCCATGACCTGATCGACCAGCAGGAAGAAGACGGCCGACAGGATAACCATCACGAACACCATGGCCGTGGTCACAAGCGTCTCCCGGCGCGACGGCCAAGTGACCTTGAGCGCTTCGCGCTGGACGTCTCGTGCGAATTCAACGGGGCTTTGCTTCATCGTCTTGTTTGTTATGTCAGCGGTTCTAGGGATATCGAAGGCGAAAACGAAAAAAACGAACAACGGATCAACCCGGCCTGGACTCGGAACTGGCAGGAGTGGAGGGGCTCGAACCCCCAGCCCCCGGTTTTGGAGACCGGTGCTCTACCAATTGAGCTACACTCCTAAATCCCGAACAAAACTCCGACTCACGCTCCCGGCTCCCCATAACGCGAAAAGCCGCCCGCCACGGTTCGTACGACCAACCGTGCCGAAAAAGCGTCGGCCTTTGTAACGGGCGACGCCGGCCTTGGCAAGGGGAAGTTTCGGAATAATGACGACGTCAAGCTCACCCCCGCCGTTCGGCCACCAGTTTCTGGTAGAGCCCGCCGAAATAGGTCCGCTTGCGCCAAACCACATCGGGCGCGCCCGAACCGGCATAGCTGTCGATCTCCCTCGACCACAATATCTTGGCGAACGGCTCGAGCCAGTCGAAGACCTTGACCATCACCGGCCGCAGCGGATGCCAGCGCTCGGGGCCATGATAATCGACGAACACCGCCCGCCCGCCCGGCTTGAGCCGGCTGAGCGCGGCATCGACGATCCGCGCCTTGAAATCCTCGGGAACCTCATGGAGCAAGAAAAAGCTGATCACCAGATCGTAGGGACCCTGGGGCGGATTCGCGGCATCGCAGAGCAGCACGCGGGCGCTCTTGTAGGCTTCCAGCTTCTTGCGGGTCATCTCGACCTGAATCGGCGCCACCTCGATCAGATCGAGGCTGCCCGCCGGCCCCAGAGCCTCCATCAGGTCGGCCGAAAACGGGCCATAGACCGCCGCCAACTGCATCGTCCGGTCGCCGGGGCGCACCTCTTCCAGCACCGCCCGGAACAGCCGGCCGTAATTGCCCCACAGAATCGCCGACACGATCGGCCGGTGATTGAAGATGGCCAGCGCCAGCGGATTGAGATAGGCCCAACGATAAATGTCGTTGAGATAATTCGGAACCCGGTCCTCGGCGCCCGTCTCGGCACCCAGACAGCCCCGATCGACGACCATCGTCTCGCCCGGAATGATAGTTTCAACCGACACGAAAACCCCCTCCGCTGAAAACCGGGTATCCGGGAGCGCCGAATCAGAGAGCCGCCCGCCCCGTAAAGCCCACTGTACACCACGGCACCGAAAGCAACTCATACCCCGGAGCCACCCGCGCGCCCTGTTCTGCGAGGAACAGAGTACAACCGATTTCAGCGTCTCGGTATAAGCGGCAACACCATGTCGTTTTACCTTACGGCTTCGCCAGCCACCAATATTACGTAAGGCATCCTCCTGAGCTGCGAATTGTCAAACGATTCGACAATCGTGGCGCAGACCTGCCATGCCCACAGATCAGGATCGGATGAGAAAGCCTGAAGTTGGAGCGGGTGAAGGGAATCGAACCCTCGTCGTAAGCTTGGAAGGCTTCTGCTCTACCATTGAGCTACACCCGCTGACCAGCGCCACCCGGACCAGCACCGGATGCGACCACAGGCTCATAGCACCGGCAACACCCCCTGGCAAGGGGGCGCGGCACATCATACTAAAAACGCATAGCTGCCCCGGAATCCCGCCCGGCAACGCATAGAACATTGAACTTGCGTAAAACATTCCGAAATCACAGGCCCCAGTCATAGCCATCCCGGCCCTTTTCCCTGGTATCCCCGCATGCGCATGCCTGACCGCTCACAGCCGCTCACCTTCACGACCTATATCTGACATCAGGCGCATTCGCCGACAGACCCACGCAAAGGAGCATACCATGACCCGCACTTCGTTCCTGGGACGCCTGGACGCCCTGCTCCAAACCGCCACCGCGACCGAGTTGGTCTTCGCAGACATCGGCCATGAAGCGCCGCCGGCCACGCCGCGGGCGCACCGGGCCGCAAACCAATCCCACCCCGTCTCCAAGGCGGCATGACCGAACACTCTGACGCAAAAACCGCCAAGCGACGAGACTTCGGCGCGCCCAGGATCGGACCACCCTGGGCGCGCTGGCGTCGGATGTTCCGGTGTCAGATATTCTTGTGTCAGACCTTGATGTCGAGCTTCGTGCCCAGATTGGGATTGACCGGTCGACTGGGCGCGGCGGCCGTGGCCACCTCCGCCGTCTGATGGGCGATCCGAACCTCTTTCGAGGATTGGGAAGGGTGCGCGAGCTGGAACCTCTGCACCTGATAAGCAGATGACACTTCAGTCATTGATCATTCCCTTGCAATGACGATACTCGATCAATGGCGGATCACTAGCGATCGCCCCCGTTTCCAAAGTGTGGTTCGCAAGTCATACATCGATTGACTGCGAATGTGTATCGAGTAAATATACAACACCCTTCGCACCTGCGAAATTCAATCGATTCTATTGGCATCACGACTGACAGAATTATTACGAATGCTTCGGCACGCCAAACTTGATGCCCTTAGACCCTCCCAGGATACGGGACGCCAAGCCGGCGGCACCACCGGCTCCGGCTCTTCCCCTCCCCTTGACCCCGACGCGCGGCCGGTGGGACAATCGGACAGGGGAGACGGCATGTTTCAGATTCAAATCAGCGGCTTGCACGACAGCGTCAGACTCCGCGAGGAGTGGGCGACCAAGACCATCGGCCTGTTCGATCCCGACGATCACCGACGCCCGCCCGACTCCGGAACCTACCACCAGGAATGTTTTTTCGACCTCGAAGACCTGGCGGGGCCGCAACCGGCGCCATCCCGCGACGCCATTGCGCGGATTCTCGAATTCGCCTCGCGATTCCAGCGCGACGACCGGATTCTGGTTCATTGCGTGGCGGGAGTATCCCGTTCGACCGCCGTGGCCATTCTGGTGTTGATTCGCCACGGCATGGCGCCCGAGCGGGCCTTTTCCCATATCTCGAAGATACGCCCCGCCATGTCCCCCAACATGCTGATTCTCGAACATGGCGAGGCGCTGCTGCGGCTGAACGGCGCGATCAAGCGCGCCTACCTCGGCTGGCACCGGGCCGCCCTGACCGGCAGCGGCGCGCTCGCCTCCGGCATCGCCCAGGCGTCGCCCCCGGCCCAGGCGTCGCCCCATGCATGACGCGCTGATCGCCCGCGTCAAGGCGGAACCACCGGACGAACCGGCCTTCCTCGAGCTGGGCCTGCGGATGGCGCGTGACGGCAATCTTGCGGGGCTGAACGAGATTTTCACCTATCGCAACCACCGGGGCGGCTCCGGCACCGCCCTGGCGTTCGAGGTGTGCAGCCAGCTGATCGCCAGCGGGCAGGCCGAAACCGTGCTCGGACTGTGCCGGGGCTTCGGCACCGCCAGCGCCTTTTCCGCCGCCCTGCGCTGTGCCGGCGGCCTCGCCCACTTTTTGCGCTTCGAGCACGACTCCGGCCTCGCCATGCTGCGCGATGGCGTGCGGTTGCTGCTCGAGCTGGCCGCACAGCATCCCCGCGAATCGCTCCCCCTGCCGAGTCTGACCAAGCTGGTGGCGGCGGCGTTCCTGTTCGAGCCCCTGGAGTGGACGCCCGCGACCGGCGGTATCACGCCGCCGCCCCCCCTCCTCCACCCCGGAGACTGGAGCGCCGCCGCCGCCCTGTGCGCGGCTTTCGGCGACTCCCTGTACTTTTGCACCTATGCCGAACGGCTGGCCGAGGGCTTCTATCGCCATGCCGGTCCCGAGCACGCGCTGTTCATCGGCATCGTCAATCCCGATGACGGCGCGCGGCAACTGGCCGGCGAACTGGCGCGCCGCCACCCCGGCCTGACCATCGCCGCCACCGGCTACGCGGGGACCCGGCTGCCGGAATATTGCTGTTCGGTCCGCTTCCTGCTCGCCGAAACGCTGCTTGAAATGGCCGGGCGGCCGCTGATCCTGTTCGATATCGACAGCGCCTTCGCCCCGGGCAGCGCCGAGGTGCTGAAAATGATCCGGGCTTTTCCGCTGGCCCACATCCGGACCCGGGAAATCTGGCCGCAATTGCTGGTCGACGCCTCGGTGGTCGGCGCCCACCCCGGCCCGGCGGCCAACCGGTTCTTCGGACTGGTCAGCGGGTATGTCCGGGCGAAGCTCCTGGAAACCGGGCCGCTCTGGACCCACGATCAGGTCGCGCTCTACCGGGCGATCGCCATCCTGCGCCGCGATGGCGACGACATCGCCAACGTCAACACGGTGCTGCCCGCGCGCTTCCACCTGCCCGGCTTCTTCAAGAGCGCGCACGCCCTGCCCCAGACCGCCCGCGAGAAAACCCGCTCCAACGATCTGATGGCGCTGACCGGACTCGGTCCCGGCCTGAAGCCCCTCTTCTCCGACCGGGGGGCATCATGAGCGCCTCTGGCGGCGGTCAGCCGGTGGTGATCCTCTACAAGGGCCACTCGGAGTTCGACAGCCTCAACACCATGGTCGACCACTGGGCGGCGGCGTTCCGGACACGCGGCCTGCGCACCGAGATCGTCGACCTGCGGTTGCCGGACGCGGTCGGCCGCACGGTGGCGCTGATCCGGCGCGAACCGGTGGCGCTGTTCCTCAGCCTCAACGGCTATGGCGTGCCCAAGCCGGGCCAGGGGCCGGGCTTCTACCAGGAAACCAAGGCGCCGCTGTTCATCTACTTCGTCGATCATCCGGTCTACCACCACCAGACCCTTCGCAGCGAAGTGCCGCGCCTGATCGCGACCTTTCCGACTCCGAGCAACCTGCGCTTCTGCCGCGGCCACATCCGCGACGGCCTGCCGCTGCTGCATCTGCCCCACGCCGCCGCGCCGGGCGGCGGCCAGCCGACGCCCTGGAGCGAGCGGGATATTCCGGTGCTGCTGGCCGGTACCCTGCGCGAAGACCCCGCCCTGACCCGCGCCCGCTGGATCGACCATGGCGCCGAGGCCCGCGACCGGCTGGAAACCATGCTGGCCGCCCACGTCGCCGCGCCGCGCCGCGCCCTGCACGAGATTGTGGTCGAGGTTCTGAACGATCCCCAGGCGCCGATCGAGATGGTGCAGACCTACTTCTGGGCGGTCGACACCTATCTGCGCAGCCGGGTGCGGCTGGACTTCCTGCGCGCCGCCGAGGGACTGCCGGTCACCGTGGTCGGGCGAGGCTGGGACGCCCTGCTGCCCGCCGGATCGCCAGTGGAAACCCTGGGCGAGCGGCCGGTAACCGAGCTGTTCAAGATGATGGCGCGGTCGAAGCTCGTGCTCAACCTGCTGCCGCCCTACTACGAGTCCCACGAGCGGCCGTTCCAGGCCATGGCCCATGGCGCCGTCGCCGCCACCGTCGCCGCGCCCTGGCTGCTCGCCGCGACCGGCGCCGACTCGCTCCTGGCGCTATCCCCCGACCCGGCGGCGGCGGCGGCCTGTGTCGGCGAAGCGTTGACCGGGGACGACGCCCTGGCGAACCGGGCGGCCAACGGCACCGCCGCCTTCCTCTCCGGTCACAGCTGGAACCATCGCCTGACCCGCCTGCTGAGCTGGATCAAGAGCGTGGCACCGGGATGCCTCGACCCGAGATAACGAAACCCTTTGGCCCGAAATAACGAAACCCTTTGGAATGACACGCGCGACACCGCGCGGAAGCGGAACCGGGCACCGGGCCGGATGGCCGAAAGCCGTCCCGCCCGGTGGCGGCATATCACGAACGGCCCTTGCCGGCGCGAACGGGGGTGCTCACCGGCATGCCGGGCTTCGTCTGCTTGCTCATGAAACGGTCCTCCACAAAGAAGTTGCACGGAACGCGTCAAAGTACCCGTTTCCGTTCCGGAATACCATGGCGCTTTTTCCGCCGGCCTGACACGGCAGGCCCGTCATTTCGGAGAGCTTGCTATTTCAGCGACGACTTGACGATCTTCAGCAGCGGGGTCTTGGGCGACTTATCGCAGTTGTCGCCGATGGCGGTCATGACATCGCCCAGCCAGCTGAGCGTCGTCCGGGTATCTCCGGATTCATGGCTCAGATAACCGTCGATCCACATCGCGGCCATCATCATGTTCATACCAGCGGCTTCTTCGGGCGACTTGCCCTTCTTGATGTCGTTGCGAATCTCATTCATCAGTTCATCGCAAGTCAATTTCGAGAAATCGATGGTATTGTCATCGATGACACCGCCGGCCCGGACCTGACCGGCCGACAAACCCAGCGCCACCGCCAGTACAGCACCGGCCAACATATTCTTTCCCATCGTCCTGTTCCTCATCCGGGGTGGAAGACCGACCCGGCTCCCGGCCGGGCCGCCGCCGTTCGCGGCGGAGACAGCAAGCTGACGTGTTCCCCACAAAAGCGTCAAGGCAGGAATGATCCCGCGCGACTGCGCCGCACCCCCTTGATGCTTGCGCTTTACCGGCTCACACACGATCCTGTCGCCGCGACGACCACGGCGCACGACGGGAGAAACAGGGTGTCGACCAGACTGGAACGGGAAAACAGAGGCGGCACGTCCGCACAAGCGGCGACCCTGCTCCGGCTGACGCCGCTGCTGGCGCTGCTCTGGCTGGCCCTGCCGGCCACAGACGGGGCGCGGGCCGAGGTCGCCTACGGCACCGAAGGCGCCGAGGCCGCCGCGCCGTCCTCCCCCGCTTCCGCCCAGGCCGGTCACCGCCGCGTCTTTCCGCGTGGTTTGAAATTCGAGCCCGCCGAGAAATACCAGCAGCACGAGCGCACCTCGCCGACTCGCGGCATGCTGCTGCCATCCGCCGCCGACCTGTCGGCGCTGTTTCCGCCGCCCAAGGACCAGGGCGATCAGAGTTCGTGCGTCGGCTGGTCGGTGGGCTACGCCATGCGCGGCTACTACGCCAACCGCGCCCAGGGCCGGAGCAAGGACCGCGACCCGATCCTGCTCAGCCCGTCCTTCGTCTACAACCAGATCGCCGATTCCTCGGAAGGCTGCGACAGCGGCTCCGACATCGCCGACGCCCTGACCCTGCTGCGCGACGTCGGCACGGTGCCGATGTCGCGCTTTCCCTATCGCGACACCAGCTGCTCGCGCCGGCCGCCGGCCGACGTCAAGCGCGAGGCCGGACAGTGGCGCATCCAGAGCTGGCGGACGGTCGACCTGACCAGCCTCAGCGCCATCAAGGAGCAGATCGCCAAGGGCAACCCGGTGGTGATCGGCATGTACGTCAACGACGCCTTCACCGAGCTGACCGGCGACACCGTATTCAAGGAGATGGGCCGCGACGGCGGCGGTCACGCCATGGTCGTGGTCGGCTACGACGACCGCAAGCGCGCCTTCCGGCTGATCAACTCCTGGGGCGACAGCTGGGGCGAAAACGGCTTCGGCTGGATCTCCTACGACAGCTTCAAGGCCCGGACCGACGAAGCCTATGTCGCGACGGTCGCCGGCCTGCCGCCGCTGCCGAACGCCGCCGCGCCGGCAAACACCGTCGCGCCGACGGCGCCGCGCCCGACGCCCCAGGCGAAGACGGAACCCGAGCCCGAGGAGGATCCGGAAGACGATCCCGAGGTGGCCCCGGAAGACGATCCCGAGGTGGCCCCGGAAGACGATCCCGAGGTGGCCCCGGAAGACGACCCCGAGGATACCCCGGAAGACACCGACGCCACGCCGCCCGAACTGTCGGCCAAGGGCCGGCTGGCCTTCGAGGCTTATCTCGCCGCGCGCTCGCACCGGGCCTTCGCCGTCGCCCCCGATGGCGCCTATGGCTGGCGCAGCGGCCGGGACACCGCCAGCGACGCCGAAGAAGAAGCGGCGGCGGCCTGCGAGAGCCACACCAGCCGCTCCTGCCGCGTCGTCAATATCGATGGCCGCCCGGCCGGCGGCAAGAAACCAACGAAGATCAACAAAGTCCGGACCGACAAAAATTCCAGCGACCCTTCCGGGGAGGACGAGGACGAAGACGAGAAATCCAGAGATCGGGACGATAATCAGGTCCAGTAGCAAGACGGTTTCCGGTGACAGTCCTTCGCCTGTTTTCCTGGGGAGAGTACGTCCTTGGCCTTCACATTGCTCTTCATCACCTCGAACCGGCTGGGTGACGCCGTCCTCTCGACCGGGGTGCTCGATCATCTGGTGAGCCGCTACCCCGGGGCGCGGGTCACCGTCGCCTGCGGGCCGGTGGCGGCGCCGCTGTTCCGGGCGCTGCCAGGGATCGAGCGCGTGATCCCCCTGCAAAAGCAGAAACGCGCCGGGCACTGGCTGCGCCTGTGGCGGCTCTGCCTGCCCCGCTGGTGGAGCCTGGTGGTGGATTTGCGCGATTCCGCCGTTTCGCGCCTGCTGTTCCGCAACCGGACGGTGATCGTCTCCAGCCCGCCCGCCGATCGCCACCGGCTCGAGCATCTGGCCACTGTCTTTGGCCTGCCCGCGGCGCCGGCGCCGCGGTTGTGGTTCGGCGAGGCCGAACTGGCCCGCGCCGCCGCCCTGGTGCCCGAAGGACCGCCGGTGCTGGCGCTGGGACCAGCAGCCAACTGGATCGGCAAGACCTGGCGCCCCGACCGCTTCGCCGCCCTGGCCGAACGGCTGACCGGCCCCGACGGCATTCTGCCCGGCGCCCGGGTGGCGGTGCTGGCGGCGGCAAGCGAGCGCGATCAGGCGGAACCGGTGCTGGCGGCGATCGATCCCGCCCGCCGGTTGGATCTGGTCGGCGCCACCGATCCGCTGGAAGCCGGGACCTGCCTCGCCCGCTGCGCCCTGTTCATCGGCAACGATTCGGGCCTGATGCACATCGCGGCGGCGGTCGGCACTCCGACGCTCGGCCTGTTCGGCCCCAGCCGGCCCGAGCATTACCGTCCCTGGGGCGAACATTGCGCCTTCATCCGCACGCCGCAATCCTTCGAAGAGCTGCTGTCGGTGCCGGGTTACGATCCCGATACCACCGGCACCATGATGGATGGTATCGAGGTGGACACCGTGGCCGCTGCGGCCGCGACACTATGGCGGCGCACCGGCGCGCAGGAGAAAAGGGCATGAGGGTTCTTCAGGTCATGGCCGGAGCCGAACACGGCGGCGCCGAAACCATGTACTCCGACAGCGTGCAGGCCCTGCACAAGGCCGGGGTCGAGCAGATGGTCGTCGGCCGCCCCAGCCCGCTGCGCGACGCGCTGTGGAACGGGCTGGGCATTCCCGTCCGCCACGCCCGCTTTCCCCAGCCCTGGATCGGCTGGGGCACGAAATGGACGATCGCCAAGGCGATTCGCGACTTCAAGCCCGATGTCTGCCACTTCTGGATGGCCCGGGCCAGTTCCTATGCTCCGGCCCGGGGCGGCGCGCCCAACATCGGCTGGTTCGGCGGCCCGTACGATCTCAAATACTACAAGAACTGCCAGTATTTCGTCGGCGTCACCCATGAACTGGCCCGTCATATCGTGGCCAGCGGCGCGCCGCCCGAAGCCACCGCCTGCATTCACACCTTCGCCGATCTGCCGCCCCAGCCGCCGGTCGACCGCGCCAGCCTCGAGACCCCCGAGGGCGTGCCGGTGCTGCTGTCCCTGGCCCGGCTCCATTATCACAAGGCCCTCGACGTGCTGCTGAAAGCGCTGGTCCAGGTGCCGGGAGCCTATCTCTGGCTGGCCGGCGAGGGGCCGCTGAAGGACGAACTCAAGGCGCTCGCGGTCTCTCTCGGCGTCGACCAGCGGGTGCGCTGGCTCGGCTGGCGCACCGACCGCGCCGCCCTGCTCGCCGCCAGCACCCTCTGCACCTTCCCCTCGCGCATCGAGCCCTTCGGCACCGTGATGGTCGAGGCCTGGGCCGCCGGCGTGCCCCTGATCACCGCCGCCGCCGCCGGGCCGAAAGCCTATTGCAAAAACGAAAGCAACGGCCTGCTCATCCCCACCGACGATGTCGACGCCCTGGCCACCGCCATCAACCGCTGCCTCGCCGACCCCGCGCTCTGCCAACGCCTGATCGAAGGCGGCCGCCAGACCTACGAGAGCACCTTCACCAGCGAAGTCCTGGTTCGTGACATGACGGCATTTTATCGGAATGCGATCAAGAAAGGCCGCTGACAACGGCCGCCATCAAGATGGCCGCGCAAAAGGAAGGATAAAGAATCATCTTAAATTTGTCCGGATTTTCAAAATCAGGATTCCAGATCAAAAGACCGGCGATTGAGAGTGACTCCCAAACAATGATCTGGTATATTCATAAAATGCAAACGTTCCGAAAGATTTATTTCTGCGACAGGACGCCGCACCACCCTTGAACTTACACTTCATTAAGCTTTATCGCTCATCATCCATAGATCAGAGACCCGCGCCACAGGGAGTCAACGCGATGCTCAGGATCGATACCTCGGACTGCTATCTGGAAATCGGTGTCGGCAAGAAGTTCACGCGCACTCTGGTTTGGCACTTCGCCCGCTTCCTGAGAGAAAACCTCGCGGAGAAATGCGGCACCATCGGCCTGGAAGCCGAAATCATCGATCGCGAGGCCCGCAAGCTGGCCAATCATTTCATTGCCGACATGCGGGAAACTCTGCGCAAAGCCCTGACCGACACCTACGAGGACCTGGATAATCTCAGCCCCGAGGGCGTGGCCGAGCTGTACATTCAGCAAAACCTGAGCGACTTCGAGGCCGACTACCTGCTAACCAGCCTCACCAGCTTCGATGCCCTTTATGGCAGCGCCCTGCCTTCGGCCGCGATCATCGAACAGGTCGAACTGGCCGCCGCGGCCGCGACCAGCGTTGAAACCCGCCACTGATACCGGGCGTCACGAGTCGCGTGAGGCGTGCTTGCGCACCCGGTTCCTGATTTTCTGCTTGCCGTGAATGTGCGTGGCGGTGCCCTCGGTCGGGCCACCGACGCGCACCGGCCGTTCCGCGTAGCGGCCGAGACAGACCATGCGGTCGTACATCACCAACGCCCCCGCGACTCCGACATTGACGCAGAACCGGGTCGGAATTTTCACCAGAAACTGGCAGCGCCCGGCCAGGGCCGGCGACAACTCGCCGCGCTCCGGACCCAGCACGTAGGCGGCACGGGTGGGATGGCGGAAACTGGGCAGTTCCACCGCCTCGTCGAGCAACTCCACCCCGACCAGACAGCAATCGCGGGGCAATACCAGCGAGGCGACGTCGGGATAGGTGTAGAATGGCAGGCTGGACTCGCTGTCCGAGGTATCGACCAGATGCATTTCCCGAGTGTCCAGCGACGGCGTCACCGCGAAGGCGAAGCTGGCGCCGAAAGCGTGAGCCGAACGCAGAAGATTGCCGAGATTGCCCGGCTTGCTGATCCCCTCGACGCCAACAGCGAAATATCCTCTGGCCACGCCGTTCATCCTTTCGCGTTCATCCCCGATCAAGCCTGTCAGCTTGCACTGCCGGCGCGTCGCGGGCAAGCTGGAGTGCGCGAGGGGACAATCTGAAGGGAAGCGAAGGATGCGAGCGGTTTTGTGTCAAGGCTGGGGCGGGCCGTCTTCCCTCTCGATCATGGAGATTCCTCCCCCCTCGCCCGGACCGGGACAGGTGCGCCTCCAGGTCGCCGCCGCCGGGCTGAACTTCGCCGACACCCTGATGATCGCCGGCAAGTATCAGGAAAAGCCCGTATTTCCTTTCTCCCCCGGCCTTGAGGTCGCGGGCACGGTGCTGGAATGCGGCTCCGGAGTCGCGGGCTTCGCGCCCGGCCAGCGGGTGATGGCGGTGCTCGACCATGGCGGCTTCGCCGAGCAGGTTCTGGCCCGCGCCGAGGACGTGTTTCCGATTCCCGAGTCCATGGATTTCGCCACCGCCGCCTCGTTCCCGATCGCCTATGGCACCTCGCACATCGCGCTGTGGGAACGCGCCAACCTGAAGGCCGGCGAAACCCTGCTGGTCCATGGCGCCGCCGGCGGAGTCGGCCTGACCGCGGTCGAAATCGGCAAGGCGCTGGGCGCCACCGTGATCGCCACCGCCAACGGCCGCGACCGGCTGGAGATTCCGGCCGCCCACGGCGCCGACCATCTGATCGACACCAAAACCGAGGACATCCGCGAGCGGGTGCGCGCCCTGACCGGCGAGCGCGGCGCCGATGTCGTTTATGATCCGGTCGGTGGCGAGGTCTTCGACAAGAGCCTGCGCTCCGTCGCCTGGGGCGCGCGGCTGCTGGCCATCGGCTTCGCCAGCGGCACCACACCGCAGATTCCCGCCAATCTGCTGTTGGTCAAGAATTGTTCGGTGATCGGGCTGTACTGGGGCTCCTACCGCCGCCACGCTCCGGAGCTGGTGGCCGAGAGTTTCGCGCAACTGTTCGCCTGGTTCCAGGATGGCAAACTCAAACCGCTGGTTTCCCGCAGCTTTCCCCTGGAGCAGGTCTCCGAGGCGCTCCAGACCCTGGTCGACCGCCGCGCCACCGGCAAGATGGTGCTGACCCTCGCGCCCGGCTGACCCCCTGCCGCCGCCCGCGCTTCGCGGGCACGGACGTCAGGGCCAGTCGGAGCCCGGGCGGGCGGTCATTATCTTCGATTGCCGCCTTGCATGCCTGATATGACCAAGCTATTACCTTCCGGTGGGTCACCCGCCCGCGACCTGGACAGGGTTGGCAAGGCACCGCTCGATGTATCCGGAAAAACTCGCGTCGACATTCAGGCGATCACCGAAGGGTGTGGTGGTTACCGGTGTGAGCGGGCAGATCCTGGCGACCAACCCGGCCTTCTGCCGGACCCTCGATTATAACGACATCGAATTGCGCGGCAGCCTGGGCGAAACGATCATTCCGCCCGAAGACCGCAAGATCAGAGCCGCCGAGCGGGCGCGCCTGCTGGCCGATGGCGGCGGCGGCAACGTCCCGGTTCCCGCCCGCTATCTCCATCGCGACGGCCACGTCGTCACGGTGATCGAGAGCCGGACGCCGATCTACAGCGACGAGGGCACGCCGCTCGGCATCTTCGCCCTGATCGACGCCATGCCCGACGCCGCCGCCGCCAGAGCCGCCCTGATGCCGCTCTACCGGCCGGCGCCACTGCCGACCCCGCCGGCCGACGCCGCCGCGGAAGGCCGGCTCGCCCGGGTCAGCGCCGCCGACGCCGACCGCTTCTTCTGCCGCATCTTCGAGGTTTCGGGTGAAGCGGTGTTCGTCGCCGACGCCGAGACCGGCATCGTGGTCAACTGCAACCAGCAGGCCGGGGACCTGATCCAGCGGCCGGTCGACGAGATCATCGGCGCCTCCCAGGCACTGCTTCACCCCGACGACGAACGCGACCATTACTGGGAGCTGTTCTGCCACCGCGCCCATCAGGTCGGCCGTCAGACCAGCGAAGTGCTGGTGCGCCGCTCCGACGGCAGCACGGTGCCGGTGGAAATCACCAGCACCACCATGGGCTGGAACGGCCGGCTGCTGGTGATCAGCATCTTCAAAGATATCACCGAGCGGCGGCGCACCGAGGCGGCGCTGCTGGCCTTCGCCAACCGCATGCACGCGATCCTGTCCTCGATGTTCGACGCCGTGATCACCGCCGACGAACAAGGGGTGATCGAGACCTTCAACGACGCCGCCGAACGCCTGTTCGGCTGGCGCGCCTATGAGGTGATCGGCCGCAGCCTCGCGATCCTGATGCCCCAGTCCTTCCAGGACCGGCACGACTCGATCATGAACAACTTCCGGCGCGGCGGCCCGGAGCGCAACGTCGGCAGGGAACGGGAACTGGTGGCCCAGCGCAAGGACGGCTCGCTGGTGCCGATCGAGCTGGCCATCACCGAAATCCTCGATCAGGGCGAATATTTCGGCGCCACGGGCGGCCCTCGCGGCCGGCGCTCCTTCGTCGGCGTGATTCGCGACATCGCCGAGCGCAAGAGCACCGAAAGCGCCCTGCTCGCCGCCAAGAGCCAGGCCGAACTCGCCAACCGCGCCAAGAGCGAGTTCCTCGCCCATATGAGCCACGAGTTGCGCACGCCGCTCAACGCCATCATCGGCTTTTCCGAGATTCTCAAGCGCGAACTGTTCGGGCCGCTGGCCCCGCGCTACGTCGAATACGCCGAAACCATTTTCGAGAGCGGCCAGCATCTGCTGGGCATCATCAACGATCTGCTCGACATGGCGCGCATCGAGGCCGGCCGCTTCGAGTTGATCGAGGAGACCATCGACATCGCCTCGGTGGTCGAGTCCTGCCTGACCATGGTGCGGGCGCGGGCCGATCACGGCGAACTGACGGTCGGCGCCCGCATCGCCGGCCGCGCCCAGCGCATCTCGGCCGACCGGCGTTCGGTGATGCAGGTGCTGCTCAACCTGCTGTCCAACAGCGTCAAGTTCACGCCGCGCGGCGGCAGCGTCACCGTCAGCGCCCGGGTCGGGGAGGACGGTCAGATGCTGATTTCGGTCATCGACAGCGGCCCCGGCATCAACCCCGAGATGCTGCCGCGCATCTTCGAGCCGTTCCAGCAGGCCGACTCGCGCCTCTCGCGCAAGATCGAAGGCACCGGCCTCGGCCTCGCGATCAGCCGCAACCTGATGGAGTTGCACGGCGGCTCCCTCGAAATCGAGAGCGAAATCGGCCACGGCACCACCGCCCACATGCGCTTCCCCGCCTCACGGGTCCTCAGCCAACAGGGGTAACGGGGTCTGGACGCCGAAGGCCGGACGCACACCGCGCTCTGACCGTCACGAGAGGGATTGATCTTCGGCTCAATTGAGCACATATATGCTCAATATTGAGAGAGCAGAAGAACGGGGATTTTTATGACAACGACCTTGGTCCGGGCACGGGTTGATCGGGATATCGAGCAACGCGCCATCTCGGTGCTCGACGAAATTGGCCTGACGGTTGCGGACGTCATCCGCATGCTGATGACCAGGATCGCCAAAGACGGCGCGCTCCCATACGAGCTTGTTGTTCCCAATGCCGAGACCAGGGCGGCCATGCTCCGGGCTCGCGAAATTAGAAGTGCCCGATTTGATACTTTTGAGAATTTGATCAATGACATTGAGGAAGAGGCCGGACGACAAACGGGCGGCGATGCCTCGCCGATCCGATCGCGACAGTGACTTCATCAAGGATTGGGTCAGACTGTCCCGTTCCGGACGCTACGACATGAACGGGCTCAAGGAAGCGATGTCCTTGATCGTCGCCAATAATGGTCCGCTTGGCCCGGAGTGGCGAGATTATCCATTGAGCGGTCACTGGGCGGACCACCGCGAATGTCATATTGGTGGCGATTTTCTTCTTATTTACCGACTGACCGGGCAGGGATTGAACGAGGAGGTGATCTTCGTCCGGGCCGGGACCCATTCGGAACTGTTTGGCTGATCTGCCCGGTTCCCGGAGGCGGAACGGCGCCGCTTCCAGGGCTCCGCCCTGGACCCGCCAAAGGCCGAGGCCTTTGGAAACCGGGACGTTAGCGGCGGTAGGCCTGGGCGACGGTGGTGGCGGTGATCACCGACCAATCGAAATGGGCACGGACATAGGCGCGCGCCGCCTCGGAGATCCGCCGCAACTCGGCGGCCGGCATGGCTTGGATCGCGATCAGGGTTTCGGCGACCCGCTCAGTCTGCCAGGGCTCGAGATGCATCGGCGCCGCATAGTCCGACTGGCCCTGCTCGAACAGGTCGACGATGAAGCCGGTCATGCCGTTCTGCACGAACAGCGGGAAGGCGCCGGCATTGCTGCACACCACGATACACCCCATGGCCATGCATTCCAGCGCCGCGAGACTGGTCGATTCGGCGGTGGAGAGGAACATCGCGACATCGGTCTGATCGAGCAGCGGCTTGACCTGACCGTGATTGAGAAAGCCCTCGAACCTCACCCGCTGCCCCAGACCGAACTCGGCGATGCCGGATTCGATGGCCGGGCGCAGCGGCCCGTCCCCGGCCATGCGCAGAAAGAAGGTCAGCCGCTCCCCGGCCAGCCCCAGGGCGTCGATCACGAAATGGACGCCGTTCTTGGGGTTCATCCGGCGCAGGGTGGCGAGGCGCAGCGTCCCGGCCACGCCCTCGAAGCTGCGGTCGCCGGTTGGGGCGAAGCGTTCGGTGTCGACGCCGTTGGTGATCTCGACCACCCGGTCGCGCGGCACGAAGCGCACCGCGACGGCGGTCATTTCCTCGCTGGTGGCGATGATCCGCCCCGCCCCCTTCATCGAAAGCCAGCGATAGATCCGGCGGATCGGGCAATTATTGACGCCGCTGTCGAGCACGCCCAACCCGTGCAGGGTCACGACGATGCGCTTGCCGGTGAACCAACCGGCAATCACCGCCACGAACGACAAAAACGAGGTGTGGTGGACGTGAATGACGTCGAAACGCGGGAACATCCGCACGAAGCGCAGCAGCCAGACGAAGACATAGGGCAGCGCCCGCCGTCCCACCGCATGGGGCAAGCGGTGCACCGGGCAGATATCCCGATGCTCGACGGTGCCGTCATCGGCCGGCCCGGTGACGATCTCGACCTCCCAGCCCTGGGCGATCAGGTTCTGGGTCAAGTAATGGAGATGGAACTCGGCGCCACCGATCAGCGGCAGATAGGTCTCCAGCACCTGGAGCACCCGACCCTTGGACACAGCGGACATGATGTTGGCGACCGGAGAAATCTGTTGCGGAGACTGCCGGAGCGGACAACCCGGCGATCCGGGGACCCTAGCCGATCCCCCGGCGAAAATCCATCGCGGCGGCTGGCTCCGCACTCTCCCCTATATCGCCCGATTGCCCCCTATATCACCGCCACCTGATTGCGACCATGCTGCTTGGCGTGATAGAGGCCGCGGTCGGCCAGATCGATCAAACGGAAAGCGCCGTCGCCGTTCTCGGGAATCAGACTGGCGACACCGAGACTGATGGTAACGTGCTCGCTCACCGCCGAACAGGCATGAGCGATGCCAAGCTCCGACACCGCCTCCCGCAGCCGCTGGGCCATGGCGTAGGCCGCGTTGGCGCCGGTGTCGGGAAGCAGGCAGGCGAACTCCTCGCCGCCGAAGCGGGCGAGCCGGTCGGCGGAGCGGCGGACCTGCCCGGCCATCGCCTCAGCCACGGCCTTCAGGCATTCATCCCCGGCGAGATGCCCGTACTGATCGTTGTAATGCTTGAAGAAATCGACATCGACCATGATCAGCGACAAATACGAGGCGCTGCGATGGCAGCGCCGCCACTCGCTCGCCAGCACTTCGTCGAACTGGCGGCGGTTGGCGATGCCGGTCAGACCGTCGATCATCGAGATCCGCTGCAACAGCTCGCGCTGGCGCTTCAGCTCCAGATGAATCCGCACCCGGGCCCTGACGATCGGGGCATTGACCGGCTTGACGATGTAGTCGAGCCCGCCGACCTCCAGGCCGCGCGCTTCGTCCTCGACCTCGTTCATCGCCGAAATGAAGATCACCGGAATCCCGACGGTCCGGGGATCGTTCTTCAGCCGCCGGCAGACCTCGTAACCATCCATGTCCGGCATCATGACGTCGAGGAGAATCACGTCGGGCAACTCGGCCAGCGCGATCTCCAGCGCTTCGGCACCGTTGCTGGCGACGAGAATTTCGTGGTCCTGCCGCAGGATGGCGCCGAGAATTTTGATGTTCGCAGTAATATCGTCGACCACCAGAATTCTTGGACGAGACTCGGTCATCGGACGCTCTCGCTACTGCTGCGCCGCGTTCCGCCGGGGGTGGTGCCCATGGCGACAAATCGCGTCAAATTTATGGTTGTAATTGTGCCATTTTCCGCGGCATCGCGATACCGAAAAATTTGGGACCAATAAAAATGCCCGCAGCTAAAACATGTCCGCTGCGCGCATGTTTCATACTCCCAGTCGCGTGTAATACCTTCAAACCCGGCCGACTCCAGGGTAGGGTGCGACCGGACCGACTGTGGGTTCAACTAGGACGGGACGTCTCATGCGGCGCTTTGTGATCATCGGTCTCTTGGTGGCGGTCGCGGGCGCCGCCTTCTGGTCATCGCGGCCGGCCCAGGCGCCCCAGGACCAGGGCGGACGGCGGGCCGGCGAGGGACGGCCGGTGCCGGTGGTGCCGGCGCCCGTCCAGCGCAAGGACGTGCCGATCTATCTCGACGGGCTGGGCACGGTTCAGGCCTACAACAGCGTCACCATTCGCAGCCGGGTCGACGGCGAGTTGGTGGACTGGGCGGTGAAGGAAGGCCAGGAGGTGAAGGCCGGCGACGCGCTGGTCCGCCTCGACGGCCGCACCTATCAGGCCCAGCTCGATCAGGCCCTGGCGGCCAAGGCCAAGGACGAAGCCCAGCTCGAGCTGGCCCGCCTCGACCTCCGGCGCTATCTCGAACTCGGCAACCGCATCGCCGGCCAGACCGTCGACGCCGCCCGCGCCCTGCTCAAGCAGATGGAAGCCTCGGTGCGGGTCGATCAGGCGAGCATCGACAATGCCCGCGCCATGCTCAGCTACACCGTGATCGCCTCGCCGATCGACGGCCGCACCGGCATCCGCCAGATCGATCGCGGCAACATCGTGCGCGCCAGCGACGCCACCGGCCTGCTGATGGTCGCCCAGATGCAGCCGATCTCGGTGGTCTTCACCCTGCCCCAGCAAAGCCTGAGCGCGATCAACGAGGAAATGCACCGCCCGAACCGGGAGCCGCTGCCGGTGCTGGTCACCGATTCCGGCAACCGCACGGTGCTGGAACGCGGCACCCTGGAGCTGATGGACAATCAGGTCGACCAGACCACCGGCACGATCAAGCTCAAGGCGGTGTTCGCCAATGCCGAGCGCCGGCTGTGGCCCGGCCAGTTCGTCAATATCCGCCTACTGCTGACCACCCGCGCCGCCGGCCTGGTGGTGCCGGCGGCCTCGGTGCTGCGCGGCCCTCAGGGGCCCTACGTCTTCCTGCTCAAGCCCGACCAGACGGCGGAGCTGCGGCCGGTGACCCTGGGACCTCAGGAAGCCGGCGAGGCGGTGATCGAGAGCGGCCTCGCCGAGGGCGAACTGGTGGCGGTCGACGGGGTGGCCAAGCTCCAGAACGGCAGCAAAACCGTCAACGCCCGACGCCCCGAGGGCGGCGAGCATAAAGCCGGGGAGCGCAAGGCCGAAGACCACAAAGACGGTGAACACAATGGCGGCCCGCGATGAACATCTCGGCTCCGTTCATCGCCCGGCCGGTGGCGACGTGGCTGCTGGCGTTCGCGGTGGTGCTGATCGGCCTGCTGGGCTACCGGCTGCTGCCGGTCTCCGCCCTGCCCCAGGTCGATTTTCCGACCATCCAGGTCACGACTCAGCTGCCCGGCGCCAGCGCCGACACCATCGCCTCGCTGGTGACGACGCCGCTGGAACGCCAGTTCGGGCTGATGCCGGGGCTGCAATCGATGACCTCGACCAGTTCCTACGGGCTGAGCGCTATCACCCTCCAGTTCGATCTCGGCAAGAACATCGACGTCGCCTCCGAGGATGTGCTGGCCGCGATCCAGAGCGCGCGCGGCGTGCTGCCGGCCAATCTGCCCAACCCGCCGACCTATTCCAAGGTCAACCCGGCCGACCCGCCGATCATGACCCTGGCCCTGTCCTCGACGACACTGCCGATCACCAAGGTCAACGACGTCGCCGACACCCTGCTCGCCCAGAAGCTCAGCCAGATCGGCGGCGTCGGCCGGGTGCAGATTCAGGGCGGCCAGCGCCCGGCCTTCCGCATCCGCATCGACCCCGCCCGGCTCTCGGGCTACGGGCTGAGCCTGGAGGATGTCCGCGGCGCGCTCTCCAAGGCCAATGTCTCCCTGCCCAAGGGCAGCTTCGACGGCCCCCAGCTCTCGGAAACCATCGCCACCAACGACCAGCTCGGCGATCCCGAACAATATCGCGGCCTGATCCTGGCCACCCGCAACGGCGCCTCGGTGCGGGTGCGCGATGTCGGCGAGGTGGTGGAAGGAGTGGAAAATTCCCGGGTCGCCGGCTGGCGTGACGGCCGCCCGGCGGTGATCGTCGATATCCAGCGCCAGCCCGGCGCCAACATCGTGGCCACCGCCGACCGCATCAAGGAGACGCTGCCCCAAATCATCCAGACGGTGCCGGCGGGAATCGCCATCACGGTGCTGTCCGACCGCACCGTGACCATCCGCGCCTCGGTGGCCGACGTCCAGTTCACCCTGGCCCTGACCATCGGGCTGGTGATCCTGGTGATCTTCCTGTTTTTGAAGTCGGTGCCGGCGACCATCATTCCCGGCGTGGCGCTGCCCCTGTCGCTGATCGGCACCTTCGGCGCCATGTCGCTGTGCGGCTTCACCCTCGACAATCTCTCTTTGATGGCCCTGACCATCTCGGCCGGCTTCGTGGTCGACGACGCCATCGTGATGATCGAAAACATCGTCCGCTACATCGAGCAGGGCGAAACGCCGATGGCCGCCGCCTTCAAGGGCGCGCGGGAAATCGGCTTCACCATCGTCTCGTTGACCGTGTCGCTGGTGGCGGTGTTCATTCCGCTGCTGTTCATGACCGGCATCGTCGGCCGGCTGTTCCGCGAATTCGCCCTGACCCTGACCCTGGCGGTGGTGATTTCGGCGGTGGTGTCGCTGACCCTGACCCCGATGATGTGCGGTCACATCCTCAGCCGCGCCAACGCCCATGAGGGGGAATCCGAGCACGGCCTGTTCGCGGCGCTGCGCCGGGCCTACGGCCGGACCCTGGAGTGCGTGCTGCGCCACGAGACCGCGACTCTGTGGTTGGCGGTGGCGACGCTGGTGGCCACCATCGGGCTTTACATGGTGGTGCCCAAGGGCTTTCTGCCCGCCCAGGACACCGGCCTGATCACCGCCACCCTCGACGCCCGCGACGACATTTCCTTCGGCGCCATGAGCGCGCTCCAGGAGCGGGTGGCCGAGTTGGCACTGCGCGATCCCGACATCGCCGGAGTCGCCTCGTTTCTCGGCGCCGGCACCGTCAACACCACCCCCAACACCGGCCACCTGACCCTGGTGCTGAAACCGCGCAAGGGCCGGGCCGGCGTCGAGACCGTGATCACCCGGCTGGCCCGGACCATGGCGGCGGTCCCCGGCGCCGAAGTCCACATGCAGGCGGTGCAGGACATTCAGATCAGCGCCCGCACCAGCCGCACCCAGTTCCAGTACACGCTGATGGACGTCGACGGCGAGGAGCTGGTCGCCTGGGCGCCCCGGCTGCAAAGCGCGATCACCGCCCTGCCGATGCTGGCCGACGTCGCCTCGGATCAGGAAACCGAGGGCTCCGAGGTCCGGCTGAGCATCGACCGCGATCAGGCCTCGCGGCTGGGCATCCAGGTGCAGGCCATCGACGACACCCTCTACGACGCCTTCGGCCAACGGCAGGTGTCGACCATCTACACCCAGGTCAACCAGTACCATGTGATCCTGGAGGTCACGCCCGGCTATCAGCTCGGCCCCGAGACCCTGAACGCCATTTACGTCCGCTCGACCGCCGGCGGGCTGGTGCCGCTCTCGGCCTTCGCCACCGCCAGGCGCGCCCGGGTGCCGCTGGCGGTGACCCATCAGGCGCAGTTTCCCGCCGTGACCATCAGCTTCAACCTCGCGCCCGGCGCCTCGCTCGGCGAGGCCATGAGCGCCATCGACGGCGCCCGCGAACGGCTCGGCATGCCCAACACGGTCAGCGGCGGCTACAGCGGCGACGCCGCCGAGTTCCGCTCGTCGCTGCGCTCGGAGCCGTTGCTGATCCTGGCGGCGGTGGTGGTGATCTACATCGTGCTCGGCGTGCTCTATGAGAGCACCATCCACCCCTTCACCATCCTGACCACCCTGCCCTCGGCCGGGGTCGGGGCGCTGCTCGCCCTGATGGTGACCGGCACCGACTTGTCGCTGGTGGCGCTGATCGGCATCGTGCTGCTGATGGGCATCGTCAAGAAGAACGCGATCATGATGATCGACTTCGCGCTCCAGGCCGAGCGCGAACACGGCATGGCGCCGCGCGAGGCGATCTTTCAGGCCTCGCTGCTGCGCTTCCGGCCGATCATGATGACCACCATGGCGGCGCTGCTGGGCGCGCTGCCGCTGGCCTTCGACCAGGGCACCGGCGGCGAGCTGCGCCGGCCGCTGGGCATCGCCATCGTCGGCGGGCTGCTGCTCAGCCAAGTCCTCACCCTCTACACCACCCCGGTGATCTATCTGGCCATGGACCGGCTGAAGGTGCGGCTGCGGACCCGGAGGAAACCGGCGTGAGCGAACTGTTCATCCGCCGGCCGGTGGCCACCTTCATGCTGTCGCTGGGCGTGTTCCTGGTCGGGGCGGTGGCTTTCGTGTTTCTGCCGGTGGCGCCGCTACCGGCGGTCGACTTTCCGACCATCCAGGTTTCGGCCAAGCTGCCGGGCGCCGACCCCACCACCATGGCGGCGACGGTGGCGGCCCCGCTGGAGCGCCGGCTCGGCACCATCGCCGGAGTCAGCGAGCTGACCTCGACCAGTTCCCAGGGCTCGGTCAACATCGCGGTGCAGTTCGGGCTCGATCGCGATTCGGTCGGGGCGGCGCGCGATGTCGAGGCCGCGATCAACGCCTCGGGCGGCGACCTGCCCGCCGATCTGCCGATGCCGCCGACCTGGCGCCGGGCCAATCCCGCCGACGCGCCGATCCTGATCATGGCCATCAGCTCCGACACCCTCTCGTCGGCCAAGCTCTACGACGCCACCGACACCATCATCGCCCAGCGGATTTCCCAGATCGAGGGCGTGGCCCAGGTCACCGTCAGCGGCGCCGAGAAGCCGGCGGTGCGGGTGCGGGTCAACCCCGGAGCCTTGGCGGCCATGGGGCTGGGGCTGGAGGATGTCCGCTCGGTGCTGTCCAAGGCCAATGTCGACATGCCCAAGGGCGGCTTCGACGGCCCCGACCAGCAATCGACCCTCAGCGCCACCGACCAGCTGTTCACCGCCGCCGACTACCGGCCGCTGATCCTGCGGGCGCAGAACGGCGCGGTGGTGCGGCTGACCGCGGTGGCCTCGGTCACCGACGGCGTCGAAAACACCCGGATGGCGGCATGGTTCAACGGCGACCGGGCGATTCTGGTGATCGTGTTCAAGCAGCCGGGCGCCAACGTCATCGAGACCGTCGACCGTATCAAGTCGGTGCTGCCCCAGCTCGAAGAGTGGATGCCGGCGGGCAGTAAAGTCTCGGTGGTTTCCGATCGCACCGAATCGATCCGCGCCAATGTCGCCGACGTCGAGAAGACCCTGCTGATCACCGTGGTGCTGGTGGTGCTGGTGGTGCTGGTTTCGCTCGGGCGCCTCACCCCGACCCTGGCCGCCTCGATCACCATTCCGCTGTCGCTGGCCGGCACCACGGCGGTGATGTGGCTGCTCGATTACAGCCTCGACAACATCTCGCTGATGGCCCTGACCATCTCGGTCGGCTTCGTGGTCGACGACGCCATCGTGATGATCGAGAACATCACCCGCCACATCGAAAAGGGCGAGGAGCCGCTGACCGCGGCGATCATCGGCGCCCGCGAGATCACCTTCACCGTGATTTCGATCACGGTGTCGCTGGTGGCGGTGTTCATTCCGCTGCTGTTCATGGGCGGAGTGGTCGGGCGGCTGTTCCACGAGTTCGCGGTGACCCTGACCGTGGCCATTCTGGTCTCGGGGCTGGTCTCGATCACCGTCACCCCGACCCTCTACGGCCACATGATGTCCTCGGGACGGCGCCGTTTCACCCCGGCCGCTCTGGCCCGGCTGGCCGAGGCGGTGTTCGGCTGGTGCCAGCGCCCCTACGAACGCGGCCTCGGCTGGGTGATCCGCCACCAAGGACTGATGCTCGGCGTCACCCTCGGCACCGTCGGGCTGACGGTCTGGCTGTACGGCGTCGTGCCCAAGGGGCTGTTTCCGCCCCAGGATGTCGGGCTGATCATCGGCACCACCGAAGCGCGCTCCGATGTCTCGTTCAAGGCCATGGCCGAGCGCCAGCAGAAGGCGATCCGGATCGTGATGTCGGACCCGGCGGTGGCCACCGTCGGCTCGTTCATCGGCGCCGGCGGACCGATCGCCACTTCCAACCAGGGCCGGATGTTCATCAGCCTCAAGCCGGTCCACCTGCGCGAGGCCACGCCCGAGGAGGTCGTCACCCGCTTGCGGCCCAAGCTGGCGCGCATCGAGGGCTTTTCGGTGTTTCTCCAGGCGGCCCAGGATATCCGGGTCGGCGGACGCGCCGGCAAGGGCCAGTTCCAGTTCGTGCTCTGGGATGAGTCCCTGGAAGAGCTGCGGGAATGGTCGCCGCGCTACATCGAGCGGCTGAAGAAGGTCCCCGGCCTCGCCGATGTTTCCAGCGACCAGGACGCCGCCAGCCGCGAGATGATGGTGACGGTGGATCGCGACGCCGCCGCCCGGCTGGGCATCGACATGACCACGGTCGACAATATTCTGGAGGACGCCTTCGCCCAGCGGCAGGTGTCGACCATCTACACCCAGCGCAACCAGTACCATGTGATTCTCGAACTCGACCCGGCCTTGCAGGAGGACCCGGTCTCGCTGACCCGGCTGTTCGTGCCCACCGCCGACGGCAAGCAGGTGCCGCTAAGCGCCATCGCCCGCTTCGAGCCGGGGACGGCGCCGGTCTCGGTCAGCCATCAGGGGCAGTTTCCCGCCGCCACCATTTCCTTCAACCTCGGGCCGGGGGTGTCGCTCGGGCACGCGACCGAACTGGTCAAGGCCGCCGGGGCCGATATCGGCCTACCCGCCAGCATTCGCACCGAATTCGCCGGCAACGCCAAGGCCTTCGCCGAATCCCTGCGCGATCAGCCGATTCTGATCCTGTCGGCGCTGCTGGCCATCTACATCGTGCTCGGGGTGCTCTATGAAAACACCCTGCATCCGCTGACCATTCTCTCGACCCTGCCCTCGGCGGGCATCGGGGCGCTGCTGGCGCTGCTGGTCACCGGCCACGAGCTGAGCATCATCAGCATCATCGGCGTGATCCTGCTGATGGGCATCGTCAAGAAGAACGGCATCATGCTGGTGGATTTCGCCATCGTCGCCGAGCGCACCCGCGGCCTCTCGCCCGAGGCGGCGATTCTCGAGGCCTGCCACCAGCGTTTCCGCCCGATCACCATGACCACCCTGGCCACCGTGCTGGGGGCGATTCCGCTGGCCATCGGCGCCGGAGCCGGCGGCGAAATGCGCCGGCCGCTGGGGGTGGCGCTGGTCGGCGGGCTGATCGTCTCGCAGTTCTTAACCCTTTATACCACACCGGTGGTTTACCTTGCCCTGGCGCGGTTTTCGCGCTGGCGGCGGCTGCGCCGCGAGCGGCGGCAGATCATGGAAGCTGGAGGTTCGTGATGAGACCCGCTGTTGCGCTGCCCCTGATCGCCCTGTCGCTCTCGGCGTGCAGCCAGACCGACGAGTACGCGCGCCCGAAGACGCCGCTCCCGGCCGCCTGGAACGAGTCCGCCAGGAACGAGTCCGGGGACACCAGGGACCGCGGAGTCTGGCCGGCGACCGACTGGTGGAAGCAGTTCCACAGCCCGATGCTCGACGCCTACATGCGGCTGGCAGAAACCTCGAACTTCGACCTCGCCGCCGCCGCCGCCCGGGTGCGTCAGGCCGACGCCCAGGCCCGGATCAGCGGCGCCCCCCTGCTGCCCGCGGTCGATGCCAATGCCGGCGTCCAGCGCGCCCAGACCCCGACCCAGACTCCCAACAACCCCAACTCCCGGCCGGTCGCCAAGAACAGCTTCACCACCAGCCTGTCGGTGAGTTACGAGCTGGACTTCTGGGGCAAGAACGCCGCGGCGGTCGAAGCGGCCGAGGCCAACGCCGAAGCCAGCCGCTTCGACCGGCAGACCGTGGCCCTGACCGTCCAAGCCAGCGTCGCCAGCAGCTATTTCAACGGTCTCGGCCTGCGCGACCGGCTGGAGGCCGCCGACGCCAACCTCGCCAACGCCGAGCGGGTGCTGGACGCGATCAAGGACCGCGTGCGTTTCGGCACCGCCACCGAACTGGACGTCGCCCAGCAGGAAAGCGTGGTCGCGAACCTGCGGGCCGCCGTGCCGCCGCTCGAACAGCAATTGCGCCAGAACGCCAACACCCTGGCGGTGCTGGTCGGCTGGCTGCCCGAACAGATGCGCTCCGACGACGGCACGCTATCGACCGTGGTCGTGCCGGCGGTGGCGCCGGGCCTGCCCTCGGACCTGCTCCAGCGCCGGCCCGACATTCAGTATGCCGAGGCCCAGCTGATCGCCGCCAACGCCGATATCGGCGCCGCCAGGGCGTCGCTGTTTCCCAGCGTCAAGCTCACCGCCGAGTATGGCTTCGAAAGTCTGGCGCTGTCGACGCTGCTCCATTCCAACAGCGTGCTGTTCTCGCTGGGCAGCGGCATCGCCCAGCCGATCTTCCACGGCGGCGCCCTCCGGGGCGAGCGCGACTACCGGCAGGCGCGTTACGACGAACTGGTTCAGACTTACCGCAAGGCCGTGGTCTCGGCCTTCTCCGATGTCGAGAACGCCGTCGTCGCCAATCACAAGACCGCCGAGGAGGAAACGGCGCAAAAGGCGGCGGTCGATACCGCCCAGCGCGCCTACGACATCGCCATGGCCCAGTTCAGCGCCGGGCTGATCGATATCACCACCCTGCTGAACACCCAGAAAACCCTGTTCGCCGCCGAGGACGCCCTGGCCCAGGCCCGTCTCGGCCACATCCAGGCGGCGGTCGGGCTGTTCAAGGCCCTTGGTGGCGGCTGGCGCGCCCCGACCAAGGAAGAAAAGGAAATCGCGAAGGAAAAAGAAAAAGCGAACGATAAATCCAAGGAAACCGACAAGGAAAAGCCGGCCACGCCCCAAACTCCCGGCACAAACGCGGCATCGATGGATCGGGCGGCGCCCCGGAGCACCGAGCTTCCGACAAAACTGGATGTCAACAAATAGATGCGGATGAAACCCTCCGTCCCGAACCGCTCCAAGGCCGAGAGGCTGCAAGAACAAAACAAACACAATCCTCGGGGGTCTTGGAAAATCTCCAGAGCACAACCAAGGCAAACCGCAATACACTTCAAAAAATTTGGCCCGTCGCTGCGACTCGTGGGTTAGAACTCGCGTTGAAGTAGCTGCCTGCCCCTGACGCCGGACGCCGGCCTCCCATCATTTATCCCTTGGTGAGACCGGAGAGACCATCCCTCGGCGCCGACCTGCCGCTTG